>JBBIQJ010000008.1:0-33851 GCA_037442385.1 Armatimonadota bacterium
GTGATGGCGTCCACCAGCGGATGTTCGGGCGCCAGCACCGCAAAGGTCATGCCGAACACCGTGTCGATGCGCGTGGTGAAGACCCGAAACTTCAGGTCGGGGCGCCCCTGTACCTGCATTTCGAACTCTACGCCCTCGCTGCGCCCAATCCACGCGCGCTGCATCTGCTTGATGCCTTCGGGCCAGTCCAGCTCCTCCAAATCTTCCAGCAGGCGGTCGGCGTAAGCGGTGATTCGGAAAAACCACTGGGGCAGGTCGCGCTTTTCCACAAGACTCCCACAGCGCCAGCACTTGCCCCCCTCCACCTCCTCGTTTGCCAGCACCGTGCGGCACGAGGGACACCAGTTCACGGGCGCGTTCGCGCGATATGCCAGCCCCCGCTTATAGAGCAACAGGAACCACCACTGCGTCCACTTGTAGTAATCGGGGTGGCTGGAGTTGATTTCACGCTCCCAGTCGTAGGATAGCCCGAGCATGTTCATCTGGCGCTTGTAGTTCGCCACATAGCGCGGCACGGTGATTTTGGGGTGCGAGCCTTTATTGATGGCTTCGTTTTCGGCGGGTAGCCCGAAAGCGTCCCAGCCCATCGGGTGCAGCACATTGTAGCCGCGCATGCGCATAAAGCGCGCCAGCGCATCGCACGGGATGTAGTTCCGGCAGTGCCCTACTGACAGCCCATCGCCTGAAGGGTACGGGAAAAACTCCAGCACATAGCATTTGGGCTTGTCGGGCGTCTCTTCCGTGCGAAACAGTTTCGCCTCCTGCCAGCGCTGTTGCCACTTCGGCTCAATCGCTTTCGGGTTATACTCGTTCATGCCCATCTCCACCGAGAGGGAATTATACCGAACGGGAATGCCTGGTGCGCCCCCTGCAGGCGTGGTCTCAAACTCGCAAATGCAACTTACGAAAGCGTCCGCGCCTGAGCTGGCGATTCCTGTTTGTCATGCCAACATTCGGGCGCTAAGCCCGCTCTGTCGCAAAGATGGGCGAAAAAGGGAAGTGTCTTGTCAACACCGTGAGGAAGAATAGCCACCCACTTCCCGTACACAACAAGAGCGCGAGCGATACAACAGCTACCGCTGGCACAAAGTGTTTCCGCCATATTCGGTCTTCACCTCTTTATGGGGCTGTAGCACACAGGTCCACGCAGCACACCGGGAAAATAGCGGGAGGCAGCTGTGGCGGCATCTCCTCACACTGTCCTCCGCCACACCCCCCATCCACCAGCAGAGAGTATACCGCTCCATTCGTCGGCGCGAAGACAGGGCACGCGCACGGCTCCGCAGGCGCATTCTGCACCGCCAGACCGTTGCTGTCCTGCGGATAATAACCCCACAGATCACCCGATGAACCCATCATCCACCTCGCAATCCCCATCACTTGGCTACCTCGCTTTCCGATAGAAAGATATCTGAAAGGGCATAACCTGCCAAGCTGTAGGTAACACCAATCCATATCCACGATGCAAGCGAGAGTATCTGTGGAACATCGGGCGAGTTCTCGAACAGATTGTGAGCACCTGCAGATATAGTTCCCGCACTCATAGCCATGATTAGCATGTGCTTTAGATTATATCGCTTTAACCCCGAATAACGCCAAAGGTAAATGCGCCAGATACCACTAATCAACAAACTACCAAAGAACATCACTATCCAGAATCAATAAAGGAAATTCTCGGTTTTGTTATATTCGTGCAGAATAAATACAACTATACCCGCAAGAAACCAGCCGGCTATCCTGCGCCCTAACATATTCCATCACCTGCCTAGTATACCCGTTCCAACTCACACCGATCAACTATTTGCGTTTGCGACTTACATTTTCCTTTATTGCGCGGTTTCGGACGCGGACATCGTTCAATGCAGTTTCGCTCTTTTTGCTCACAGTAGTCGACCAAGCGATTGTGTAGATTATCAATTGCCACCTGCAAATCGCCGTTCCCATAATCCCGCTCTATCCGCGTCAAACGACCCTCCTCATCATACCCAAACACCCGTGCATAACTGTTCGGTTGTTGCTCCAACGCGCCAGCGTCCCTTCAGGGTTCCACACAAAACTATGTTCCTCGCCACTCCACACATCCAGCACGCTCACCAACCGACCCGACACCGCGTCATAACTGTAGATATCCCAGTGCGTCCCGTTCACTACATCGTCCCGCATCACCATCGCCCGACTGCCATCGGGATTGTAGCCATACCACCGACTGTACGCCACCTGACCCGTGCGCACTTCGCTCCCCAACTGACCCGCAGGCGTGTAGGTGTAAACCGTCGTGTCCCCACTCGGACGCTCCACGCTCTGCACCACCCGACCCAGCAGGTCGTAGGTGTATTCATACCCTATCAGCAAACTGCCACTATTGGCGCGCTTATGCCCCACCTTCCATACTTGACCAACCTGCAACGGGTTATCCGCGCTATAGTAGGTATACTGCACATAACTCCCGTTCGGGTAATCCTCCCGCTGTAGCCGCCCCGTGCTCGGCTCATAACGGTACACCACACTGCCCCGATAGTCGCCCACACTCTCCAACCGTCCCAGCGCATCATAGGTGTACTCAATCGTGCGCACGACACTCTCGTCCGACCAACGCTCCTTCTCAAACCGCTTCCTGCCCGCCGTGTCGTACTCCGCCGAGACCGCTACCACCTCTATCCCTGGTTCGCTCCCACAGCAGCCCTGCTGACGCAGCACCCGCTCCCACGCATCGTAGGTATACTCCCGACGCCCTGCGCCATCCACAACCCACACCCGACGGTTCTCGCCGCCCCAGCCCATGCGCACATCGGCACTGCGCGGGTAGTCTATCCCCCGCAACCGACCCCACTCGTCATAAGTATAGGTCGTCGTCTCACTCCCGTTGGCTGTCTGCACTGTGCGCGACGCCAGCCACCCAAGCCTGAGCACCGATGCAGCTCACGCCTCCAGTGGCTCAGGTGTCAATCACCTCAAAACACCTTAGCGAACCTCTCGCTCTTCCACAATCCGTATCTCCTCCACTAAAACCTGATCCGAGATAAATTTCTCTGGTTCGTTTTTCGCTGCCCCTTCTTGAAGAGTCGCTCTCTCCCAATCAAACCAATAGCCTTTCACCTCCAGCTCCATGCCTACCCGCAGCCCAAGCAACCGATGACGCTCAAACTCCTTCCGCCACTGCTCTCCACCGCGCAACTGCACCTTCCGACGCAGCTCAATCGAGATAACTTTATCGCCCACTTGAAGTTTGCCTGCATTCCCACAACGATTGGCGTCAACCTCTATCAGTTGCCCCTGCAACCGTGCGGGAGGCAAGCAGGGCTTCCAGCTAACAAGGCGTACTGTGTCGGTGTGTATCACAGGCTCCTCCGTCGGCGCCTCACCGTTGACTATCTCTATTTCCAGTTCGCCTTTGAGCCGCACGCACATACCTGGCTCCAGATCACGGGGACTTATCTGCTTCCCTTCAGGCGACACAAAGCGGGTGCGATCAGAATCTATCGGAAGCTTAATGAGTTGATGTTTTTTCAATCCCAGCCGTTCAGCACTCGGTTCAACGGGGATAAGGTGCATGACCATGGCACTCGGCGAGAAATCCACCAACATTGCGGTAAGGGTAACTTTCTTGCGAACCTGTGGAGAGGTGGGAGTGGCTGGCTCCTGATAATGCAGGCTATAGCCGCAGACAAGCAGGACAAATGCTATCCCAGCAATCGTTCGTACTCTCATGTCTGGACTCCTCCTCATGGCAAGCGCGCGACAACAACGGTGACCCATGCATTTTCACGGCGACCCGGCTCGCTGCGCAGCCCCAGTTCCCGCGCCACTGCTGGGCTTAGATCAATCCCTGCAGGATTAGTTACCAACCGACAAAATTGGTCGCGCCCTTCCCTTGCACGGGGCTGGGGCGGTCGCTGCATCTACTAAACACACATATCCACTGACGCCGCTGTTGCACGCCTGGATTATACCCTTCAGTGAACGCTGCTTGTGCCTCCGGTTCACCCAGGTTCAGGAAGCGATAACAGCGCTGATCATCCTCAAATGCTGGTGGGGTGCGTCTGGGAGATCCATTATTATTTGGTGGATAGTTATCCCAATAGTTATCGTCCTCATTCCATGGTCCCACCTCCCACACTGGCACCTCATTAGCCTGCCTGTTATCTCGTCGAATATCTACTGTGTATAGTGGATTTGCAGGGCATTGATAATACTGGCGATACTCTTGTGGGATACTACTACACCAGCCTCTATTGGCAAATTTGATGTATCTATCGGGCAAGGCGACCTCTCGCGCACACTCGCCCCCTTCTGGGATATACTGGGTGGCGAATACACGAACAGTAGCGATATCAGCAGCAGGATATATTTGACCTTGCTGAGTCCACCTCTGTAACCACTTTCGATGTCGTTTCCACCAATCCGCTAACCATACGCGAAACTGCTTGTATCGCTCACTACCCAGCAGTTGCTGCAGGGCGCTATCCGTGTATCCATGAATCTGCCATACTACCGCATCCCAGTCCCCTGCTGGATCAACAGGCAGCACTGGTTCTATTTGTGGTGGACAGGGTGATGAAAGTAGTTCCTCCCTATTGGCTAGATTGGCTGAAGAAGCCTCGCGCCACTTGAGCCACAAAAAGGTGTCGTACTCCCGCCCTGCAATCTCCTCAAGTTGGGCTATCTCAGATTCAGATAGCGATAGGGTCGTATACAGCTCCTGTCTCGCACATTCATACTCTTCAGTGCTTCTGGGCGGACTGACCTCCGTAAAAATGAGGTATGACAGCAGTAGAGGATGGGTTTCCCACGGGTCTTCTATATCGGTCGTCTGGCTTAGTAAGGGAGACGACAAAAGCAGGCTTCCGATAGCAACCAGAAGTAGCGTCGCTGTGTGTTTTGCTCGGCTCATCAGCAGCTGGCGCACGCTACGCAGGTCAAAAATCCCTGCTCCACGCTTACGCACCACCCAACGGTGGCTGTTTACCAATCCGTTCCCGATCCACATCGCCTTCATCGCTACACCCTCCGTCTCCAATCGATTGTTGCGCCGCCAGTGTACCCCCTGCGATCCCGCCCTTGCATAGAGAAATTGACACAAACGGGCAAATTGAGTAAAATTACTCAGTCCCATACAAGCCATGTCTCTATTGAACCCGCGCGCTCCGCACCACCTCCAGCAGGAGAAACCGCCAGCACCATCGAACTCATCACAGGAGGTGAACATGGATGCGGCTGAATTCCTACAAAGTGCTGGTCTATTGTCGTGATGAAGCGCTGCTCAGCTATTTGCAGCGGGTCTTGAAACGAGATGAGGAGATAGAAGTCGTGTTCCCCCCCCCCGCTGAACCTGTGGCAGCGGAGATTGTGGTGGAGGGATATCTCACACCGCTGGAGGTGGAGCGCTTACAACAGTTGGTGGATGCAGGGAGCGTGCAGAAAGCGGCGGAGGCGGCGTGCGTCAGCGAGCGCACCTTTCAGAATGAGCTGGGGTGGATACGGGCGAAGTTAGGGGTGCAGAGCACGCTGGAGGCGGTCGTGTGGGCATTTCGCAAAGGGCTGATTCGGTAGTGGATGCTTGAGGAATCGCGTGTCTGTAAGTCCAGCATCTTCAGGAGGTAGGGTGCGGGGAGCAACCCCTTGCATTTGGGAGCAGGAATGTGATAAAATTCACAAGCCATGCCCAGAGCAAAAAACGCGCAGCCGAAACTGGTCAATATCGAAATCAATGGCATCCCCCTGCAAGTGCCCGAAGGCGAACTGCTGGTGGAAGCCGCCAAGCGTATCGGAGAGGATATTCCCATCTTCTGCTATCACAAGTATATGCAGCCCGTCGGGATGTGCCGCATGTGTCTGGTGGAGGTCGGCTACAAACAGCCCGACGGCTCCGTGCGCAAAATGCCCAAGCCACAGGCGTCCTGCACACTCCCCTGCACGGAAGGGCTGGTGGCGTGGACAGAAAGCGAGCAGATTATCAAAGACCGCCGCGCCGTGCTGGAGTTTTTGCTCATCAATCACCCGCTGGACTGCCCGATTTGCGACCGCGGCGGCGAGTGCCCGCTCCAGAACAACACGCAGTTTTACGGACCGCCCATCAGCCGCTATATTGAGATCAAGCGCCACCTGCCGAAAGCGTTCCCGCTCTCGAAGTATGTGATGCTGGACCTGGAGCGCTGTATTCAGTGCGGGCGGTGTGTGCGCTTCACCGAAGAGATTTCGGGCGATGCGCAGCTGGCGTTGCTCTTCCGCGGCGCCCAGATGCAGCCGCATACCTTCCAGTTGACCGAGTTTACCAGCCGATTCAGCGGGAATGTGATTGAGATCTGCCCTGTGGGCGCGCTGACCAGCCGTACTTATCGTTTCCGCGCCCGCCCCTGGGACATCGTGACTCAGAAAAGCATCTGCACGATGTGTTCCAACGGGTGCAACCTCTATTTTGATAGCCGCGCGGGTAAGGTGGTGCGCATCAACGCCCGCGAGAACCCCGAAGTGAATGAGACATGGACCTGCGATAAGGGCAAGTTCGAGCAGGTGGCGTTTCTGAACGCGCCCAATCGGCTGACCCAGCCGATGCGCCGCAACGGCACGGCGTGGGAACCCATCTCGTGGGCGCAGGCATATGAGCTGCTGCTGGAGCGTTTTGCGCGTGCGCGAGGCGCAGTTGGGGGACTGGCAGGCGCGCACATGAGCAACGAGGCGCTCTACCTGTTCCAGAAACTGATGCGGGTAGGTTTCCAGAGCAATCATATAGACCACCGCATGGTTCGCTATCAGGGCGACCTGTGGGCGCACGC
This sequence comes from Armatimonadota bacterium, assembly GCA_037442385.1. Classification (GTDB taxonomy): domain Bacteria; phylum Armatimonadota; class Fimbriimonadia; order Fimbriimonadales; family GBS-DC; genus LDYB01. Next base: position 6,774 of record JBBIQJ010000008.1, read on the forward strand.
ACAGAGTCTGCTGAATAAGCCCCCTGTGGCAAACGAGTATCGCGACCTGGAGGCGACGCACCTGATTTTCGTGTTCGGCGCCGACCTGATTGACGAGCAGCCGATGGTGTTCCTGCGCACGCGCAAGGCGTGGCGCCACTACGGCGTAAAAGTTGCCGTCGCCCATCCCGTCGCGAACGCAGTGGAGGAGTTCGCAGAAACGCGCCTGCGATATCGCGCGGGCAGCGAACTAACGCTGGTCAAGGGATTGCTCCATATCCTGCTGGACAAACTGCCAGCGGAAACGGTCGCCGCGAACTTGCCCGACCACGCGTGGCTTCGGGCGCTCCTGAAGGATTGCACGCCTGCGTGGGCGCAAGACCACACAGGGATTGCGGCAGAACAACTCCTCGCTTTCGCCGAGGCGCTTGTGAGTGCGCCCAGCATGCTGATTTTGACGGGCGAGAAGGTGTGGAACCATCCTGAAAGCGAGGAGCTGGTAAAACACCTGATGTGGCTCACGCGCCTGACGGGGAACTGCCATCAGGAGTCGGGCGGGCTGAACCTGCTGCATCTGGGCGCAAACGAGCAGGGCGCAAGCGATATGGGCGTGCTGCCGAACCGACTGCCCGGTTATGCGCCTATCGAGGACGAGGCGGAACGCGAGCGTTTCGCGCAAGCCTGGGGCGCACCGGTGCCCAGTACGCCGGGACTGACGACCGACGGTATTCTTCAGGCGTGCCTGAGCGGCGAGATACAGGCGCTCTATCTGGCAGGAGCAAACCCTGCTGGAGAGCATTATGACCCGACGCTTGCCGAGCGTGCCCTGCGGGCATGTGAATTCGTGGTGGTACAGGGCTCGCACATGACCGAGAGCGCGGAGTACGCCGACCTGCTTTTGCCAGCCTGTACGGTTGCCGAGAGCGAGGGCACTTACACGAACTGGGAGCGCCGCGTGCAACGCTTCTGGCGCGCGCTGGAGCCGCCAGGCGAAAGCAAGCCCGACTGGCTAATTTTCGCTGAGTTGTGGCTTCGTCAGGTGCGCCAGACCCCGCCGTTCAATCCGCGCGAGGTAATGTGCGAAATCGCCAGCCTTGTGCCCCAGTATGCGGAATGCACCTACGAGGCGCTGGGCGACTCAGGGAAGCGATGGGGCTAACGAGTGGCTTATAGCCCGGAAGAATCCTGTTTTCGTGGAACCTGGTATCGCCCGGTTCTTATGAGGCTATTCAGCAAAACCAGCCCGCTGCAGAATCAGAAGGCTTTTCTGCCCGACGGCTGAAGCCGTTCCTATTGATACGAAGCCGACCTGCGTCAGCTGGAAGTAGCACGCGCATCCTGCGCGTGATTTTAGGCAAGACGCCCAGGCTACGGAAGCCAGCGCAGGTCTACCAAAGGCGTGCTTACTTAGAAGCCAACAGTGGGCGCAGGAATCGCCCCGTGTGGCTTTCAAGAACCTGCGCCACAGCTTCTGGTGGCCCTTCTGCCACAACCCAGCCGCCACCGCTGCCGCCTTCAGGCCCTAGGTCAATAATCCAGTCGGCGGTTTTAATCACATCGAGGTTATGCTCAATCACGATCACCGTGTTGCCTGCGTCCACGAGGCGATGAAGCACTTTCAGGAGTTTGTTCACATCGTCAAAGTGCAAGCCCGTGGTGGGTTCATCGAGGATATAGACGGTGTTGCCGGTGGCGCGTTTGCTGAGTTCGGTGGCGAGTTTGACGCGCTGTGCCTCGCCGCCCGAGAGCGTGGGCGCGGGCTGACCCAGCTTGATGTAATCTAACCCCACATCGTAGAGGGTCTGCAGTTTGCGGGCGATGGCGGGGAAGGGACTGAAAAACTCCAGCGCCTCTTCCACCGTCATGTCCAGCACATCGGCAATCGTTTTGCCCTTGAATTTGACCTCCAGAGTCTCACGGTTGTAGCGCTTGCCCTTGCACACCTCGCAGGGCACATAGACATCGGGCAGGAACTGCATTTCAATCTTAATCATCCCGTCGCCGCGGCATGCCTCGCAGCGCCCCCCCTTGACATTGAAACTGAAGCGTCCGGGCTGATAGCCGCGCGCTCGCGCTTCGGGCGTACTGGCAAACAGTTCGCGAATCATATCGAACACGCCCGTGTAGGTGGCGGGATTGCTGCGGGGCGTGCGCCCGATTGGGGACTGGTCGATATCCACCACTTTGTCTACCCACTCCAGCCCCTCGATATCGTCGTGTTCACCCCACACACGGCGTGTGCCGTGCACATGGTACATCAGGCGTGGGTAGAGCGTCTCCTGAATCAGGGTGCTTTTGCCAGAGCCAGAGACGCCCGTGATACACACAAACAGCCCCAGCGGGATGCGCACGGTGATGTTTTTGAGGTTGTTGGCGCGCGCGCCGTGAACCACAAGCCACTTATCGGGATGCGGCGGGCGACGCGATGGGGGCACTTCGATTCGCTTCTTCCCCGCAAGGTACTGCCCCGTGAGGCTTTCCGGGCAGTTCAGCACATCTTCCAGATTGCCTGCAACCACCACCTGCCCCCCATGCTCGCCCGCGCCCGGGCCGAGGTCAATAATGTAATCGGCGGCGCGGATGGTCTCTTCGTCATGCTCCACCACGACCACGGTGTTGCCCAAATCGCGCAGGCGCAGGAGGGTTTGAATCAGCTTCTGGTTATCGCGCTGGTGGAGACCGATACTTGGCTCGTCCAGCACGTACAGCACGCCCATCAGACCGCTGCCAATCTGGGTGGCGAGCCGAATGCGCTGGGCTTCACCCCCTGCCAGCGTGTTCGCCGCGCGGTCTAAAGTCAGATAGCCCAGCCCCACATCGAGCAGGAAGTTGAGGCGCGTGCGCACCTCTCGCAGGATGCGTTCGGCGATCGTGCGCTCGCGCTCTGAAAGGTGCGACTCCAGCTCGCTGAACCACGCATAGGCTTCCTCGATGCTCATGCGCGTGACTTCGGCGATATTTTTGCCTGCCACACGCACGGCAAGGCTTTCAGGCTTGAGACGCTTGCCCCCACACGCAGGGCATGGACGCGTGGACATATACTGCTCCAGCTCCTGACGCACATATTCGCTCTCCGTCTCTTCGTACTTGCGCTTGAGGATGTTAATCACACCCTCGAACTCGGTATCGATGTAGCGCACGCGCCCCCACTTATTGCGCACGGCAACCGAGACATTGCCCTCCGTGCCGTACATAAGCGCATGGAACTGTTCTGGCGAGAGGTTGGCTAAAGGGGTGTCCACCGTGAAACCGAGCTTGCGGGCAACGCCTTCGAACATCGCGAGCCGCCAGTCGGTCAGCTCGCCGTCGCGCTTGACAAACGGTCGGAGCGCGCCCTGCCGAATCGACTTGGAGAGGTTAGGCGCGATCAGTTCGGGGTCGAACTCGGTTTTTGTGCCCAGCCCGCTACATTCGGGGCACGCGCCGTAGGGGCTGTTGAACGAGAAGTTGCGTGGCTCCAGCTCGCCGACGCTCACGCCACAGTCGGGGCAGGCGAAATGCTCCGAAAAGAGGATTTCCGCGTCAGGCTGGATGGGAACCCCTGCAATCTCGAGCTGGCTCTCTTGCACGGGCAAAATTATACCCGTTGTTTAAGCAGAGATTGCGATGGGTTTGCCCGTGCGCGCCGATTCGTCGGCAGCCAGCGTTACGGCGAGCGTGCGCACGCCCTCGCTGTAGTCGGCTTTGATGAGCGCAGGGTTTTTCTCCCGAATCGCCTGAATAAAAGCGCGCGCCTCGTTGTGATAGGCGTTGTCGCGCGAATAAAACTCCTCTTTGCGGTTCGGCTCCCATTCGGTCATGCGTCCCCAGCTGACCTCTATCACGCGATTCGGGGTGTAGACCTTGATGCCTGTCTCGCCGGGCGCGTTCAGCACGCAGGTGTTGGTGATAACGCCGACCGCGCCGCTGGCGAACTGAAGCGCCACCGCGCCCGACGCGCTCACATCGCCGCCTGAAAACGGCATCCGCTCTGGCGCGTGCTGGAAATAGGCATGCACCTGCACAATCTCGCCTGCCAGATAGCGCGCCAAATCGAAGATGTGGGTCGTCTGCTCAATAATCTGTCCGCCGGAGAGCGCGTGCTGGCGCCACCACTCGACTCCCGGCATGCCGCCTTCCCATGCGCCTTTGACCAGCACCGTTGGTAGCCCCTGTAGTCGTTCGCGGGCGCGCTCAGTCGCGCCGTAGTAGCGAAAATGGTAGCCCACCATGCTGAGAATCCCCGCTTTTTTGATAGCGGTTTCGATCGTGCGTGCCCGTTCCAGCGTGCGCGCCACAGGCTTCTCCACGAACAGATGGATGCCCTTTTCCGCCGCCATCTCTTCGGCGCCCTCGTGTGCATGGGGCGGCACGCACACATAGAGCGCGTCGAGCGGGGTTTCGTTGAGCATCGTTCGATAGTCTGTGTAGGCTTTTCCGCCGAATCGGGCGGCGGCGCGCTCGGCGCGTGCAGGGTCCACATCACAAAACGCGACCAGTTCCACACCCTCTATCTGGCTAAGCGCGTCAAAATGTGCCTGGGCAATTCCACCTGTGCCCACAAAACCGATTCGTATCGCCATCGCTGATGCCTCCAGCCCCCACCGATTCGAGAAGGTTCGCGCTTTTCCTGTTTCGAAACGGCAGGAATCGAATCGGCAAAGTCGAATCTACAAGGCTACCCACATCTAACCAGACCGATGGGTAAGGAGGATTGATAACCATGCCGACTGTGGCGATTACGCTGGATTGCGAAGCGGCAGATTACCCGCGATGCTACACGCAGGAGTATATCAAGGTCGCCGAAGAGTTCACGATACCGTTCACCTGGATGATTCAGGTGTCGGGCAAAGACCCGATGGCAAACGCTCAACTTTACTACCGTGAATATTTCCACCGCATTCCCTCGTGGCACGAGTTTGGCTTGCACCTGCACTTTGAAGATGGCTATGGGCGCTATGTGGAGGACCCTCGCGAGCGCGGCGAGCTCATCCAGACGGGCAAAGACATGCTCAAGCAGGTTCACATCAAGCCCACTGCTTTCCGTGCGGGCAGCTACGCACTGATCCCCCCCGATTTGAAGTATCTGGAGGATATGGGTTTTCTTGTGGACAGCAGTGCGATTCCAGATGCCGAGCATCGTCCGTTTGTAGATTGGGACGGCGCGCCCCAGCGCCCCTATCATCCTTCATATGATGACCTGCGCAAGCCCGGTGAGGCGCGAATCCTCATGGTGCCGATTGCGACCCACAACGGCAAGTTCGCCTATCTGGATCAGGGCTGGGACACCATGCAGGCGATTCTGACACATCATCTGGAACAGGGCACGCCTGTGATTTGCATCGGCGGGTATGATTATCACGACAGCGTGGAGGTGCTGCGCGAGGCGATTCTGCTGCTCAAAAAGCGCAACGCGCGATTCACGACGCTTACCCAGATTGTGTCGGAGTATACATTATGATAGACGCACGCTGGCAGAAACTGGCGGATGTGCTGGTGCATCATTCGGTTCGGGTTCAGCCCGGTGACAAGGTACTGATTGAAGCGTTTGACATGCCACCCGATTTTGTGGCGCTGCTGATGCGCACTATCAGCGATGCAGGGGGCATCCCGATTGCCGAGACCAAGACCACGCCTGTGTTGCGCGCCCTCTATCAAAACGCGACCGAAGAGCAGATTCGGTTTCTTGTGGGGCTGGAGCGCCAGCGGATGGAGGGTGTGCAGGGCTACATCGGACTGCGCGGCACGCCCAATTTCGCCGAGATGTCCGATGTGCCCCAGGAAAAGATGCGCATGATCCGCCAGCTCTGGTGGGTTCCTGTGCATCAGGAGGTTCGGGTGCCGCGCACGCGCTGGGTGGTGCTCCGCTGGCCCACCGTCGGGATGGCGCAAGCGGCGGGCATGAGTACCGAAGCCTTCGAAGATTTCTACTTCCGCGTGTGTACGCTGGATTATTCCAAAATGGAGCGCGATGTGCAACCTCTTGTGGAGCTGATGGAGCGGACTCGCGAGGTGCATATCAAAGGCCCGGGCACCGATCTGCGCTTCTCCATCGAGGGGATTGGGGTTGTGCCCTGTTATGGCTTGCGCAACATTCCCGACGGCGAATGCTTCACCTGTCCCGTGCGCGACTCGGTGGAGGGCGAAATCACCATCAACACCAACAGCGTGTACGAGGGCAACCTCTATCGGAATATCCGCTTTCGCCTGAAACGGGGCAAGATTGTAGAGGCGACTTGTGCTGACGACGGCGACCGCCCCGGTGCAGGCAACCCTCGCAAACTGAATGCGATTCTGGACTCCGATGAAGGCGCACGCTATATCGGCGAGTGGTCGCTGGGGTTCAACCCGTACATTCTGTACCCGATGAACGACACCCTGTTCGATGAAAAGATAGCAGGCTCGTTCCACTTCACGCCCGGGAACGCCTATCAGGAAGCGGACAACGGCAACCGATCGCAGGTTCACTGGGACCTGGTGGTGATTCAGCGTCCTGAATATGGCGGCGGTGAGATATACTTCGACGGGCGCCTCGTGCGCAAAGACGGGCAGTTTGTGTTGCCCGAACTGCAGGCGCTCAACTATCCGACGGAGGTCGCATAACCATGGCAACCCATCATACCGAAGAGCGCGAGGGCAAACTGCGCACTGTGTTGAAACTGGAACCCGGCGAGCGCGTGGCGCTCTGTCGATGCTTGCAGTCTAAAAACTTTCCCTTTTGCGACGGTACGCACAAGACCCTGCCCAATTCGAAAGCGGGACCTGCGATTATCGAGGCGTTGCGCGAGGCTCAAGCGGAGTCGGAAGAGTCGTAGGCGTGAGGTGCGGGCGTTTTCTGTCCGTGTCTATGTTCTCATGGCTAAGAGCATTACACGCCAAACCGTATGAGGCGACACACACTCTGGAAGCCTACGGGGATCGCACTTTTCTGGCTGGTTCTTGTATCGCTTTACTGGAACTATACTGTAGATGATGCCTACATCACCTTCCGCTATGCCGTTCATTTTGCCAGGGGCATGGGGCTTGTCTATAATCCAAGCACGGTCGTAGACGGATACACCAGCTTTCTCTGGACCGTGATAATCGGCAGCGCAGTGTTTCTTTTTGGAGAATTCCGGATTGTGGAGATTACAAAACTGCTTTCTGGGGCGCTGAGTTTGCTGACCTTGTTCTTGACTTACCAGATTGCTCAGCGAGCGCCTGAGACCCGATTATCGGGATGGGCGGCTGTGGCGCTGACATCCGTAACGCCGGCATTCATCATCTCCACAGCAGATGGACTTGAGACTCCTCTTTACGTGGCAATCCAGCTGTTCCTGATTTTGCAGTGGCTTCGGGACCTGAATCATGGGACGCTCTCCCGCCTGTATGGTATATGGGCGGCACTTTTGTGCTTGACGCGCCCGGATGGGGCGCTTTTCGTCGTGTTAGCCACTTTCCTCTTCTTCAAGTTTTGCCCAACCCCACAAGAAGCGTCCACCCGTAGTCTCTCTGCCTTCGTTGCGTGGAGCCTGCTTTTTGTGCCCTACTTTATCTGGCACTGGCTCTACTATGGGCATCCCCTGCCAAACACTTTTTATGCCAAAATGGGAGGCGAGTGGGAGCTGTTTCTGCGGGGCATAGACCGTTTATCCAAATGGCAGCTGGAGTCGGGAAGCCTTTTGAGTGGGGTGTTCGTGTTCTATGCGATTCTCAAGCGCCCTTCGCCGTATACAGCAATTCTGGTTGGGGTAATCGTTTCTCGAGGGCTGCTGGTACTATGGTCGGGCGGTGAAGTGATGGGACACCATCGTTTTATGGCGCCTGCAATACCTGCTTACTGGCTACTTTTTCATCTGGGTCTGTGTGCCTGGCTTTCTCGCGCAGGACTACAGGATGGTTGGATGCGAAAGGCGCTAAGCGCTTCTCCGGGGATACTTTTTGTATTTCTGGTTGGGATTTCGCTAAGTCACCTCCCCAAGTGTCAACGGTATGCCAAGGGACTGAACCAAGCCCACATCCGCCTTGGGCGCTGGATAAACCAGAACACTCCTCTCGATGCGCGAATCGCTGTGGGGGACGCAGGCGCTATCCCGTACTATGCGGAACGCCACACAATTGATATCATGGGATTGAACGAGCCTTATCTGGCGCATTTGCCAGGTCGTCTGGGAAACAAGATTGACACGGCGTATATTCTTTCTCAAAAGCCTGACATCGTTATCTTGTTGAGTGAGAAACCGCCGCCTCTCTCGTTCAAGGGGCTGACCCCGATTGACCAGGCGCTCTTTGAAGCCCTGGAACGCGAGCAGAGTTTTTCACTTCACAGCGTTTATCGATTCAACGAGCGGTATTTTCTCTGGGTGATGGTGCGTCGCCCTCACCGCGGGGTAGGGGATCGCATCGCCCCCGCAGGGCGTTCTGAATGTGTTGAAGCGCATACTCGGCGCGCGCTTCCCATGTGTGGGGAGCAATCGCCTCAAGTCGGCGTTGCTGTAAAACAGGGTCGTGCGCCACGGGGAGCGCCTCTTCAATACATCGTATGAACCCCTCCACATCGCGAGCGCACCACACCACTTCGGCGAAGTAAGACGAGTCGGGCACGGGCGTGCTGACCACTGCGCGCCCCGCCGCCAGATACTCGTAGAGCTTGAGGGGGCTGGCCCCCAGCGTAATCGCGTTATCTTTGAACGGCACGAGGCACACATCCAACCCCTTGAGGTAGGCGGGCAGCTGATGGTAGGGGCGTTGCCCCAGCAGATGGAGATTCGCCGGCGGGTTCTCAAGCCGTTTTGCTGACCCTATCACCACGAAGTTCCATTCTGGGCGGCGACGCGCAAGATTCAGCAGTAGGTCAACATCTATCCACTTCGGATGAATCCATCCCACAAAACCAATTCGCGGCGAAGGGATCGCGCTGAGCTCAGCCGGGATGGCAGGAGACGGCTCCAGCGCCTGAGCGAACAGGCTGGCATCCACTGCGTTCGGCAGCAAAATGGCTCTGCCGTCTGGATACTGGGCTTGAAGATAGGGCGAGACGACGAAAACCAGTTCTGCTATCCGCTCCAGCGACTGCTCTAACCACGCATGAGCCGCGCTCATCGCGCTGAAGTCATCCACGCGGTGATAGCAGGTCAGGGCAGGGCGCAAAACCCGATGAAGCCATAAGGCGGTCTCAGAATGCGTGACCCACAGCACGCGCTCATGGGCAGGAATCTGCTTCAGTCGACGTAAACTGCACCACCCCACGACAACGGCACGCCAGCGACGGGGAACAAACCGCAACGCGCCCGGAGCTGCCACCGAGAACACCTCAATATTCTGAGCCAAATGCCTTCCCCAGACCGACTCTCGTCGCCACGCCAGCCAGTCTTTGAGCGACATCAGGGGATTGAGATAAATCACGGGCACATGGCGTGCCAGCGCTACTGCGAAATGATAACATGTGCCGCTTTCAGGACGGAATCGTCCGTGTCCCACATACACGATTACCATCGCCTGAGCCTCTCCATTTTGGCGTGTTCAGCTCCCCGCAAGTATACCTGAGAATCGCCCCGTCAGGTATCATAAAGAGGTACGGAGGGAAATATGAACTACGATGCTGAGGTGATTGTGCTGGGTGCAGGACCGGGCGGATATGTCGCCGCCATCCGCGCCGGGCAGTTGGCAAAAGAGCATGGTGGAACCGTTGTCTGTATCGAGCGCGAATTTTTAGGTGGAACCTGTTTGAACTGGGGCTGCATTCCCAGTAAAGCCATGATTGCCCACGCAGAGGCGTATCAGCATGTGCTGCACGCCGACGAGATGGGCATTCGTGTGGAGGGCAAAGTCTCCTACGACTTCGCCAAAATGCAGGCACGCAAAGAGAAAATCGTCCAGACCCTGCGGAACGGGATTGCGACTCTGTTCAAAAAGAATGGTGTTCAGTCGGTGGAGGGTACAGGGAAACTCATAGACCCCCACACGATTGAAGTCACGAAAGCCGACGGCTCGCGCCAGCGCGTGCGCGGCAAAAATATTATTCTTGCAACTGGCTCCAGCGTGATGAATCTCAACATCCCCGGCTTGCATGGCGAGAATGTCTGGACAAGCGACGACGCGGTGAATGCGCCGTTTGTGCCCGAATCGCTCCTGATTCTGGGCGCGGGCGCCGTGGGGGTGGAGTTTGGCTATGTGTTTAACGCGCTGGGAAGCAAAGTAACCGTCGTGGAGATGATGCCCCAGATTCTGCCTGCCTTCGACGAGGAGGTTGCGAAAGAGGCGGAACGCGCCCTGAGCCGACAGGGAATTCAGTTCATCACCCAGAGTACGCTCAAATCGGCAGAGCGGGTCGGCACGAACTGGGTCTGCCATATAGAGACCCCCAAAGGCATGCAGAGCATCGAAGTGCAGGTAGTGCTGATTGGTGTGGGGCGTAAGCCGAATGTGGAAGGCATCGGGCTGGAGACCGTCGGCATCCAGATGAACAAGCGCTGGGTGGCGGTGGATGAGATGATGCGCACCAACATCCCCCACATCTATGCGATTGGCGACATCACGGGGATTGCGCCGTTAGCCCATGTCGCCAGTGCGCAGGGGATTGTAGCCGCAGAAAACTGCTTCGGCGCGAATCGGCGCATGGATTATCGTGCGGTTCCGAATGTGGTCTACACTGTGCCGGAAGTCGCTGGGGTGGGGCTGACCGAAAAGCAGGCGCGCGAGCAGGGCTATGAGGTCAAAATCGGCAAGTTTCCGCCGCGCATTCTGGGACGCGCGATGGCAGCGGGCATCAAAGAGGGTATCGTGAAAGTCGTTGCCGAAGCGAAGTATGGGCAGATTCTGGGCGTGCATATGTGCGTCCCCCATGCCAGCGACCTGATTCAGGAGGCAGTGCTGGCAATCAAGCTGGAAGCCACGCTGGACGAGATGGTGGACACGATTCACCCGCACCCGACGCTGGTGGAGTCGCTGATGGAGGCGTTCCACGACGCGGCAGGGCATTGCATTCACAAGGCGTAGGCTTACGGTTTGGATGCGCGAGGTGGGTGCGACTCGGCAATGGCGCGCGCCCACCAGAACAGAATGCGCTCCATGCTCATCGAGGTGTACGGTTCGCCCGCCTCTTTGGCGACTTCCACTGCCTGTCGGAACCGTTCGTCGGCTTTCTGGGGGTTGCCCGTTCGCAGGTGGGCCCAGCCAACGATCGCAAGCGCTTCGGGGCGCCAGCGGGAGTCGCTGAGGGCAGAAGCCGACTCCTCGGCACTTGTCAGCAAAGCGTTCTGGTCGGGCTGTGGCGGCTCGGTGTCTTGAGGAGGGGGATTCTTTCCACCTGTCGCTGCCAAAAAGACCGCCAGGGAAGCGTAGACATGCACACGCGCACGCCCTGCAGGCGCGTTCGCAGCCAGCTCCAGCGCTTTCTGCCAGCGCCCTTGTTCGCACAGAGTTTGTATCAGTTCAGCATACGCCAGAGCGCGCTGCTCCTTCTCCACAATCTGCGGCAGGAGTTTGATCGCCGCTTCCGTGTTGCCTGCTCTGGCCTCGCCCAGCGCAAGCCGCCGGTGTGCCTCGCTCGCTTGCTCGGCACTCAGCTCGGGCAGCAGGCGATACGCTCTGGATAAGAAGCCGTACTGCACCAGAAACCCAATCAGTTCAGAGAGCGCGGCAGACTGCAATTGGGGGTCCGCCCGAATCTGGCGCACGGCATCCTCCAGCATGGCTTCCCCTTGAGCAAGGTACTCGCTGAGGTTGAGCGATTCGGAATCTGCCTCATCCGTCGTCTCACTGCCTTTGGAGGTGGCGGCAGACTCCACAATATGCAGTATCAGGCACGCTGTTTCGCCCAGAAGCGACACGCGCCAGCGCCCCTCTTCAATCGAGTTGCCCAGCTGATGCGCTTCCTGTGCCCACTGGAGCGCTTGCTCCACCTTGCCTGCACGGTGGGCGGTTGCCGCAAGAACGACCAGCGCACGCCCGCGCCAGTAAGGGTGGCTAATCTGTTTGAGCAGGTTCTCCTGCTCGCCTGCCATGGAGACATGGGCAAGCAGTTGGCAGGCGGTTTGCGAGCGAAACAGAGGATCGCGAAGCGCGTTCAGGGCGCTCACGGCGGGTTTGGGCTGACCAATTTCCGCCCACGCCTGCGCCACCTGACCGAGAATATACTCGCGTTCCTCGGCTAGATGGCTTTTTGCGGCGACGCTTTCCGCTTCGCGAACGGTCTGCAGACGCAGCGGATCATCAGAGGGCATATAGCGGGCGATGTCAAGCAGCGCCTGAGCGCGGGTAGGCAAATCTTCTATCGTGCGCGCCAGCCGAATCAAGGGTACGAAGGGATTGGCGGACGAGGGAGGCGGCTTCGTGGAAGAGGGAGGCGTGGTGAGGTCAGTCGCAGAAGATGTGGGGGTTCCGGAACGTGCAACAGAGGGATCACCCGAGGAGGAACCCCGCTGATAGATTGCCTGAATGGAAATCACGCAGGCATTCTGCTTGCCATCGTCTGTAACAATCCCCACCACCTCCCCCGCCTGATTAAGAACAGGCGCCCCGTAATCCGCTTCGCTCAGCGCCATCGAGACAAGCCAAGCCATCCGCTTATTGGGCAGAGTGAGCATGGTACTCACATTCCCTGCGAGCAGCTTGCCACCCCCATCGGGACGGGTGCTGATAATGCAGATGGCATCCCCCACTTTTAACACAGGGCGTTTCGCTATCCGCAGAACAGGTGAACGCTGAACCCCCACTTTCAATAAAGACCACTGCTGAAGCGAATCGACTCGCAGGACGCTTTCTACTTTGAGAAACGCGCCGTCATCGCGCCTGACAAAAAGGGGCATATCGCGGGGGAGCGAGGCGGCAGCGACCAGTTTGCCATCACTCCCCATAAAGAAACCTGTGCCCCAGTGGCGCTGGGAGTCTTTTAGCGAGAATACCGCCACCACCGCCGGGCGCGCTTGCTGATACACACGCGACCAGTCCACGCTCTTCTGGGCAAACGCGCCTACGCCCCACGCGAAGAGCAAAACACAGACCAGCCACCTCGCCGCCTCCCTACTATGAGGCATGCAAACTCACCCGCCTTGCCGTATCCTGAGTGTACCCCACCGACAGGAATTTCGAGAGTTATCGAGAAAACCGCAAATCCATGCGAACTGTGTCTTTTTGGATGGCATGGTGGGTTGCAGGCATGCTCTGCGCTCAGGTCAGCCCTGCAGAACGGCGTGAAGGGTTCCGACCCCTCTTCACGGGACGCAACAGCATGAAGGTCTACGCGGGCGACGAGTGGCGATTCGAGAAGGGTGAACTCATCGGGCCCACTCACAGTGCAGGCTGGATCGGTACCACCGCCGAGTATGAGAATTTCATCCTGCGCGGCGAATACTGGATTGACAAAGGCGACACCCACGAGTCCAACAGCGGGATTTTCATCCGCGCTCAGCGGACTTCCACCCCGTGGGTGGATGGCTACGAAATCCAGATTAGCCTGCAGGATCCCAAAAATCCGACGGGCAGTATCTATGGGCGCGTGCCCACGAACCTGGAGCGGATGCGCGAAATCGCTCCTGAAAAGCAGTGGAACCGCTTCGAGATTCGCGCCTACGGACCCTTTATTACCGTGCGCCTCAACGACGAGGTGGTGCAGGAAGCCACGCTCCCTGAGCATCGCAAGGGCGTGATTGGCTTCCAGCAGCATCATCCGGGGGTCACGGTGAAGTTTCGCAATCTGCGCATCAAAACGCTGACGCCTGCTGAATGCGACGAAGGCTGGAAACCCCTGTTCAATGGCAAAGACCTGACGGGCTGGTTCCCTACAGGGATTGCCCGCTGGTCGGTCAAAGACGGCGCAATTGTGGGCGAAGGCCGGGTAGGAATAGCCTGGTTCAGAGATAGGCATTGTCGCCACACGCGCCAGGGACAGCGATTGACCGGACGGGTGGGCAGTAGATTTTTTGCAATGGAGACCCACAGACCAAACCTTCACCGACTTTGAGGTGCGCATGATGATTCGCATCCGACCCTTCAAAGAGGATTCGCCCTTCAAGCCGAATAACGGCATCTATTTCCGTGCGCAGCCGAACCCCGAAAACCGCAACAACTGGCCCGTCGGCTTCGAAGCGCAAGTGTTCAATCACGAGGGACCTGACTATATCACAGGCTCGCTTTACAATCGTGTGCGGGCGAATCGCCTGCTCACGCGCGACGGCGATTGGTTTGCGATGCGCATCCGCGCCAAAGGCGACCACATCCAGATTTTCGTGAACGGGCAGAAGGTGGTGGACACACACAACAGCGATTTCAAGTCGGGGCATATCGCCATCCAGTGCCATGACCCGTTCACGATAGTAGAAATGCGCGACATCTACTGGCGTCCGTTATAGCGTATGGTGGCGGCGGGGGTAGACGGGTGTCGGGGCGGCTGGATGGCGGCGGCTCTGACGCTTGCGGGCGGCAGGGCGTCGCTAACGCTACGGGTCTACCCCTGCTTCGCCGCGCTGCTGGATGTGCTTGGGGGCGCGGACGCAGTGGCGGTGGACATGCCCATCGGCTTGCATGAGTCAGGACGCGCCCGACCCCGCCCATGCGACATCGTTGCCCGCAAGCGACTGGGCACACGCGCCTGCACGGTGTTTATTCCCCCGACTCGCGCGATGCTAAGCGGTCAGCCTTATGCCGACCTGCGTCCGATGGGACTGAGCGTGCAGGCACATCACCTGATTCCCCGCATTCGCGAGATAGACGCGCTTATCACACCCGAACTCCAGAGCCGCGTGTGGGAATCGCACCCTGAGCTGAGCTTTATGGCGATTAACGGCGCGCCCGTGGCGTTCCCCAAGCGCACCGAGGAGGGTCAGCAAGTACGCCGTGCTTTGCTCCAGCAAGCGTTTGCGCCCCTGTGCCCCGATTGGTGGGAGGCGGTTCAGGCTTTCTGGACAAGCCAGCCACGAAAACTTGCCCAGATAGACGACCTGCCGGACGCCTGTGTGCTGGCATGGAGCGCATGGCGACACACGCAGGGTTTGTCGGAAGCCTGCATGGGCGAACCCACTCACGACTCCCGCGGACTGGAGATGGCGATTCGCTACTAACCGCACAGGCATATCGGGTATCATGCTGTACTGGCGATGGGGCGCACGGAGCAGGGACGCTCGAAACCCTAACTCGTAATGGAGGCAAATAAGAAGATGGCTGTCAAAACCTTTCGCGAAGCAATCCGTGAAGCACTGATTGAGGAGATGGATCGGGACGAGCGCGTGTTCCTGATGGGCGAAGATATCGGACGCTATCAGGGCACTTTCCGCGTTACCGAAGGCTTGTTCCAAAACTATGGACCGCACCGCGTGTGGGACACTCCGATTTCGGAGCCGGGCTTTATCGCCATTGCGATTGGCGCCGCCATCGACGGACTGCGCCCCGTCGTGGAGGTGATGACCTGGAGCTTCGCCTTTCTGGCGATGGATCAGATTGTGAACCATGCGGCGAAGATTCTTTACAAATCGGGCGGCGCCTGTCGCGTGCCGATGGTGATTCGAGGACCTGCAGGGCCTGGCAGGCAGCTGGCGTCCCAGCACTCCCACAGTATTGAGCTGTGGCTGGCGCATACGCCAGGGCTGAAGGTAGTCATCCCCGCCACCCCTGCTGACGCGAAAGGCTTGCTCAAGACCGCCATTCGCGATGAGAACCCCGTGATGTTTATTGAGCATCCCCAGCTCTATCTAACGAAGGGCGAAGTCCCTGAAGGCGAATACACCTTGCCGTTCGGCGTGGCGGATGTGAAGCGCGAAGGGCGCGACGCCACGATTATCACCTATTCGCGCGGGGTGCTGCTGGCGCAACAGGCTGCCGAACACCTCAAAGAGGAAGGGATTGAGGTGGAGATTATTGACCTGCGCACGCTCGTGCCCTGTGATTGGGAAACGGTGTTCCGCTCGATTCGCAAAACCCACCGTGCGATTGCCGTGCATGACGACTGGGGCTACGCGGGCTTCGGCGCAGAGATTGTGGCGCAGATTCAGGAACACGCTTTCGATTATCTGGACGCGCCGATTTTACGAGTGGCGGGCGCCGATGTGCCCATGCCGTACAACAAGCATCTGGAGCGTCATGCCGTGCCGCAGGTAGAAGATATCGTCGCGGCGGTCAAGCAGGTGCTTTAAGGAGGTTGGACGATGCATACGATTATTATGCCGAAGATGGGCGACGCGATGGAGGAAGGCACGCTCGTTCGCTGGCTCAAGCAAGAGGGCGATGTGGTCAAAGAGGGCGAGCCGATAGCCGAAATCGCTACCGATAAAGCCACGATAGAGATTGAAGCGCCCGGCTCCGGGGTTTTGAAAGGGATTCGCGTCGCGGAAGGCGCGGTTGTGCCCATCAACACGCCGCTGGCGTATATTGTGGCGGAGGGCGAAAGCGTGCCTGCGGAGGGCGCGGCGTCAGCGACGCCTCCTGCCACCGTAAAAGAAGCGCCTGCCCCCGCGACACCGCCTGCTGCCGCAAAAGAAGCGCCTGCTCCCGCGACATCGCCTGCTGCCGTGAGCCAACCTGTCTCCACCGACGGCGACAGGGTTAAAGCCTCCCCGCTGGCACGCAAAATTGCCCGCGAGCATGGGATTGACCTGCGGTTGGTTCAGGGCACGGGGCCCCAGGGTCGCATCGTGGAGCGCGATGTGCTGGCGTACCTTGAGGCGCAAAAGGCTGTGCCGACACCACCTCCTGCGCCTGCGCCGCCCCCCGCGCCCGCTCCTGCTGTTGCTGGGCGTGCGGAGCCGCTCAGCCGCCTGCGCCAGATTACGGCTCAACGCACCACCGAAGCCAAGCAGACCATCCCCCACTTCTACCTCACGATGGAGATTGACATGGAGGAGGCGCTGGCGCTTCGGACGAAGCTCAACCAGGCAGACGAGAGCCTCAAGGTGAGCGTCAACGATATGGTGGTCAAGGCGTGTGCCGTCGCGCTGGAGAAGTTCCCGATGGTGAACGCCTCATTTCAGAACAACCAGCTGGTGTATCCTGACGGGATTCATGTCGGGATTGCGATTGCAGTGGACGAAGGCTTGCTGGTCGGCGTGGTGCGCCATTGCGAGCAGAAATCGCTCCGACGGATTGCACAGGAGGCGCAGACGCTGGTTCAGAAAGCGCGCGAGGGCAAGCTGATGCCCGATGAGATGACGGGCAACACCTTCACGGTCTCCAATCTCGGCATGTTCGGGATTGACGAGTTCAGCGCGATTATCAACCCGCCTGCAAGCGCGATTCTGGCGGTGGGCGCGGTGAAGAAGGCGCCTGTGGTGGCGGACGACGGGAGCATCGTGGCGCGCTCGCGCATGCGCGTTACGCTCTCGTGCGATCATCGCGTGTTCGATGGAGCGACAGGGGCGCGTTTCTTGCAGGAGCTCAAGCGCGTGCTGGAAAACCCCCTCCTGATGGCGTACTGAGCAATCGAGGCTCGCGGCGCGGGTGTCAGAGGGTCGCCGCTGCCCCGTAGCGGAGCAGGTGAACACCCTCGGGCGCAAGCATACTGATGGGCACAAAGACCACATCGCCCTCCCTCAGCGCGAGCCAGCCAAACAGAGGCTGCCCGTTCCACTGGCGCAGGGCGATATCCAGCGGGCGCGGGTCGCTCTCGACGCGGTGGGGAATTATCTCTTCCAGCGGTTCGGCAAGCCACGCCTGCTGCTGTTCCATCAGCTCTGGGAGCGTGAACAGGGCGAGGGGCATCATCTCACCGTTCTCGTCTGCCCACCACGCGCGCCCGTACGTCCACACCAGCTGAGCGGGCGCAATTAATGCCGTATGCTGGGGCGGGGCAAAGGGGTCGCTGGCGTGAGCAATCAACTGCATGCGCGCCTCGTGCGCTGAAGTGAGCGCGAACCGCCTGATCTGTGGGAACAGGTCAGCAAAACTGGCTTTGAGCGGTTCCTCTTCCAGAATCTTGAGGCGCTGGGGCGCATAGCCGGGGTAGAGACCGACGCGCCGTGCCAGCAGGGGCTGTGAACGCGCGGGTTTGAACTCCAATTGCGCAGGGTCCGCGAAGCGCAGATGCAGGGGCACAATCTTCATCTCGCGGAAGAGCGCGCCCGAATCGAGGTCTATCAGGTGGCTGATGTCGAGTCGGAAGCCTGTGGGCGTGATGAGGCTCTCGTAGGCGAGTTCAGCGAGGCGGAGATTTTGGCGCACTTCGAGGTCTTTCTCGCGCCATGTGCGTCCCAGCATCTCTTCATACTGGCGCGGGGGGAGGGGGCATCGGTTGGCGTAATGTTCCTGTAAGGCGCGCAGGGTCAGCCAGAGGTTCGCCAGTCGCTGGGCATAGCGGTGTTCAATCTGGGGCTCGGCGCGGAGCAGGCGCGCCTCCAGCAGGTCGGCGAGTTCGCTCACCGCCTGCGCCAGCCGCCGCGCCTTGAGCGACTCCAGATTCTGGCTCAGGACGCGCAGCAGCTGAACCCTTTCCTCGCTGGCACCCAATAGCCCACTGCGCGCCTGCTCAATCGCGAGTTTCAGCGCCTGCTGGACGCTCTGCTGCTGGAGGTCAGTGCGCTCGACGGTCTCGCGCCTGACCCGACCGCGGGTGGTTCTGGCCGGCTGGGGCATTTCCGCTAACTGGCTCTCCTGAAAGCGTTCGGGCGTCTGCACCCACGCAATCAGCACGGCAAGTGCGTGCTTGCAATACGGGGTACGCCGCGCGGCAGGACAGCTACAGCGCGCTTTCGGGGGGTTGGGGTCTTGCAAGTCAATCTGCACGGTGTAGTTGCTGGAGCCGACCACCTGCGCGAAGAGGGTATTGCCCGCGCGTGCCGTCTGGGTGATTGCCGAACTCCCCACAATCTGCTCGGCGTTGCGGTAAGTGGGCGTGTCGCAGAGGGCTTTCACCTCGTCCAGCGTCATGGGTTCCCCCCCTTCAGAATGGTTTCCATCACATGGAGCAGTTTGCGGGGCGTCGCGGCGAAAGTGGGGATGTCCAGCGCGGCGACCTGGCATGCGAGCGTGCGGTCATAGACGGGTTTGCCCTCCTCCAGCGCGAGCAGGCACAACACATGCACCTTGCTCTCTTTGAGGAACCGCAACCTCTGAAGTAATGCTTCGGGGCTGCCCCCTTCGTAGAGGTCGGTAATCAGAATAAACAGGCACTTTTCTGGCTCGCGAATCAGCGTGGCGCCGTAGGCGACTGCCTGCGCAATATCGGTGCCGCCGCCCAGCTGCAGGTTGAAAAGCAGTTCCACAGGGTCGTCGTTGAGGTAATCGCTCACATCGACGACCTCGGTGCTGAACAGCACGAGTCGGGTGTCCAGCACTTTCAGCGAAGCAAAGAGCGCCGCCATCAGGCTGGCATGCACGGCGGAGTTGGCCATGCTGCCGCTCTGGTCTACCAGCACAACCACCTGCCAGTCGCGGAAGCGCTTTTCGTTCGCCCAGAAATAGACCCGTTCGGGCACGATGGTTTTGTGTTCGGGCAGGTAGTGCTTGAGATTTTTGCGCACGGTGGAGCGCCAGTCGAGGTTGCGGGCGGTGCGCAGGAGGCTATGGCGGTTGCGCTGGAGCGCGCCAATTACCGTCTGGCGCACCTGGTTCTCGAGCTTTTTGCGGAACTCGTCCGCCACGGAGCGGATAATCTCGCGGGCGGTTTGCTTCACTTCGTCGGGCATCTGGTCGCGCAGGGCGAGCAAGGTAGAGACCAGATGGATGTTCGGCTCCAGTCGCTGGAGCAGTTCGGGCTGGAGCAACATCTGGGTTAGCCCGCGCCGCTCGAAAGCGTCTTTTTGAATCATCACGAGCGTGTCGGCGTCAAAGAGCGTGCGAATCTGTTCGAGCCACTGGGGGATGTAGGAGGTTGGGTCTCCTGTGCCGCCGGTGCGGGCGCTATCATACACGAACTCCAGCGCGCGGTCCAGTTCCTGGGGCCCAACGCCCTGTGGGAGCATTTCCTGAAAGGCGTCGGAGCGCAGGCTGAAGGGGGGCGATTGCTCTTCAGCGGTACGCCCCAGAATGAGCCGCCATCGGCTGAGCGCTTCGTCGCGGTCATGCATGGGTTTGACCTCCCAGTCGGGCGCGAAGTTGCTCTGCCTGCTGCTGTTTGGCAGGGTCGGAGCTGGCGTGCCAGTGTTGAAACAGGTAATTCGCGTACTCGGTGTAGCGGGAGAGCGCTTCGGGATGCAGGTTCAGCACAATCGGGAAGAAGAGCGCATCGCCCAGCGCGTTGACCACTCCCCACGGCAACAGCGGACTGCGACTGCCGAAATGAAACAGCAGGGGCACAAGGCGATAATCACGGGTGGCTTCGATATGAAGCTCCAGCGCGCGGGGGGTTAGATGGGGCGAGTTCCGCAATCGCTCCGTCGCGCGGGGATGAGGCACGCGCGCGATGAGCTCCAGCCTGTCGCGAACCGAACGCGCTAGCGACTCCAGCGCCTCCAACAGCCACGCAAGAATCGGCGAATCGTCGGGCAGTCGCATCATCTCGTGGGCATAGCGTCGCATCAGCTCACTGAACTCCTGTCGCGTCAGCCCCGACTTCTGGAGCGAATCGAGCAGTTCCGAATCTTCCAGGGTGTCGTGCAAGCGCCCTCGGAAGTCGGAGAGCGCGACGCCCAGCTGCATGGCGCGGCGTATGAGGGGCATCGAGTCGGGTAAGCGCTTGATGTAGGGCTGGAGCGCGCGAATTTGTCCCTCTTCATAGAGATCCATCACGAGTTCGGCGAGGCGGATGCGTTGCATAGGGGTGGCGTTGGACGCCAGCAGTCGCAGGTTCTGCAAGAACTGCGTGCTGTGTTCGCGCAGGCGCGCCCCCACTTGCTGGGTCAGAGCAGAGTGCCCCAGCATCAGGCGCATTGGCGTCAGCGAATCGCCCCACTTCCAGCGGTTAATCTGCTCCTCCAGCGCTGGCAGGAGGGCAGTGAGCGGCGCCGTGCCCGTTAGCAGGGCAATCAGCGGTTCGTCGGGCGCGGCGTCCAGACTCAGCCAGCCCCGCGATTCAGGCATCGGAGGCATAGCCCTAATGGGATGGGTGCGGAGCAGTACCTGTTCACACACCTCCCAGAGGCGTACCAGCTCGTTCAGGACAGAAGCGTATTCCGATTCGTCGCCGGGTGTGGCGTTCAGAATCGCCTCGATACTCTGCGCCAGCGTTTCCAGCCCCACCGAGCGCAGGGGTTCTGCAAGGGCGCCGAGTCGGTCTAATGCGCTGGGGGTATCCAGTCCCATCGCGAACGCCTCGCGCAGAGCCGCCTGCAAATCTTCTATGAGCGCGCGCATAGCCACTCCAGTTGACGGTAAAGCGCTTCCACCTCGTGGGGCGTTAGTTCGGTGTAGATTTGTTTGGGACGATTCGGGGTGTCCGCATCCTCCAGCCCGTAGAGGGCGGTCAGGTTCTCCGTGAGGTAGTGAATATCGTTGCGGCTGAGAGTACTGAAGGCGCGTCGGAGTGCGGGCAGGGCGCGCAGGAAGTGGTCTTTCGGAATTGCCTGGATGAATCCGTCCAGCCACGCCACCATTTGACGCGAGCGCGCCGCCACGCCAGGGTTCGCATTCAGAAGCCCCTCGATAAACTGTGCTGTGTGCATGAGGTCGCTGCCGGGCGAGAGCGTCCGCTGGGCGAGCGCGAACAGGGGCGAGCCGGCGTCCTGTTCCTGGCTCAGCAGTCCCACGCCCAGCCCCTTCAGATACGGGTGGGTGCGTTCCATGAGAGTGGCGTCGTGCAGCTGGGCGAGCCAGAGCGCCTGATCCAGCGCGGGGATTCGCGCGGCGAGGTCGTGCATCAGGCGGATAGATTTGCCAATCTCGCAGGCGGTCTCGTCGCCACAGTCGGTGCTGGTGGGCAGGTGGAGGCAGGCGCGGGTGTAGAGTCGCTCCATCAGCGGCTGGAACACCTCGCGTTGGACGGCGCGTGCGCCGCCATATTCCACCAGCGCCGCCAGACGGTAGGTCGCCGCCGCCAGATGCAGAAACTCGCCGTCGCGTACAGAGGCTTCTTCAAGCGCCGCCAGAGCAGTTTCGTACAGTTCGGGCAGGTCGCACAGCACTGTCTCCAGCGCTGCCTTGCTGACCGTTTCGAGGTTGTCACGCTGTTCCAGTCGGGGACGGATACGGTTGCGCGCCACTTCGCGGAGCGTGTTGCCGTAGATGACCGCCTCGGCTAAGGCGGTGTCGGTCAGGGGCGTCCATTGGACGCGCCAGTGTTCGCGCAGAAGCCCTATCTGCTGGAGGGTTGCCGACTCGCCACGCTGGTACTCGGCGAAGGGGATCCCCGCTACATTCAGGCGGTGCAGGAAGATGGACTGTTGCACGGCGTGCGGCTCGGCGAGGTTCAGGCGCAGAGGGGTGGGGTTGTCTTTGACGGGGATGCCGAGCTGTTTGGCGAGCAGGTGGAACTCTTGATGGAGCGGGGGCGCGCCGCAGTCGGGGGGCACACGCCCCACGCGCTCGCCAATTAGCACGCGCTGAAGCGCCTGGCGGACGCGCTCCTCGTTCCCGCGCCCGAACGCGGCGACTCCTGCGTCGATCACCTCATCGTAGCCGGGCTGGCGCTTGCCTCGCAACGTCGCCAGCGCTTTCGCCACACGGAACGCTTCAATCGCGTCGGCGTGTGAGGCGCTGTCGCCCTGCAGTTTCATCTGGTGCACCATGCGCGTCAGTGCGACGCAGGTCGCCATCTCCAGGGAGCCGAACTGCCAGAGGTCCTGATAAAACTGGGGCGCGCGATTGCCCGCGCCATAGCCCGACTGCTCCGACAAGCGCGGAAACGAGTAGGGAATCAACATGAACTGGGCAGGCGGCGCTTTCAGCAAGGGGTGATTGGGGTCGTAATTCGCCTCAAAATCGGGCTGGTTGAAGGCGGCGCTGTGGGCGGCACCCACCACCAGCACAATCGCCTCCGGCGGCACACCCTCGGCGATGGTGTTCTCCACCCAGCGCCACATGTGGGCGTTGCGCAGCTGGTCTCTCGCGCTGGGGGGCGACTCCGCTATCACCCGTTTGCCCCACTCGTGGAGCATGCGTAGCAGGGTGGGTGTGGACATGGCATGCGACTCAAAAACGCTTTCCCACCATTCTTCGTGAGTGCGAAACCCCATTCGCTGGGCGACGCGAACCCACACGGAAGGGCTATCGCTTGGGGGGTCGTGGCTCTCTTCGGAGTTGGCGTCGGGTTCGTGGAGCAGGGCGCGGGCAGGAATATCGCAAAACGCGGCGGGGATGCCCAGTTCGGCAGCCGTGCGCAGGGCGACCAGCTCGGGTGAGTAGTCGCACATTGGGTAGAAGCAGAATTGGGGGGCGAGGTTCGCGCTGGCGGTCTGCCCCCTGACATCAGGCTGGCGGTATGCCAGCAGGGCGAGAGGCGTCTCCGCTTCGGGGTGCGCCAGCGCCGAGATCCAGTCGTTGGCGTCGCTGGGACCCTCAATCAGCACGCGCTGGGGACGCACGGTGCGAATCACCTCCGTCACCGCCCGCGCCAGCGCAGGCGAATGGTGGCGCACCGGTACCACATGCACCCCCCGAACGCGAATAGCAGGCGACTCTACTCTTTCAGCAGCCGCCGCGCCGACGCTATCTGACGCCATACTCTCCCCTCACGCTTGCGAACTACGGTCTCGATGTACTCGCCCAGCGCGTCTAGGTCGCTCTTGTCTTCTTTGGCAATTGCGCCTACCAGCAGGTTCATCAGGTGCTTGCCGTCCACCGTCCCCTCGCCGAAGTAGTGGGCGAGCAGGCAGCCGCCGAACAGCACGCTCACCGCCTCGGCGGTACTCATCACGGTGGAGGGGCGCTTGATTTTCTGGGTTCCGTCGTGCGTCTGCCCCTGACGCAGCTCCTGAAACACTGTAACGAGCGTTTCCACCACATCGTCGGGCAGGTCGGTGGGCAGCCCCTGTTCGCTGAGCATCTCCTGCGCCCGCTGGCGCACAATCTGGATTTCCTGCTGCAGGTCGGACAGCACGGGCAACTCCACGAAATTGAATCGGCGTTTGAGCGCGGAGGACATCTCGTTGACGCCGCGGTCACGCGTGTTGGCAGTCGCGATGATGTTGAACCCGCGCTGGGCGTACTCGATACGCTCCAGCTCGGGAATCGCCATCGCCTTCTCAGAGAGGATGGAAATGAGCGCGTCCTGAACCTCGCTGGCGCAGCGCGTTACCTCCTCGAATCGGGCAACCTGACCCTGACGCATCGCGGTCAGGATGGGACTGGGCACGAGCGCTCGCTCGCTGGGACCCTCCGCAATCAGCAGAGCGTAGTTCCACGAGTATTTAATCTGGTCTTCGGTTGTGCCCGCTGTGCCCTGCACTGTGAGCTGGGAGTTGCCGCAGATGGCGGCGCTGAGATGTTCAGAAAGCCACGATTTGGCGGTGCCTGGCTCGCCCACCAATAGCAGAGCGCGGTCGCTGGCGAGGGTTGCGATCGCGACCTGCACACGCTCGCGGTCGCCCACATACTTGGGGCGAATGCCCAGCGACGAGTCCCCCAGCACAAAGACCTCCACCGCGCGGGGCGAGAGTTGCCATCCAGGCGGCTTGCTCCACCGATCCCACGCCTTGAGCGTTTCTAGCTCCTGTTGACAGCGCACCTCGACAGGAGCGCGAATGATGTATGTCGTCGCTGCGGGCGTCATGGGGTTGTCCTCCATGTTAGGGGTTTGTCGTAAAAGTCGTTTTTCCTGCAGGCAGGGTGGTGCGCGAATGTTCATAAGACCAGAAGAGATGCTTGGTTATCTCGGCGCTACCGACATAGGCAAACAAAATAACCAGCAGGGCAATCAGAAAGAGGGGCGGCAAGGGGACAAAGCCGAGAGGGAGTCCAAGGGGTGAGTAGGGTAGCCAGAGAGTAACGAGCCATACCAGCACGGAAAGCCCCAGAAGCCATCGGCTGGGTAGCGACTGGAAGAAAGGACGCCGTGTGCGCACCACAAGCACGACCATCGAGGCGGAGATAACCGATTCCACAAACCAGCCTGTGCGAAATTCAGGCGCTTGCGCATGGAGTAGTCCCAGCAAGACACCGAAGGTCAGGTAATCGAAGATGGAGCTGAGTGGACCGAAAACGAGCATAAAATTCCGGAGGAGGCGAACATCCCAGTGTGCAGGTCGCGCCACCAGCTCCTCGTCCACACGATCGGTGGCAATCGCCATTTCGGGAAGATCGGTCAGCAAATTCACGAGCAGAATCTGTTTGGGCAACAGCGGTAAGAACGGGAGAAAAAGGGAGGCTCCTGCCATACTGAACATGTTCCCGAAGTTGGCGCTGGTCGCCATATAGATGTATTTGAGGGTGTTCGCAAAGACGCGCCTCCCTTCGCGAATCCCCCCCGCCAGAACCGAGAGGTCTTTATCCAGTAGCACAATGTCCGCCGCCTCTTTGGCAACATCGGCGGCTGTGTCCACTGAAATTCCCACATCTGCGGCATAGAGCGTGGGGGCGTCGTTAATGCCGTCGCCCAGATAGCCCACCGTGTAGCCCGCTTTGCGCAGGGCGCGAATGATGCGCTCTTTGTGATGTGGCTCCAGTTCCGCGAACACATCAATTGTTTCCACGCGACGGATCAGCGCTTCTTCAGAGAGTTGATTGAGTGTCTGCGCGGTCATAATCTGGGGTTCGGAATAGCCCAGCTGGCGCATCAGATGGCGCGCCACAGCGGCGTGGTCGCCTGTGATAACTTTCAGCGCGACGCCGAGACGACTCAGGAGCGCCAGCGCTTCTGGAGCGGTCGGCTTCAGGGTATCACTGAACAACACACACCCCACAAAAGTCATCTGGCTCTCCAGCGCCGAGTCCAGTTTAATTCCGGTTGTGGGTAAAAAACGGACGGCAACCCCCAGAACCCGGTAGCCCGCATCCATCTGTTGATGAACCCACAAAAGTAGTTCATCTTGTACCTGCGCGAGCGGCACGCTCTGTTCTCCGAGCAGCGCTGTATCGCAGATCGCCAGAACCTGCTGGACAGCCCCTTTTGTGATTAAGACGACATGCGATGAGGCAAACGATTCTGGCAAACTGGCGGCAGCATTGCGAGCCAGCACACTCAGACGCTTGCGTGTGAAGTCGTAGGGAATCTCACCGAGGCGCTCCCACCCTGCTTCAAAATCGCCTTCCTGCTCGCGCAGTGCCGCGTCAATCGGGTTGACAAACCCCTGCTGAAGGCGGGCGTTCAACACTGCGTAAGAGAGCACGCGCGGATCCTCACGCCCCTGCACATCAAAAGCCCCGTGTACTTGCACAACTCCCTGGGTAAGCGTTCCCGTCTTATCGGAGCAAAGAACATTCATGCTGCCGAGGTTTTGAATGGCAGATAGCCGTTTGACCAGTGTTCGTACCTGTGCCATTTCGGAAGCCCCTCGCGCCAGATTGACCGTAATAATCGCCGGGAGGAGCTGAGGGGTTAGCCCGATTGCCAGGGCAACCGCGAACAGAAACGAGTCGACCACAGGGCGCTTCAGGTACACATTGAACGCGAAAATCAAAAGAACCATAATAAAAGTAACATCCATCAGCAGGCTGCCAAATCGCCGTACGCCCCGCTCGAAGTCGGTTTCTTCGGGGCGCAGCCGGAGTTTTAGCGCAATCTGTCCGAACTGGGTGCGTGTCCCTGTCTGTGCCACCAGCATCCTCGCAACGCCACTGGCGACATAGCTGCCCATCCAGAGCGCGTTGCGCCGCTCTGCAAGAGCGGCTTCTGGAGCAGAGGGTTGGGAGGTTTTCTCGACAGGAAAACTTTCGCCTGTCAACATCGCCTCATTCACCATCAGGTTCTGCGCCTCAATGACCACACCGTCCGCAGGTATCAGGTCGCCCGTTTGCAGATGAACGATGTCGCCCGGCACCAGTTGCGTAATTGGAATCTGGCGGAGTTGCCCGTCGCGTAACACATTCGCCTGAACCTGAACACGCTCTAGAAGCTTTTGCAGGGCGTCTGAAGCGCTGGACTCTTGCCAGAAACCCAGAAGACCGCTTGCGATGACAATGCTCCAGATAATCGAAGTATCGCTCCAGTCACCCAGCATGCCAGAGATTAGCGCTGCACCGATTAAAATCATCACGATAGGGTTTGTGTATTGGCGCCACAAAATGACGAGTTTGCTTGCCCTGCGGGCGGCAGAGAGAGTGTTGGGACCATACATCGCTAAGAGCGTATACGGGAAGTAAGTTTTCATACTTGCCTCACCCCCAACTGACATAAACGACGCAACG
>JBBIQJ010000009.1:0-31300 GCA_037442385.1 Armatimonadota bacterium
CACGCCGATCAGGGGATCGGTCTCCTCGATGGGATGCTTGAGGGGCACGCCGTAGACGGCGGTTGAGGAGACATGGGCGACACGCTCCACGCCAGCGCGAAACGATTCTTCCAGCACAATCCGTGTGCCCTCCACATTCGTGCTGAAAATATCCTGCGGTTTCCACAGGGGAAGCGCCGCCGCGCCGTGAATCACCCAGCGAGGTCGTGCCTGCTCCAGCACGGTGCGCACCTGCTCCCGATTGCGTATATCCCCACGATAAAACTCCGTGTCCGGGGGATATTCCGACTCTTCGTATGGCGCAATATCCAGCAGCGCCACAGCAACCCCTTTTTGGGCAAAATGGTGCGCCAGATGGTAACCCAAAAATCCCGCACCGCCTGTAATCAGCACCTTGTCCATACGGGGGGATTATACCATGCAGGGTGAAAATTTTACCATCGGGTAAACTATGCACAGAGGTGAACCCTATGCAAGAGGCTTATATTGTATCGGCAGTCCGCACGCCCATTGGCAAAGCGCCGCGCGGGAGACTGCGCAACACACGCCCCGACGACCTCGCGGCGTTCGCCATTAAAGCGGCGATGGAGCGCGTGCCAGGTTTAGATCCTAGCCAGATTGAGGACGTCGTGCTGGGTTGCGCCGTGCCCGAAGCGGAGCAGGGCATGAATGTCGCCCGAATCGCGGTGCTACGCGCGGGGCTTCCCGTAACCGTGCCCGCCGCAACGGTCAACCGCATGTGCGCTTCCGGGCTGGAAGCGATTGCCATTATCGCCCAGCGCATCCAGACAGGACAGATCGATGTCGGAATCGCGGGCGGCACCGAAAGCATGTCGATGGTGCCGATGGAAGGGCATGTGTTCCGCCCCAATCCCTACCTGACGAAGCACTACCCGGACGCCTATCTGGGAATGGGCATGACCACCGAGAATCTGGTCGCCGAGTTTGGCATCCCGCGCGAGGAGGCAGATCGGTTTGCTCTCGAGAGCCACCAGAAGGCGCTGCGGGCGCAAGCCGAAGGCGCGTTTGATGGGGAGATTGTGCCCGTAGAGGTACACGAGCGCATCGTCAAAGGCGGCACGGTGTATGAGAACCGCTTCGTGTTTGAACGCGATGAAGGTCCCCGCGCCGACACCAGTCTGGAAGCGCTGGCGAAGCTGAAGCCCGTTTTCAAAGTAGACGGCACCGTAACGGCAGGCAACGCCTCTCAGCGAAGCGACGGCGCGGCGGCGGTCGTGCTGATGAGCGAGCGCAAGGTAAAAGAGCTGGGCATCCAGCCGATTGGGCGCTTCGTCAACTACGCGCTGGCAGGCGTGCCCCCTGAAACGATGGGCATCGGTCCCGCCTACGCCATCCCGAAGCTGCTCCAGAAAACGGGCAAGTCGCTGCACGAGATTGACCTGTTCGAGATTAACGAGGCGTTCGCGGCGCAGGTGCTAGCAGTGTTGCGTCAGTTGCCCGATTTGCCACGCGAGCGGTTGAATGTGAACGGCGGCGCGGTGGCGCTGGGGCATCCGCTGGGCGCAACAGGCGCACGCATGACCGCGACCCTGCTGAACGCGCTCGGCAAACGCGGTGGACGCTGGGGCATCGTGAGCATGTGCGTCGGCGGCGGTATGGGCGCGGCAGGGCTGTTCGAGCGGTTCTGAGCGCTCCCAACACATCGAGACTCCCAAGGCTCCTCCCGCGTCTGCAAGGGGGAGCCTTCCATTTCACCTGATTACCGGGAACACCCGCTCCCGAAAGCAAACAGCACGGCTAATAAATCCGAATCGTCCACTACATGGTCATTATTCGTGTCCGCCTCCAGAGCGCAACCCGACTGCCCAAACGCAAACAGCACCATGAGCAGGTCGGCGTCGTCCACACAGCCATCGGTATTGACATCCTGGGGCAGAGTCACCTGCTCGATCTCCAGATAATCGAACCGCGCCACAGGCGGGTTAGTCCCGCTCCAGCCCGCAGTATCAGTGTATAGCCCCACGAAACCACCCTGCGTCAGGAACGCCTCTAACGCAGGCACGTCGGAGGGGACAATCGGCGAGCCGGCCGCCTCGTGCCAGCCCTGACCATCGTCGAGGTCATAGTAAAAATGCACCATGCCCCCGGGTGTTTGCTGGCGAATCAGCAGGCGCACGGTGTCGCTCTGGCTGGGCGCCCAGGAAGCAGAAGCCACACCCGGCGGTTGATATTGTCCAGCCCATTCCGCGCCCGTGCTAACAAACAGGCGGTTCGTGCCCGGCTCCAGCACAAGGTGATAGTTCAGGTAGTGGTCGGCGTCGCGGAACAGCACCACACCCGTCTGCACATAGGCGTTGCTGGCGCCGTTGCGAAGCAGCTGAACCCTTGTCTCAATACGCCAGTCGGCGCGCAGCGGCGCCACGGGCAGATTGGGCAGATTCCGAATCGAGTTGTAGCCCTGATAGAGCGTGCCAGAACGCATGGTAATTATGAGCCGCTCCCCATCATACTGGACAAACGTCGAATCGAGCGTGTCGTAGGGCGTATTCCCTGGCACCTGCCAGCTCCACGGGAGTTGCGGGTTTAGCCCGCCCAGAAAGTCGTCCCAGACTCTCTGGGCAGGCGTTGTTGCGATGAGGCACGCACCCAACAGAACCAGAATCGCGCGCATCGTTTTCATAAAGGCAGGTATTCGAAGCGAGCAATCACCACTTCCACCTCGCGTCCATTAGTGGGCGGCTCCCCATTTAACAGCC
Organism: Armatimonadota bacterium; assembly: GCA_037442385.1. GTDB lineage: Bacteria > Armatimonadota > Fimbriimonadia > Fimbriimonadales > GBS-DC > LDYB01. The sequence goes on from JBBIQJ010000009.1 coordinate 2,718, forward strand.
ACAGGTTGATGCGAGGGTTCTCGCCGCCAGGCACGGGACGATCCGAACCCGAATAGACCCATTCGCGGTAGATATATTTCGGGTCTGGCGGCGGCACGCGATGCCCCCGAATGCTCTGAAACACGATTCGGCTCGGCTCCCAGCGGAACAGGTGAACCGAGCGGGGCATGTGCGCCAGCCAGTCGAAAGCATGCTGACGCTGGGGGTCGTACCCCAGATGGGGCGCCACCGTGTAGTAGGCGTTGGGTCCTGTAGGTCCCTGAAAACGGGCGAACTCGATATCGATTTCGCGGTGCCCATAGGCGGGGTCATCACTCCAGGTGAAAAACCCCAGCACCACCTTCGGGTCTAAGTCATGCACCTCGCTTTCCAGGTAGAATCGATAGGTTCCATAGCCCAGCGAGCGGGTACAGATGAGCTCCGCGCACTCCCAGCGGTTGCCCACACGCGTAATTTTCATGTGGAGCCGACCGCGCGAGTCCACCCACACATTGCAGTCCGAGTCCGAGAAGTAGTTCGGGCCCGGACCGACAGGCGTCGTGTGCCGCTTCACACGCCATGTGAAGCTTGAAAACTGGATGGTACGGGGGTATTGCATCGCCCTCACCGAATGTTGGGATTGTTCTCGTCGGGGTTATCACCACCCAGCTGCCAGTTCCAGGGGATTTTAATCGCGCCGCGGCGGAGTGCTTTCACATGCCCGTCCGCCCACACCAGCACGGCGACTTTACCCCCGTGGCGGTAGCGCACCTGGAACGCCGCGTTCAGGTTCGAACCCAGTCCATTAAAGTCGCGGTCTATGGTGTCCCATTCGGCTTCTGTGCGCGCGGGCTGACCGCCCCAGCCGTTGAGCAGTCCTGGCGTCCACCAGAAGAGCGCGCCGCAGTTGCCTGCCCACTGCTGGTTCTGCGTGCCGTCGCCGTAAGCAATCGTTTCCGCTGGGTGCGTAAGGGTTGCCAGGGACGCGGGCAGGCACGGGTTCAGGTTATTGGAGCAGCGCCATGTGTCGTTGGCGCCCTGCGCGAAGCCGTTGCCCCCGATGCGCTCGTTCATAGAGTACGCCAGGGCACCCCGATAGGTCGCCGAGGGGCAGCTGCGCACCGCAGGCGCAGGTCGGGTCGGGTTCGCGCCGTCGTTATAGGTTTCGAAGCGTCCCTCTCCCATATAGGGCGAGATTAAGAAATGCCAGATGATTTCCCTCCCGATTCGAGCGCGAGCGTCAAAATAGCCAATCGGGTAGACCTCGTTGTAGTCCTGCAGATACATCTGCGTGCCCAGCCCGACCTGGCGGGCGTTGGAAGCGCACTGGGTCTTGCGGGCGCTTTCACGCGCCTGCGCGAACACGGGGAACAGAATCGCCGCCAGAATGGCAATGATGGCAATCACAACCAGCAGCTCGATCAGTGTAAAGCCGTTGCGCTTCATCGTTAGCCCCTCCATCGGTTTGAGAGGCTGGCGAGGCAGGAGTGCCGCGCCAGCATGGTTTGCTTAGCCGCCTGCACCGAAGTTGAACAGCACGGCAAGCAGGTCCGCATCGTCCACGGTGCCGTCGCCGTTCACATCCTCGTCCAGACAGTCGCCGTTGTTGCCGAAGGCAAACAGCACCGCCAGCAAATCAGCGTCGTCCACAAGGTTGTCGCCGTTCACATCGCCCACGGGCAGAACCGGCAAGTTGGTTTCGAAGTAGTCAAACTCAAACGGTTGCGCCAGTCCGCACCCACAGGCGTTGTCGGTGTAGACTCCGATTCGAGCGCCCTGGGAGAGCATATTCATGAGATGCTCATAGAACCCACTGCCAGGGTAATAGCGCCCGCCGTTGAAGCCGTCGTATTCCACCCAGCCACCCGTAGTGGAGTTGCGGAACTTGACCACGATATGGGGATCTTCACCGCCCACGCGCTCAATCCGCACGCCCACCCAGTCGTTGTCGGGCGTCCACGGGTTGCTAACACGCTCACCCCAGGCAAAGCCGTCGTCTATCTCCGAGTTCGTGGAACCGTTGATGGTGTCGGTCTGGTCGGTCGCATTGCGGGTGATCAGCACCTGGAAGTAGTTGCGAGCGCCTGTGGTAATTACGATTCCCGCTTGCGTGTAGTAATAGAAAGGCACGGTACTCCAGTCCGTGCGGAACACGGTCTCGATGTACCACTCCTCAGGCAAGTTTGGACCGACGCGCAGGGTGGGCACATTCTTGTGGGAGTTGAATGTCTGGAACATTCCGCCGTCGCGCGTCTGGATAATCATCGAGCTGCTCGTAAACGATACGGCGTTATCGAACAGGGTGCAGAACGGGTCGTTGTCAGGCAGTTTCCAGCTCCATTGTTGGCTGAAGCCGCCGTTGAAGTCATCTCGCACCTGCACATACGCTGTGCTGATTAGCGACAGAGTTGCCAGCAAAGCCACTATTCGCATCATCGTTGAACCTCCTTCGGTGAAATTGGGGGAGCCACAAGCGCCTGCCCTGCGCTGGGGGGCGCCACCGTCTTGCGGATGACAAGTGGGGTGGGGAGAGTGATGGAATCTTCGCGAAGCGTGCCCGATTCAATTTGCTCGTAAAGCATCTGCGCCGCAAGATAGCCGACGCGGTGCTTGTCATGGCGCACAGTGGTCAGGTTCGGGCAGAGCGGATGCATGGTGGGTTCGTCATCAAAGCCCGCCACGGAGAGGTCTTCGGGAATGCGCACGCCGTGCGCCAGACACTCCTGAATAAAGCCTGCGGCGGAGCCATCGTCGGCACAGATGACGGCGGTGGGTCGCTCGCGCAGGGCGAGCCACTCACGGGCGCACAGGCGTCCCGAATCGAAAGTGTAGCGCCCCTGAAAAATCCACTCTTCGCGCGTGGCAAGCCCATAGTCCGCCATCGTCTTGCGGAACGCCCGCTCACGCTGGAGCGCGCTCCAGTGCAACGGATGCCCCTTCACAAACCCGATATGCCGATGCCCCTGCTGGATGACCCACTCGGTCAGCATGCGCATGCCGCCCTCGTTGTCCACATCCACGCAGGGAATGCCCAGATTCGGCGGGAGCAAGCTGCCCACCGAGACCACAGGCAATCGGGAATGGCGACGCCACTCCAGCAGCGGCGAGTCGATCACGGGCGCCAGCAACAGATGCCCGTCCACCGTGCCGTTCTCCAGCCGACGCCAGATCGAATCGGGGCGCCCTGCAGGAAGCGTAATGAGCTTGACATCATACTCCAGGGGAAGCAGGAATTCAATCACGCCGTCCAGCACATGTTGCGCGTAATCGTTCTGCGTCAAAACGGCGTGGGCGCGTTCGAAGACCAGCCCAATCGTGAAGGTGCGCTGCTTGGCTAACCCCCGTGCGAGCATGTTCGGACGGTAGCCGAGGCTTCGCGCCGCTGCCAGCACGCGCTCAACCGTTTCGGCACGATACAGTTCGTGCCTGCCTTGCAAGATGTTTGAAGTTGTGGTGAGCGAACATCCCGCCGCCTGAGCCACTTCGCGCAGTGTCGGTTTGCGTGTCGCCATCGTTCTCCTCTCATGGAAACGCTTCTATTGCTTGGGCTACTGCGCCCTTATGGAAACGCTTCCATAGCATATTATAGCACATTTTTCGCCGTTTGTCAAGTCCCTCTATTCCTCCGCCGCGCCAATCGCAATCACGAACTCGCCTTTCGGGGGTTTATGCTGCCAGCGCGCGAGCGCCTCGCTGAGCGTGCCGCGAAATACCTCCTCGTATTGCTTGGTCAGCTCGCGCCCCACCACTACCGTGCGGTCGCCCAGCACCTCACAAGCAGCCTGGAGCGTTTTGAGCAGGCGGTGGGGGGATTCGTAGAAAACAACCGTCATATCGGCGTCGCGGAGCGATTCGAAAAACTGGCGTCGGGCGCCCTCCTTGCGCGGGATGAACCCCTCAAAACGGAACCGATGCGCTGGCAAGCCCGAAACCGAAAGCAGAGCGGTCAGTGCGCTGGGACCGGGAACGGGCACGACGGGCACGCCCGCCACGTGTGCCTCGGCGACCAGCACGCCCCCGGGGTCCGAGATGCCAGGCGTGCCCGCGTCCGTAACCAGTGCAATGGAGTCGCCCTGAAGCATGCGTTCGATGAGCGCATGCCGCTTGCCCTCGCCCGTGTGCTGGTGGAACGAGGTCAGCGGCGTCTCAATTCCGTAGCGTTCCAGCAGTTTGCGCGTATGCCGGGTGTCCTCCGCGGCAATCAGCGCAACCTCTTTGAGAACCCGCAATGCACGCAGGGTGATGTCTTCCAGATTCCCTATCGGCGTGGCGACCACATAAAGCGTGCCGACGGATCTAGACGCCATAGGGGTATCCGTCTCGCATCAGCACGAACTGCGCCAGCTGATTGCGTGCGTTCACCGCGTTGAAGCGCGGCAGGGGGAGCATACGCTCCATAAGGCGATGGGACTCAGCAGGCGTGTTCAGCGCGTTCAGCACGAGGTCTGCGCGGTCGCGCATCACCTGCGTGGCGTAGCGGGCGAACAGCAGCCCCGCCAGCAGTCCTGCGTCGTTCGCCGGGCCCTGCAGTTTGGGCAGCCGCGCCACGATGCTGTCCAGACCGTAGAGCATGGTGGTCATGTCGGCAATCGCGGCGGCGACCTCCTGGCGCTGTTCGCGCAGGTGGTCTCCATACGCCTCCCACGCCAGTCGGAATGCATAGAGCGTCGCCTGACGGAAGCCCTCCACCAGCGTGGCGAGCATTTCCAGCGGCTTATCGGGCAGGGAGTCGATTGGGCGCGACTCGCGAGCGCGCGATTCCTCAATCAGCGGCAAACCCGCCCGCTGCATCTGCCGAATCAGATGCTGGGTCAGGTTCAGGCGATTAATCTCATTTGTGCCCTCATAGATGCGTGGCACACGCGACTCGCGGAAAATCTTGGCAATCGGGAAATCTTCGGTGTAGCCGTAGCCGCCGTGAATCTGCATGCCCTCGTCGGCGCAGAAAAACTGCACTTCCGTGCCGAAGAACTTGAGCATGGCGCACTCGCCCGCGTACTCCGAAGCCGCCTCACGATAACGCAGGTGCAGCCCAGGGTAGTCGGGCGGCAGGGCATGGATGGGTTCAAACCACTCCTGTATCAGGGCGCCCGTGCGGTAGAGCATGCTCTCCAGCGCGAAGAGTTGCGTGGTCATCTCGGCGAGTTTCTGGCGGATTAGCCCGAAATTCGCGATGGGCTGCCCGAACTGCTGGCGGTCTTTGGCGTAGCGCGTGGCGACCTCCAGCGCGTACTTGCCCGTGCCGAGCGCGCTGGCGGCCATCTTGTAGCGCCCCAGATTCAGCGTGTTGAGCGCGATATAGTGCGCCTTGCCCACCTCGCCCAGCAGGTTCTCCTTTGGCACGAACACATTATCGAACACGACGCGGCGGGTGCTGGAGCCGTGCAGTCCGATTTTGCGCTCCTCGCGCCCCAGGCTGACGCCAGGGAAAGTGCGCTCCACCAGAAAGGCGGTGAACTGCTCGCCGTTCAACTTAGCGAACACGGTAAACAGGTCGGCGAAGCCCGCGTTCGTCACCCACATCTTTTCGCCCGTGAGGCGGTAGCCGTCGCCGTCGGGCACAGCGCGGGTCTTCATCGCGAGCGCATCGGAGCCGCTGCCTGTCTCACTCAGGCAGAATGAGCCACACCATTCACCCGACGCCAGCTTCGGCAGGTAGCGCGCCTTCTGGTCGGGCGTGCCCTCCAGCACCAGCGGCAAAATCGCCAGTCCTGCGTGTGCCTGAAGGGTGAGGCATGTGGCAGGTTCGAGTCCTAACTTCTCCACAATCAGGGCGACGGTGGTCTTGGGCAGGTCCAGACCGCCATAGTGGGTGGGCACTTCGGCGGCGGTGAAGCCGAGTTCGCCCATTTTGCGGTCTAACTCGCGCATCAAGCCCTCTTTGGCTTGCTCGATCTCTTCCAGTCGGGGCAACACCTCGTGGCGCACGAAATCTTCGGCGCTCTTGCCAATCATGCGGGTTTCGGCATCGAAATCCTCTGGTGTGAAGGTGCTGCCCGCTGGCATGCTTTGAACCAGAAACTGTCCGCTCCGTTGCATAGCCCTTATTATACCTTCGGCAGTGTGGGCAAAACATGCTATACTCTTTGTATGCGACGGCTTGTATGGTGGGGTCTGCCTCTGGCGATGATGCTGATAATGGGGTTTTACCGCCCCGAAGGCGCGTCCAGCACGCTGCCGCTGGCGATTGCTTTCACTTCCGAGACAAACGGCTACATCACGCCCTGCGGTTGTAGCAAACCGATGGTGGGCGGCATCCCCCGACGCGCCACCTACCTCAAGCAGCTTGCCAAAGAGTATGAACTGGTCAAACTGGAGAACGGCGACCTCACCAAAGCAGGCGGGCGTCAGGACGAACTGAAAGCGGAAACGCTCATCGATATGCTGAACGCGATGGGCTACGATGCCCTCAACCTCGGCTTGTACGATTTCAAACTCGGCATGGAGTACCTGCGGGCGCTTCAGGTACAGTTCAAAGGCGCGATGCTCTGCGGCAATGTGCTGGAGGGGGGCAACCCCGCGTTCGAAGCATACACCCTGCTGAAGCGTTCGCATAGGGGGCGTCCGATACAGGTGCTGGTGGTGGGGATGTTTTCCGAAACGCACGCCGACGCCCTGCGCCAGTCTAACCCCGCGCTTCAGGTGGTTCCCGTCAATCAGCAGTTAGACACGCTCCGCCCCCAGATTGAGAATCTTGGCGACCTGCGCGTGCTATTGCTGTATGGCAATCGGGCAGAAGCGGAGCGCGTGGTGCAGGCGCACCCCTATTTCCACCTGATTGTGTACGCCAACAGCGGAGACGGTCCTGCGCCTCCGAAGCATGTCGGCAATACAACTCTGGTGTTCGCGGGGAACGACGCGAAATATGTGGGCGTGGCAACGGCCGGCGGTGAGCCGATGGGCATCGAGCGCGCTTTCGCCACGCGCCTTGTGGAAGAGTTTGCGGATGATCCCGCAATCCTCCAGATTAAGATGGGCTACCTCGCGCGCGTGGAGGCTGAAAACCTGCTGGCGATGGTGCCCAAACGCCCCACGCCGAACGGCAGTGCGCTCGCAGGCAGCCGCGCCTGCATGCCCTGCCATGCGGAAGATTACAGAATCTGGCAGAAAACCGCCCATGCCAAAGCGATGCAAACACTGGTGGATGTGCATCACCACAACGACCCCGAATGTGTGGGATGCCATGTGGTGGGGCTGGAATACGAGGGTGGCTTCGTGAGCCTTGAAAAGACGCCCACCCTCAAAGATGTCGGCTGCGAAAGCTGCCACGGACCCGGACGCAAGCACATCGAAGACCCCGAAAACCACAAGATGGGCAAGCTGGGCGAAGCCGTCTGCATGAACTGCCATGTGCCCGCGCACAGTCCCAACTTCAACTTTGAAACCTACTGGAAAAAGATTGAGCATGGTAAGAGGTGAGCGATTCTGACCTGGGTGATTGTGCAGGCCATCTTGTTCGTGGCGTATGGGGTGGCGCTGGCTCTGTCGCCTTCGGAGGAGTGGGGTTTCTGGCGCTGGCTGGGCGTGCCGATGATTGCAGGAGCAACGATTCTGCTAATGCCTTCTCTCTGGGCGCACGGGCGTAAGCTGACCCCCCTGCCCGAACCGAACCCGCAGCTGGGGCTGATACAGACCGGCGTGTATGCGTTTATCCGCCACCCGATGTATCTGGGGCTGATGCTCCTGACGCTGGGACTGGCGATTTTCTCCATGAAGCGCGGGGCGTTGGGGGTAGCCCTAGCGCTCGTCGTGTTTTTCAATCTGAAGGCGCGGGAAGAGGAACGACGCCTGCTCCAGCGCTATCCCGAATATGCCGACTACATGCGCCGCACAGGACGCTTCCTGCCTCGATGGCGCTGAAAAAAGGTATTATTTCCGCAGGAGGGTGCGAAAATGGACGCCCTGCTCCAGAAGTGGCAAGCGGAAGAACTGTTCAGCCGTGATGAGATAGAGGCGGCACAGGCGCAATCCGACGGGGTGAGCCTCTACGAGCGCCTGTACCAGCGTTATCCCGAACGCTGGGGAGCAATGCGGGACTCCCGGAAAGCGTTTTTCGAGCAGTTAGACGCCTCGCTCTATCAGCACGCCCTGCGAGCCACCGCGGAAGAGATTGTCCCCATAGAGGAATTTCATCTACCGCTGGGGCTGTTCGGCGCACACGCCGGCAAATGGGTTCTGGACACCCCCTATGTGCATCTACTGGAGGCAGGCGCTCTCCCACTGGGGCAGTTTGAAGGGAGGCTGCTGGTTGCCGTCAAGCGCCCGCTGGGGTTCATCGCGCACCTGCGCACACGATTACTGGGCGAACTCCCTCAAATACGCGCGGAGCCTGCTATTGTGGAGTGGGGCACACAGCTCTTTCTGAAGCACCAGATTGATGTGGTTGATGACAGAATGCCTATCGCCCGTGTTATTGCAACACTCTTTCAGGAAGCGCTTGCTGAAAAGGTTTCTATTGTGGAACTACGCACGACCCATCAGCATGTGCGTGTTGTCTTCTGGAGGGATTCGGGCGAATCGCAGCTGGCGCTTACCCTGCCGCGCTATATACACCCTGCTCTCTTTATGCGGTGCTACTGGCTTCTGGGATTGCGCATTCAGTATAAGCCGATAGCGGACTTCGGGGAGCAGTCTCTCTATCAGCAGGGCGCGCCTGTTGGAATTGTGCGGGGTTTCGCCCACCGGGACGGGGGTGAACATGTGTTGCGGTTGCATATTTTGAGCGAGGCGTTATGAGCGCGTGGAGCCATGCTTCTGTGATTTTGCCTAAAGAAGCGGGAAACAGCACCTGCGACCGCTCTACTGGTTTGTAGAAGGAGGACGGTTCAGATTGCCGAAGCTTTCACCCCTAGGGTCAAGGCGCTCCCACTCTGCAGGGGGCAGGAAACGCACTTTGAGCGTGGGCGCGCGCAGGATGACCTGCAGAGAAGGCATTGGGTTGTTCTGTAAAAAGGGGAGCAACTTCTTATAAGCGTCTCGTTGGTAGAGCGCATGCAGGGGCTGAAGACGCCCCTCGTATTCAGGTATGATAACTTCCTCGCTGGCATCGCGATAGGTCTCAAACATCCAGCGAATGAGCGCAGGTTGCAAAAAAGGCATATCCACCGCGCAGACAAAGACCCACGGATGGCTTGCCTGCCTGAGCGCAGTGAGGATTCCGCTCAAGGGGTGCTGTGGCGTGAACTCATCAAATATCAGGCGCACCTCGGGCGGCATGGGCGGGAGCGGAGTCTCAGTGCGGGCGACCACCAGCCGTTCAGCGCAGACTGCCTCTAGTGCGTTCAATACATGGTAGAGCAGCGGCTGACCCCCGAACTCAAACAGGGCTTTGGACTGCCCGAAGCGGCGCGATTGACCGCCTGCAAGAACTGCGCCCGTCAGTTCCGTTGGATTCATCGGGCACCCACCTTCCAGATGGGGATGTCGCGCTTAAGCGCCTCCAGCAGGAACTGGCAGCCTGCGAAGGCTTCCGCGCGGTGCGGCGCATGCACGCCGATAATCACCGCTATCTCACCCACGCGAATCGCGCCCAGCCGATGGCGGAAATAGACCTTACTCAAACCGAACTGTTCCCGTGCCTGCTGGATCAGCCGATCGAGGAGCGCCTCTGCCATCGGCACATATGCCTCATACTCCAGATACTCGATCGGCGCGCCGTTTTCCATGCGCCGCACCACACCCAGAAACTCGACGCTCGCGCCCGAATGCTCGTCCATCACTTCCCGATGCCACTCTTCGGGCGATAACGGCTCGTAGGTGAGAAACCGCATCGCTTAGCCTCCACTCACGGGGGGAATGAGCGCGACCTCATCACCCTCATGCAGAACGGTGTTCAGCGCGGCGTATTCGCAGTTGACCGCCACACGCAAAGAGGGGAGCCATTCACGCAGGGCGGGGTACTCTGCAAGCAAGCGCTCCAGCAGGTGGTTTACGGTCGCTCCTTCGGGCAGGTTCACCGAACAAGACTCCGCCCCCAGAACGGGCTTCAGATGCGCAAACACCATGAGCGAAATCACCATGACGCGCCCTCCATCGGCAGGATTGGCAAGACTTTGAGGGGTGTGCCTGCGGGGTAATAGCGCTCGCCTGCAGGCAGGTAGAGGAAGGCATTTGCCCTGAAGAGGCTGCCCAGCAGCGAGGAACCCTGCGCCGGGGTCGGCGTCGCCCAGAGAACCCCTTCCTCATCGACGGTAAGGCGGGCGGTCCGAAACTCGGCGCGCGTCTCGTTCTTTTGCACGGGTGTGCCCAGCCGCGCCGTCCAGCAGGGGGGCAGGGTCTGGATCTCGCCCTCCAACGCACGCAGGTAGGGGCGCACAAAGCGCAGCAACCCCACCACCGACGCCAGCGGGTTGCCCGGTAGCCCGAAAATCGCCGTTTTCTGCCATCGCGCGAACAGCAAGGGCTTGCCCGGCTTCATCTTCACACGCCAGAACACGGTTTCCGCGCCGAGCTTCTGGAGCGCAGGCTTGACCCAATCGCGCCCGCCGACCGAGGCGCCGCCCGTCAGCAACACCACCTCCGCCTCGCGCACCGCTTTCTTCAGCGCTTCTAGCGTCGGCTCCTCAGCGTCGGGCACGATACCCAGAAACTGAAACGGCACGCCCCACGCACTCAGCCACAGGCGCAACAACACACTGTTCGAATCGCGGATGGCGTCGGGTTTGAGCGGCGCGTCGTAAGGCAGCAGCTCGCTTCCAGTAGTGATAAGCGCCACACGCGGGCGGCGATACACTTTGAGCGGGGTCAGCCCCAACGCGGCGAGCAACCCCATATGGGTCGTTTGCAAGCGCATGCCTGCTTCCAGCAACGGCTCGCCTGCTTTGACATCCAGCCCCTTCGGACGGATATGCATGCCAGAGCGCACAGGCGTATCCACCACAACCATCCCGTCGTGAATTTGCGCTTGCTCCAGCGGGAGTACGGTATCGGCGCCTTCGGGAATGGGCGCGCCTGTGTGAATCTGCACCGCCTCGCCTGAGCGCAGGGGGTACGGATAACTGCCGCCCGCCACCGACTCGCCCACAATCCGCATGGGCAGGGGGGCGCTGAGAGTTGCCGCAAGCGTATCGTGCGAACGCAAGGCGTAGCCATCCATCGCTGAGTTGTCAAACGGCGGCAGATCGTGCGGTGCGATAAGGGTTTCAGCCAGCACACGCCCCACGCTCGCCATCAAATCCACCGCCTCGATGCCAAGCGGTTCCACCTGCTCTAAAACCTTCGCCTGCGCCTCTTCCACGCTAATCATCGCTTGCCCCCTACAACAGGGTGAGTATTAATTTACCACTGGCGACCATCAGCACGAGCGCCAGTGCGCGATTGAGCCGTAAAGGCGTCCACTGCCGTGCGCCAAGATAGCTCCCAACGAGTCCGCCTGCAAATGCCGCGCCCATCGGGAGCCAGAGCGACCCGACAGTCAGCGTTCCAAGTGTCGCCCGTGCCAGCAAACCTGCCAGTGAGTTGAACAAAACAAATGACGCGGCGACGCCCGCCGTGTCGCGCGGAGTCGCCCAGCGCCCCAGCACCAGGAGTGGACTCAAAAAGATGCCACCGCCAATCCCCACGATTCCCGACACCAGCCCAATCATAAAACCAATTGCGCCCGCAAGGGGCTTCGGCAGAGGGCGAAGCGCAACGGAATCGGGATTCCTTGCTCCTACCAGCAGGCGCACCGCCGCCATCACCAGCCCTATCAGCAACAGCAGATGAAACAGCCAGAGCGGAACTTTCAGCATCCCGCCCAGAAAGGCGGCGGGGATAGAAGTCAGCAAAAAGGTGGTTGCCAGCCGCAGGGGGAAGTGCCCTGCTCGTGCAAACTGCACGAGCGCCAGTCCTGCCACCAGCGTGTTGAGCATCAGCGCGGTGCTGGACGCCTCCTGCTGGGGGAACGTGGGCATAAACAGAGCCAGCAGCGCTAGATAACCCGTCGCGCCCCCGTGCCCCACGGAGGCGTAGAGAAGCGCAATTCCAAAGAAGCCGAGAACCAGCAACGGCTCACTCATGGGTGCCACTCTCCTGCGCAGGCACGGTTCCTGTTTCATGACGCCCCCCATCGCACGGTTGCCCCCGAATCATTTCCAGTGCGTGGGGGAGCAGCGCCAGCAGTGCGTTCAGATGCTCCTGCACTCCACGAGGGCTACCGGGGAGGTTCAAAATCAGTGTGCGATGGCGGACGCCTGCCGTTGCCTGCGAAAGGTATGCCAGCGGGTTGGTCAGCCCCGTGCGATTACGCAGGTACTCGGTGAGCGCGCTCAGCTCGCGGTCTATCACGGCGCGCGTTGCTTCAGGGGTCTGGTCGCGCGGGCTGAAACCGGTGCCGCCCGTTGTGAGAATCAAATCGGGATTCAGCGTATCGGTCAGGCGAATCAACTCGGCTTTAATCTGTTCTGACTCATCGGGCAACACAGCATACGCGATGACTTCCGCGCCGTGCTGCTGGAGCCACTGCTGGATCAGGGCGCCGCTCTCATCGGGATAGACGCCTTTGCTGGCGCGGTCGCTGAGGGTCAGCACGGCAGCGCGAATGCCTGCTAATCGCCACGCCTCCTCCGATTCTGCGGATGGGACATCACGCTCCCAGCGCCCGGACTTACCCCCCGTTTTGTATATCAGGCGCACGGAGAACTCCATCGCGGGATCATGCGATTTTGCCCAGTCGTAAAGCGTGAGCGCGGCGACGGTCGCGGCTGTGAGCGCCTCCATCTCCACCCCGGTGCGGTCGTGTGTGCGCGCCTGCGCCCGAATCACTATCCGATTCCCCTCCAGCACGAGGCGGACCTGCACGCTATCGAGACGGATGGGGTGGCACATTGGCAGCAGTTCGGGTGTGCGCTTGGCAGCGAGGATGCCTGCAATCTGAGCTGCGTTGCGTGCCTCGCCTTTGGGCAACGCGCCTGTCCAGAGTGCCTGCAACACCTGCGGGTCGCCCTGCAGAACCGCCTCAGCGAGCGCCTCGCGCACGCTTTCTGCCTTCTCGCCAACATCCACCATGTGTGCCTCGTTCATGGCTCAGCCTCCGATTGCTCGCATCGTGCGGAAGGTGGGGTGGGGCATCAGCATGAGAAACTGGTGTCCCTGAGGCTTGCGGCTGAGCGCCTGATGCACCGCTTCCAGGATGGCAGCCTCGCGCTGGGCGGAGGGGTGCTTCAAAGCAGGCTTTAAGTCCACGCGCACGCCGTGCCCCAGGCATGGATAGAGATAGCCGTCAGCACTGAGGCGCATGCGGTTGCACCGATGGCAGAAGTTCGCCGTGCAAGCCCCGATGAAACCGAGCGTGCCCTGCGCCCCTGGCAGGCGATACACCTCCGCAGGACCGCCGCCCACCCCCTCGCCATGCATCACAGGTATCAATTCGCCCAGCTGGGCACATCGTGCCTTCGCCTCGCCAATTGGCAGCATGTGCCCCGCCCTGTAAAACGCCAGATTGCCTATCGGCATCAGTTCGATAAACCGCACATGCAAGGGATATTGAAGAGTGAGCTGGGCGAAGTCCGGAATCTCGTCGTCGTTGACGCCCTTCATCAGCACGCAGTTAATCTTGACGGGGTGCAGTCCGACAGCAAGCGCGGTCTGGATGCCTTCCCAGACCGCCTCCCAGCGTCCAGCCGGTGAAATCGTGTGGAATTTCTGCGGCTGCAGGGTGTCCAGAGAGATGTTGACCCGTTTCAACCCGTTGCGTTTGAGGGCTTCGGCATAGCGCGGCAGCAGGATAGCGTTTGTGCTGAGCGACAGGTCGGTAATACCTTCAACCTGTGCCAACATGCTGACCAGTTCGGGCACATTCGGGCGTACCAGCGGCTCGCCCCCCGTGAGGCGCACACGCCGCAGCCCATGGGATGCCAGCGCCCGCACGATGGCAGCAATCTCCTCGAAACTCAGCAGAGGCTCGTGCGGCTCATAGCCCCTGTCTTCCGACGCGACGCAATAGACACAGCGCATGTTACAGCGCTCTGTTAGCGAGACCCGGAGGTACTCTATAACGCGCCCGAACCGATCCTGTAGTGGCATGAGGCGTGCCCTCGCTCTCTCTTCGTTTTCCTGCAACGCCGAAACTCCTGCAAGCATGCTCATTTGAACCCCATTTAACCAATTCGGTTCGTTAGATATAATACCCTATTGCGCTCTGGAAAGTCAAGTCCCGGCGCGGGGTTGGCACCATCAGGCTGTACCTGCTGTTAACGGTGGGCTAACAGATTCAGAAAGCCGGCGTAAGCCGCCTCCCATGGCTCGGTTTCCTGCGGTGTATAAACCACAGGGGGGAACGAGAGCGCCACCCGCTCGCGAATCGCTTCAAGCGACTCGATGCGCCCCAACCCATACGCCTGCATCATCAGGTTGCCAATCGCAGTGGCTTCCACAGGACCTGCCAGCACGGGGCGGGCGGTGGCGTCGGCAGTCATTTGGCAAAGCAGTCTGTTTTGAGCGCCGCCCCCTATGATGTGTATCGTCTCGATGCGCCAGCCTGTAAGGGTTTCTATCTGCTCCAGCACCCTGCGATACTTGAGCGCGAGGCTTTCTAAAATCGTGCGCACGACACGGGGGGGCGTATCGGGCACACGCTGTCCGCGTTCGGCGCAATACGCCTGAATGCGCTGGGGCATGTCGCCCGGTGCGAGAAATCGCCAGTCGTCCGGGTCAATTAACGATTCGAAAGCGGGCGCCTCTTGCGCCAGTGCGCTCAGCTCCGCGTAGTTCCAGTCGCCAATGCCCTGCGCTTGCCATGTACGCCGACACTCTTGCAGAAGCCATAGCCCTATCACATTTTTCAGCAGGCGGAACCGCCCCCCTGCGCCGCCCTCGTTGGTGAAGTTGAAGGCAAGGCTCTGCGCGGAAATCTGCGGCGCGTCCACCTCTACCCCCACTAGCGACCATGTGCCCGAACTGATGTACACCGAACGCCGACTCCCTAGCGGTGCGCCCACGACCGCCGAGGCGGTATCGTGGCTGGCGGGCAGTACCACCTGAATCGCGCTCCCTGACACCGTGCCCAGTCGCCTGCCGGGCATCTGCACGGGCTGAAACAGGCGTGTGGGGATGCCCAGCGACTCCAGAATGGAGAACGCCCAGTTGCCCGCGCGAGGGTCATAGCACTGGCTGGTGGTGGCAATTGTGAACTCATTAACGGGCACACCCGTCAGCCAGTAGTGGAACAGGTCAGGCATCATCAGCAGGCGTTCGGCGTGGTCCAGCAGGGGATCGCCCTGCACCACCATCGAGTAGAGCTGATAGAGCGTATTGATGGGCATGAACTGAATCCCCGTGCGTTCGTAGAGGGCTTCGCGCGGGATTCGCTCCAGCACGCGCTCCATCATGCCTTCAGTGCGTCGGTCGCGGTAATGCACGGGCGCGCTGAGCAAGCGTCCCCGCGAATCGAGCAGGGCGAAGTCCACCCCCCATGTGTCCACACCCACCGATTCCAGCGGTTTAGGGGATTCGGCTTGCGCTTTCTGGAGGCTCTGTTGAATCTCGGCGAACAGAAACAGCACATCCCAGTAGAGCGTACCGCCGACCTGCACGGGGCGGTTGGGGAATCGGTGAACTTCGCGCAACCGCAGGCGCGCGCCGTTCCACCAGCCCAGCACCGCGCGCCCGCTCTCCGCGCCCAGGTCTATCGCCAGATACGCCATGCTTTGAGTGTACCCCCCTAAAACGATCCGAGCAAAGCCTGCCAGAGCTGTTCGAACAGTCGGGAGTGGACGAAGCTCATCAGCGCAGCGCCGCTTCCCAGTATCGCCAGCGGGAACGCCAGCCCTCGCACCCCCGCATGCCACGCCGCCAACACGCCAGCGACAAACGCAAACCCGACATAGAACAGATAGAACAGCGCCAGCGCCCTGCCAAAGACTCCCGTGAGCGCAATCAGCGCCATCAGCGGCAGGAGCGTAATTAAGGTACTCAGCCATGCAACACCGAAGCCACCCAGTGCGAACGCGATCCCGTACCGCAGGCGTGAACGACGCAACCACCGACATGCCGACAACCACTGCGGCAACCACCAGCGTACCCCCGGCAAAGGACGCTCTGCAATTTCGGGGCGAATCCCCCGACGGCGCAACTCCGCCAGCACGCACAAATAATGCTCCCGATAGCGCACAGGATGAATGTGAAAATAGACATCCACCAGCTCCTCGTCGGAGTAATACTCCAGCCGCTTGCGATACTGGCGCAGGTCAAACCACCATCGCGGCGCAATCATCCCGTCAGAATTATACGCGATGGAGGTAGAATTGCGCTATGCTTGCGCGCTTGCGAAAAATAAAGGAATGGCTCGAAGCGCTACCCTGCAAGACCGCCCTCGACAAGGAGCGGGAGGTGCTGGTGGCGCGCATCGACGATTCGATAGTGATGATTGAGGTGCGCCAGTACGCTGATGAGTGGCTCTATCTGTTCACGGTGCCCATCAGCTTCCACACACGGCTCACGCCCGAACTGATGCGACTCCTGCTGTGCAACTCCCAGCATCTGCATATCGGCACGCCCCGCGTAGAGGCAGAAGGTCTCTTCCTGCGTCATACGATGTTCGAGGAGGAACTCAGCGAGCAAACCCTATTCAAGGTGGTGAGCAACCTCGCGATTGCAAGCCAGAGCCTGACCGCACAGATTATCAGCGCCTTCGGGGGCATCACCCCGATAGAATATTTCTCGCGCCAGCCCCGAACTCAGGGCATGTAGGTTACAATCGCGGTTAGCACAAAGAAAGCAACCGCCAGAATCAGCGTCAACCGGGAAATCTGGTCGTCAAAGCCCGGTTTTGCGCGAGCGTACATACTGTCGCCGCCTCCCGGACTGAAAACGCCTTCTGAACGCGAGGTCTGAATCGCGACCAGAAAGATAAAAACAATCATTATCGCGATGTCTATCCATGTTAGCACTTGTTTCAGGATCTCCATGGCGGCTCCTCTTCAAACTGATAGAGTTTTTCGCGCACCTCTTCGACGGGTTCTTCCAGCGAGCGGGTGACCTCTTCGCCAGCCTTTTTGAATTCGCGCATGGCTTGCCCGATAGAGCGGGCAATCTCCGGGAGCTTGCGCGGCCCGAAGATAAGCAACGCCAGCACAAACAGCACCAGCAGCTCGCTAAAACCGATGCTTCCGAACATGTTTTCGCCTCTGGGGGATGACCCCCCTCAACCCTATTATACCCTATCGCACGAGCATCGAGGTACACTATAATCGGCATGAAGCGTGTGGAAGCCATCATCCGCCCTGTGCGATTCGAGGCGGTCAAAGAGGCGCTGAACGATATTGGCGTCTACGGGATGACCGTAACCGATGTGCGCGGCTTCGGACGTCAGCAGGGGCATACGGAAAAGTATCGCGGCAGTACCTACACCGTGAACCTGTTGCCCAAGATTAAAATCGAGGTGGTCGTGCCCGACAATCAGGTGGAAGAGGTTGTATCGGCGATTCTGGAGGCGGCGCACACGGGCGAAATTGGCGACGGCAAGATTTTTATTGCCGAAGTGGAAGAAGTGGTGCGTATTCGCACAGGCGAGCGGGGCGAATCGGCGCTCTGAGGGGGACATGCATGCCGACCTTTCGGTATGTGGCACAGACTCAGGACGGACGCGAGGTGCGCGGCACTGTGCGGGCAAACTCGCGCCTGGAAGCCTCCGATGCCCTTCGCAAGCAGGGCTACTGGCTGCTGGAACTCTACGCCGAACCGGAGCCAGCAACCCCGCTGGGCGCGACCCACAAAAAGGTGTGGCAACCACTGTTTGGGGGTGTTCCGCTCAAAGCGCAAGCAGTGTTTTTCCGCCAGCTGGCGACAATGCTCTCCGCAGGCGTACCGCTTTATCAGGCGCTGGATACGCTGGGCAACCAGCGCGTCCATCCCCGACTGCGCCGCACCGTGCTGGAAATCAAAAACGCGGTGCTGGCGGGCGAGCGAATCGCGGACGCTTTTGACCGCTACCCTGCCCTCTTCTCCCCGATTGTGCGGGCGCTCATTCGGGTTGGGGAAACTGCAGGAGCGCTGGAACGCACCCTCCGCCAGATTAGCGATTACCTCGAAAACGAGCTGGAACTCCGACGCCTGATCAGCCGCGTAACTTTCTATCCCAAGCTGGTGCTGTTTTTCGCTATTTTAATCCCTGGCATGGTGCCTGCGCTGATTACAATTCTGGGCGGTCAGGGGGGTCAGCCTGTGGGTCAGGTAATTGGCGACATCCTCCTGCGCTATTTGAAGATTCTGGGGTTCGTGTTTGGGGTGTGGGCGGTATATCGGCTGGCGATGCAGAGCCACAGCTTGCGGGTGGCGTGGGGCGCGCTGCTGGTCTCGCTGCCGTGGATTGGGTTCACTTACCGTCAGCTGGCGCTGGCGCGGTTCGCACGCGCTCTGAGCGCGCTCTACGGCGCGGGCATCCCGCTTTCGCAGGCGATTCGCTATGCCGCCGATGCCTGTGGCAACGACTACCTTACCGAACGGCTCAAACCCACCGCCTCCCAGCTAGAAGCGGGACGCGGCATCGCCGAGAGCCTGCGCCAGTCGGGCGTGTTGCCCCAGATGGTGCTGGACATGGTCGCCACGGGCGAAAACACGGGCGAGATTGGATTCATGATGGATAAGGTCGCCGAATATTACGAAGAAGAAGGCAAACTGCGCTCCCATCAGGCAGGCTATGTGCTGGGGGTGGTCGTGTTTCTGGGCGTTGCGATTTATGTGGCGACTATTGTGATACAATTCTACGCAGGCTACTTTTCGGCACTTCTGGGAGGGGCGAGCGCGCCGTGAAGAACTATTACGAGACGCTGGGGCTGCCTTTTGGAGCGAGCGCCGAGGCGATTCGCAAGCGCTATCGTGAGCTGGTGCGGCGCTATCACCCCGATGTGAACCCTTCCCCGAACGCGAAGGAACAGTTCCTGCGCATTCAGGAGGCGTATCAGGTGCTTTCGGACCCGGAGCGCCGTCGGCATTATGATGCGCTGTTGCGATTGCGCATGCAGGAGCAGGGGCGTGCGGGATTCAGCGCCTCCCCGTCGGCGCGTCCTGCTGGCTCTGCGCCGCCTCCCTCGCGAAGCGCCTCTCGCGCCACTCTGGACGAGGCGCGCCGGGCGATTTTACAAGCCGAGCAAGCCTTTCTGCAGGGACGCCTCCGCGACGCGCTCCACTGGGCGCGTCAGGCGACCAAACTTCAGTCCCGTAACGCCAAAGGCTACGAGATTATGGGTGATGTCTATCGCGTGCAGGGGCACTATGAGGCCGCGCTGAACGCCTACACCTACGCACTCCAGTTGGACCCGAACAACGCGACCCTGCGCCAGAAGTTCGAGCGAATGGCCCAGCATGCTCCGAACCGCTCGGCGCCTGCGCCTGCCGCGCCGTCGCTGCCCGTCCTCAAGCTCCCTCCAGAGTGGCGCGCCTATGCGGCGCAGTCGCTGGGATGGGGCGCGGTGATTTTCTTGCTGGGGCTGGCGTGGGGCACGCCCGGCACGCCGCGGGGCTGGCTCGGCAGCACGCCCATAGCACGGTGGAGCGCGAACCTGCTGCTCTACATCTTTATGGCAGGCTTTCTGATGGGCTTCCTGTTGCGTCTCAGCCAGTGGACGGTTGCGTTGCGGGATGCCCTGCCGTGGCATCGTCGGGGCGGGCGGCTCTCCGCAGGAAGCGTGCTGGTGGGGCTGGGGATTCTCTGCTTTCCGCTTGCGCTGTTGCTCTACGCCCTGCTTGCGCTCACCCAGGGAGGGTTGAGTCCCTCCGCGACACGCGCCTTCAGCGCGGTCGGCGCCGCCACCCTGCTCTTTGCTCTCCTCTACCCCTACGACACACTGGGTGTGCTGTTGTTAGGAGGGAACCTGACTTTTCTCGGCGCGCTACTGGGGTGGCAGCTGGGCGACCAACTCAGTGCCTCGCCCTGACCCCTGTAAATATGCTATCATGATAGCGTTATGCCAACCTATCGTCTGGTTGAATTAGCCGAGCGCATCCAGGGAGTCGTGAAAGGCGACGCCGAGCGGGAAATTAGCGCCGTTGGAGGTCTGGACTCAGTTCCCCCTGGTGGCTTGACCTTCGCAGAGGACGAGCGCCACTTGCGCATGGCGCTGGAGTCGCCCGCAAGCGCGATTCTCACACGCCCGCAATTGCCTCTGCCCACAGAAAGCCAGAAAGCGTTCCTGCTTCACTCGAACCCACGCTGGGCATGGGCGCTGATTCTCGCGCTCTACGACCCCACTCGGCATCCCCCCGTGGGAATTCATCCCACCGTTGTCTTGGGAGAGGGGTGCGAGTGGGGCGACGAGGTAGCAATTGCCCCCTATGTGGTGCTGGGCAACCATGTCAAACTGGGGCATCGGGTCAAAATCTACCCCTTTTGCTATATTGGGGACGAGGTGGAGATTGGCGACGACTGTATTTTGTATCCCCATGTGTCGGTGATGGCGCGGTGTGTGCTGGGCAAGCGGGTCATTTTGCACCCGGGGGTGGTGATAGGGGCGGATGGCTACGGTTATTTTCAACAGGAAGGCGTACATCATAAGATTCCGCAGATCGGGCGCGTGGTGCTGGAAGACGATGTGGAGGTCGGTGCCAACACCACGATAGACCGCGCCACTACAGGGGAGACTCGTATTGGCAAAGGCACCAAGATTGACAACCTTGTGCAGATTGGACACAATGTGCAGGTCGGCGAACACTGTCTGCTGGTCTCACAGGTAGGGATTGCGGGCAGCACCCGATTAGGGAATTATGTGGTGCTGGCAGGTCAGGTAGGGGTCAAAGACCATGTGGAGATTGGCGACAATGTGGTGGTGGGCGCTCAGGGCGGAGTCTCCAAAAGCCTGCCAGCGGGGGGCATCTACTGGGGTACGCCCGCCATTCCCCATCGGGAATGGCTTCAGATTCTGGCGCACCTCTACCGCTTACCGGAACTGGCAAAGCGCGTGGAAGCGCTCGAACGCGCCACAAAAAAGCAGGAACGGTAAAACCCCTTGACAAAACTTCACATCGGGTATAATCCCCATCACACCACTTACACAAGGAGGGTTTTGATGATGCACAAGGGAATGCTGTGGATCAGCGCGCTGGCGCTGGCGGGAACCCTGGCAATCGCCGCGCCTGTGAACGCGCAAGATAACGGTACGAAAGGCTACACCTTTTCCGCCGGGATTTTCTATCCCAACAAGTCGGCTGTGCGCACCGCCACCAGCGACACCTGGTTCTCCGTCAGCCTCGGCTACACCTTCCAGACCAGCGAGCCGACCGACACGGGCTACTACTATGATCTGGGCGTCTCGGTGGGCTACTACGGCTCGGACGACCTTTCCAACATCCCTGTCCAGCTGACCTACACGGGATACCTCAACGAGCAGTTCTTCTACCGCGCGGGCGTGGGGATTGGCTTCGCGAAGAAATACCGCAACCTCGCCAATCCGGGCGCCGGAACCGACAGCTCCACGGGGTTCGTTTACTCCATCGAGTTCGGCTACAACTTCAACGCCGGTACAACCCCCGTCGCGCTTACAGTCGGCTACATCGGTCAGAGCGACACGGGCGACCAGCACAACGGGTTCACTGCGATGCTGAGCTTCCGCTTCTGAACCGACCCCAACACCCCCCTATTGGAAAAATCCCCCTGCCAGTGCGCAGGGGGATTTTTTACTTGAAAGGAAGGAAGGTACTCTCCACCCGTATATGACTCAAAACGCGGCAAAAAACGGACAGCCATGACCTGGTAGAAATGCGGATATTCGCCTTCCTCTGCTTATTCGCGCCTGGGAACCTGATGAAAGAGTGAGGCTTAACCTGCCCTGCTGCCACGAGACACATTCTCTCTTGTGGCACGGTTGCCTTCGCCGCGTGGGGCAGCCCGTGCGGACGCGGTTCCCATGTCCTGTTCCTTGAGATGCGTGTTCTTTGCGCCACTCTGCTCCCTGAAACGGCTCCACAACGGGCGTGCAACGGGTATACTCCCTTTCATGGCGGGACTGCTTCACAAAATTGGGCTAATCGTGTTTCCCCTTTTGCTTGCGATTCCCCTGTTTGCTCAAGCACAGCCGCGCTCTGTAGAAGCGATTCCGCGCAGTGTGGAACGCATCACGCTCTACTGGCTGCCGCCGCGCAATGAAACCCCTGCGGGCTATGTCGTCTATCGAAACGGGGAGCGTGTTGCCGAGCTGCCTGCCGAAGCGCGTTTTTACGATTTTACAGGATTGACACCGGGGCGTCCCTACACGCTGGGGGTGGAGGCGATCTATGCCGATGGGCGCGTCTCGGAGCGGGTGGAGCGCGAGGAGCGCCCCTATCGTCTGCTGCCCCCCGAAGCGCGCTACCCCATTTTGATTGTGGGCGCCACTGCCTCGGGGGTGGGCGCGGCGATTACCGCCGCACGAATGGGGGTCAAAGTCGCGCTGATGGAACCCACAAACCGCGTGGGCGGTATGATTACGAACGGCGTCGCGGTAACCGATGTGCGCTCGCCCAGCCGTATCAACGGGCTGTATGAGGAGTTCCGCCAGCGCGTGGAAGCCTATTACAAAGCCCAGGGCGCCGACACCACCCACTATGTTTACCGCAACGGGCTGAACTTCGAGCCATGGGTCGCCAACATGCTCCTCAAGGAAATGATTTACGCCGAACCGAATATTGACCTCTACTTCGGCGTGCGCCCCACGCGCGTGCTCAAAGAGGGCAACCGCATTCGGGGCGTGGAGTTCATCATGCTGGACGGTACGCGCAGGGGGCGGTTTATTGCCGATATCGTGATAGACGCCACCGCCGAGGGCGATATCGCGGCGTGGGCAGGAGTCCCTTATCGGCTGGGGCGTGAAACGCGCACTCCCGAAGAACCCCACGCCGGTGTGATTTATTACGACCGTCTCAACGACCGTATCCTGCCCGGTAGTACCGGCGAAGGCGACCGCCGCCTGCCCGGCTACGCCATCCTGATGATTGTGCAAAACTATCCCACTCCGCAGGTCAAAAGCCCACCGCCTGGCTACAGTCGGCGTGAGTATCTGTTCTCGCCCCCATGGGAACGCTCATGGGCGTATCTCTACGGGCGAATCCCGAACAATAAGTTTGAGGTGAACCAGCACCCGCACGGCACAACCCTGCAAGAGGTCAATTATCGCTACCCAACCGCCAGCTGGGAAGAGCGCCAGCGCATTTACGAAATCTACAAAAACCATGTGCTGGGCTATCTCCACTACATCCAGACCGAGCTGGGTCAGCCGAATCTGGGGCTGGCAGAAGACGAGTTCCGGGATACCGATCACCTGCCCCCGATTCTGTATGTGCGCAAGGCGCGCCGAATTGTGGGCGAGGTCACGCTCAAAGAGATGGACATCATTCTGGCACGGGAGCGCATCCGCCCCGACGCAATCGCGATTGGCGATTACCCGATGGACTCGCACGCCGTGCGCAAAGTGGTCGTGCCCGAAGGTCAGGAGACGATGGAACTCCCCCATATGGGCGAAGGCGAGTTCTGGCTGTTCCAGTATACGCCGTGGTATCAGGTTCCCTACGGCGTGATGGTGCCGAAGGGAGTGGAGGGGCTGCTGGTCTCGACGGCGGTCTCCTCGACGCATGTGAGTTTAGGCACGCTGCGGATGGAGCCTGTGCGCATGAATATGGGTCAGGCGGCGGGCGCGGCGGCGGCACTGAGCTTGCAGACGGGGATTCCCCTCCGCAAGCTGGATGTGGCGCAGATTCAGCGCGCCCTGCTCCGCTTCGGGGTCTATCTCTACTGGTTCCCCGATGTGAAGCCCGACACAGAGCATTTCGAAGCGGTGCAGTTTATAGCGGCGCGGGGCTACTTCCCCGATGAGCGCTTTGACCCGCAGGTATCCCTCACGCGGGGCGAGGCGGTGCGCGTGCTGTGGAAACTGTTGCGCGAGTTCCGCCCCGACCTGCCCGAAGAACGCTTTCAGGGGCTGGCGTTCACCGATGTCCTGTTCGGGCATAAATACGCAGTCCCGATGCAGAATCTGTTCCTGCAGGGGGTAATTGAGCGCACGGAGAACCGCCGCTTCGAGCCAGAGCAGCCGATTCGACGCCGCGACTGGGCGCGCTGGCTGGTACGTACCCTGGCTCTCATAGACCCCCAGAACTGGGCACCTCTCAAAGACACCCCCTCGCCCTACGCCGATGTCGCCGCGGAGGATCCCGACCTGCCCTACATCGCGCGGCTCGCCCAGCGACGCATCAACTCCCTTTTGTGGGATGGGCTGGACGCCGCCACGCCCGAAGGCATCCACTTCCGTCCCGACGACCCCGTCAGCCGCGCCGACGCCGCGCTCACCCTCTACCTCGCGTGGTGGAGCGTGCGCTGAAAACTTTATAAAAGCGGGGTATAATGTGTGCAGGGCAAACGCCCTGAAAGGAGGCAAAACGATGAGACGCTCTTTAATCGCACTATCGGCAGTGTGGCTTACAGCAAGCGCAATGGCGCAGTGCTTAATCACCGACTTTGAAGAGTACGCAGTTGGACTGAACGGCGCAGTGCTGTTCCGTCAGCCCAGCTTCTCCGGGTCCACATCGGGCTTTCTGACGATCACAGGACCCTGCGACCTTCCGAACAGCGTTTATAACTGCTCGGTTATCAGCAACGAGCAGGCGCATGGCGGCGCCCAGTCGCTCAAAGTGGCGTGGCAGTGGAATGGGAGTGCGAGTGCATGGCTCCGTCTGACCACCTTCAACACAGCTTTTGTGCCCAACCCCGAAATCAACTTCTCGCACAAACTGGCAGTCTGGATTTATGTGCCTTCTGATACGCCCGACTTCTACCTGGCGCTTGGCGTGCGCGAAACGGGCACCAGTGCAGGCTGTGCGGGCAACGGCGGCGCCAGTGGCGGGATTGAGTGGGTTGGCGCAACGAACACTTCTGGTCCGCCGGGCGGTAAACTGATTGATCAG
Source organism: Armatimonadota bacterium (assembly GCA_037442385.1). Lineage (GTDB taxonomy): Bacteria > Armatimonadota > Fimbriimonadia > Fimbriimonadales > GBS-DC > LDYB01. Next base: position 27,543 of record JBBIQJ010000009.1, read on the forward strand.
AAAGACCAGTGGGTGCGCGTGGTGTTTGACATCCCCAACGAGCCGCTGCGCGGTTTCGCGGGCAGTACCGCCAACGGCACGCTGGACACCACCACTGGCACGCTGGAGCATCTGGCGTTCACCCCGGTAGACCCCGCTCAGGTCGGTCCCTATATCGTCTATCTGGACGATATTGAGACCTTTGTGGGCATTCCGGGCGATGTGAACGGAGACGGTTGCGTGGACGATGCCGACCTGCTGGCAGTGCTATTCGCCTTCGGGCAGACGGGTTCTGGTCTGCCTGAAGATGTGAACGGCGACGGCACTGTAGACGACGCTGACCTGCTGACGGTGCTGTTCAACTTCGGTCAGGGGTGTTAGGCACGCTCCCTCCGCTTCTGCCCCCTCTTCTTACGCCACGAGGAGAGGGGGCTGCTTCTATTTATTCTCATCGTATTGCATAACTTTAGCCCCCAATTCCACAAAATTCCGAAACCCAAACCCCGTTCCCCGTGTAAACTGTAGTGGAGGTGTGCGATGAGACGATGCGGGAGTGCGGCATGGGTGATTGTGATGGCGTGCGCGCTGGGCATACATGCTCAGGAAACGCCCCGCTCGGTGATCGATTTTGAGAAGGCAGACCACGGCTGGCTGGTCTTCCCGGGCTTCGACGGCAGAATCGAGTTGACCCGCAACCCCCTGGATGTGAAAGAAGGGGCGCAGGCGCTTCTATACACCTATGTCGCGCTACAGGGCAAACTGAACGGCATCATTCGGCTGGAACCCGAAGAGTGGGCGCAGGCGTTCCGATTCTGGGTCAAAACCGACCGCCCGACCCTGCTCGCGATGGTGATTCAGGAAGAAAGCGGCGAGCGCTGGAACGCGCCGTTCTGGGTCCACGGCAACCGCTGGCAGCAGGTGACGCTGACTCTTTCGGACTTTACTCTCGCTGAGGATGTGAAGCCCGACAATAACCGACTCGACATGAACCAGGCTCAGGCAATTGGACTTATTGATGTCGGCGCGCTCTTTTTCACCGCGCCCGAAGCCAAACTCCTGTTCGGCGACTATTCGGGCACACGCGTGTTCTGGATAGACCAGTTCGAGTTCCTCGCGCAAGCGCCCCCTGTCAAGCGCAGCCCCAACGCAATTGATGAGTTTGGGCGCGATTTCGTGATGTGGATTGCCACCCAGGGGGTCGCCATCCAGCCCGAATCGGGCGGGATGAGCGTCCAGTATGAGAGCCTGATCCCCATTTTTGGCGTCTTGCGTCCGCTGGAAAAAGGCGCGCTGAGCACCACACAGGGACTAGAGATTGTGATACAGGTCAAAACGCCCACCACACTCGGCGTCTTTGTGGAAGAGGAAGGGGGCGAGCGTTGGCAAGCCACGTTGAGCGTCGGAGGCGAGAAAGCGCCTGAGCCAAAGCGTGTGCTGTGGAGCGCCTTCACCGTGACCGACGACACCAAAGAAAAAGGCAACGGCACTCTCGAGCCGAATCGAATCAAGATGATTGGACTGGCAGACCTCGGCGCGCTGATGGGCGAAGGTCCGCAGGCGAACCGATGGCTGATTCGGGCAGTGAGGAAAATCCCGAAATGAGCGACGCACAACTGGTGCAACGCTGTCTTCAGGGCGACACCACCGCGTTCGATACGCTGGTGGAGCGCTACCGAGATCGGGTCTTTTCGCTCGCGTTTCGGGTTCTGGGCGATCCCACATGGGCAGAAGACCTGACTCAGGAGGCATTCCTGCGCGCCTACACGCGCCTTGCCCTGTACGACGCCACAAAACCGTTTTCCACATGGCTGCTATGCCTTACGGCGCGGCTCTGCCTGAACGCGCGGCGCGACCGCCAGCAGGAGCAGGCGCAGCTGGAACGCGCCTCCAAAGCGATGCCGACCCCACCTACAGTGGAGGAATACCTTTACGAACGGGAACGCCAGCGCACGCTCCAGCGCCTGCTGATGCGCCTGCCCAGAACCCAGCGTATCGCGCTCCTGCTCTATTACCATGAGCAGTTGCCCCTCAGCGCGATTGCCGAGACGCTCCATGCGCCCGAAGGCACGGTCAAAACCTGGCTCTATCGCGGGCGCGAAAGCCTGCGCCGCTGGATCGAGGAGGAACTGGGATGAGAACCTGTCCCCACGAAGAGGTTCTGCACGCCTACACCGAGGGCTGGCTGGACGCCAGGAGCCAGCAGGCAATCGAGGCGCATCTCGCTGAATGTCATCAGTGCCAGCGTCGGGTCGCAGGCTGGCAGGCGGTATCGGAAGCGCTTCGCGCGCTGCCTGTTGTCCCTGCCCCTGCAGGCACACTCCGATCCGCGCAGGCGTCTCATCGCGAGTGGCGCGTCGTACTAACGCTTTCGGCGTGCCTCGCGGGCGTCGCCCTTTGGCTCTGGCTTGCGGGGTTCTATCAACCCGACTTTAATCGCGTGGCGGAGTGGACACCCTACTCGGTTCTCTCAGAGGGCGCCCGTCAAGCGGTGGATGCGCTCCTGCTTCTCTGGCACATGCTTCGGGAGGCGTTATAATGGAGGGTTTAGCGGCGATTCTGGTGTTGTATCTGGCTCTGGTCGGCGTGGGCGTTCTGAGCCTGACGCTCTGGAGCGATCTCACACGAGGCTATGTGCAGAATCTGCGCCAGCGGAGCGTTAGCGTCTTCTGGCGGGGGATTATTGCGACAGCGCTCCTGATGCTGCTGATTGCCGTGTTGGCTCAGGTTGTGAAGCAGGTGGCAAACGAGCGCCCAGTCCAGTTGCTGATGGCGCTCCTGTTGCTGGCGTATGGGTTGACGGCGCTGGTGGGGTTGGGCGCGACGCTGTGGCATCTGGGCGAGCGCGTCGCGCTGGCGTTTGGCAAGGCGGAGCTGGCGCCGGGCTGGGCAATCATGCTGGGCGTCACGCTCGTGCTGTCGGTCGTATGGATTCCCGTGTTCGGCTGGGCGCTGGGCATCTACTGGCTGGCACAGTCGGTAGGGAATGTGGTGGCGGGCGTCGGCCTACCCGAACCGAGGGGCGAGGAAGGTTGAGGACAGGACACCGATTCCGCAAGCCCACCTGAATAGTGCTGATGGCTCAGCGGGTTTTCCTGTTCTGTCGCAAGGATGCGCATTCTACCTCGTGGCACGGTTAATTTTGCCGCGAGGGGCGCGGGAGCCGCGTCCTTCTCAGCGAATCCCCCGTTCTTTGCGACAGAGCAGACTTTCCCCATAACTTCTCTAATCATCACTTCCACGTCAGTACCCGCCTCTGATACCCATCAGCGATTCACGATCCGTAAGCAGGGTCCACTTCCAAACACCCCCAGCGGATGCAGGTACAATTCCCACTGACGCCTGAAGTTGGGGTGCTGACAGCTCTGATTGACTACTATCTGGAGTGCCTGGCGCAGGAGCGTCGCGACACGCTGACCGTACTGGAGAGCCGTATCGAACACGCCGTGAACCGACTCCCCGATCACCCCCATGACTGGCGGTCGCTCCTGGGTTCTTTTGTAGCGCAGTGGGTTGTTCAGCAACTGCGTTCGAACGCCAATCAGGTAGCGCTTTATGCACCCTACACGGTCGTTACCGCGCGGGGCACTGCGCATGAGCCGCTGGTGGGCGTCGCATGCACCCTCACGCGCGGGCGCCTCGAAATTGATCCCGCCGACTTGTGGATTAGCCCCACCCTGAGCGTCGAGATGAGCGAATCGGACTTACAGGCGCTTCGGGACACACTGGAGCGAAGCGCCCGAATCTCCCCACAGGCGCTGAAGCAAACGCTCAAATCGATT
>JBBIQJ010000010.1:0-29885 GCA_037442385.1 Armatimonadota bacterium
GGCGAACCCCGCGCCGAGTAGAAGCCCCACCCCGAACGGGAGCGCAAAAATCAGGTTCCACCATTCCAGCAGGCTTGACCATGGCATCGTCATGACCACCTGAGTTATTATACTCACCTATAATTACGGAAAAACACGAGTGAGGGTTTGAGGGACTCCTTGGGAATGCCGGGTTGAGAAGCAAAGGAGTGAACCGATTCCTAATAAACGAAGCCAGCTCCCGCTATCAGGCACGAATATCCTGCAGTCTGGTAGCTCGTTTGTTTCTCTGAGGCGCTTCTCATGAGGTTTTCTCGTGGCGTTGGATTTTGCGAGACAAAATTCGAGGCAAATTGGGGTTCGTGCTGGGTACATTGGGTCATTTTTTTGAATTTATAATGTTAGAGTGGCTTTGGAAGATAGAGCGATGAGACCACATAAGAGGTTGATTGGATCCATAGTGAGCTCGCGCTTTGTGCGCTGGAGCTTTGTGTGTGCGTCGTTCGTGTTCGTCTGGGGTTTCGCCCGGGCACAGAGTATCGACTGGCTTGGCACACTCGGAGGCAACGAGAGCAAAGCCTACGGCATCTCACCGAACGGAACCTATGTGGTTGGGTACGCAAGAACCCCGACAGGACTAACTCGCGCGTTTCGTTGGTCGCTTAACACAGGGATACAACCAGTAACCCCGTGTGAGAATAATAGCTATCTTGCTTCTGTCGCCTACGCAATTTCGTCGAGCGGTGCCGTCGCAGTGGGAAGAAAAGAGTCGAATGCACCGGCGGATTGCGCAGCTCGCTGGACTGTCTGTAATGTCGATTATATGTTCGGTGATGCCACCGACGGTCTTGCCACAGCAGTATCAGACAACTCTGTGATTGTAGGGGGAGTGTATTATGACGGCTCACTTATGCAAGCGTTTCGTTGGACATCAACTGGGGTCCTAATCTGGTCTCCACTTGGCGGAGAAATTGGGATTGCCTACGATGTTTCTGCGAACGGAAGCATCATGGTGGGAAGTTCGAGTTCTGTGAATTCATGGGATCTACACGCCTTTTGGTACAAGCATGGTGTCGCCACTCTGGATTTAGGCACGCTGGGCGGCGCGCAGAGTGAAGCGCTTGGCGTTTCGCCTGACGGCGGTGTGGTGGTCGGCTGGGCAGAGAACGCCAGTGGGCAGTGGCGTGCCTTCGGGTGGATGCAGGCGATGGGAATGCAAGACCTCCTGACGCCAGGCACTACTCCGAGTCAGGCGCTCAAGGTCTCTACCTGCGGACGGGTCATCGTAGGATGGTTCCGTGTTGGACACGCACTCAACCACGCCTTTCGCTGGACACCTGGCGCGGGCTTGGAAGATTTGAACGCCACTTATGCCAGCCTGTTGGCGAACGGCTCCGTGCTGTACGCCGCGACCGATGTCTCCGCTGATGGACGCTACATCGTGGGCTATGGCTTCAACGCGGCGACAGGACGGGTGGAAGGCTTTCGGCTGGATACAGGCGCCCCAGGCGTCCAACCCTACTGGGTCATTATTGGCGACCGTGATATGGAGCGCGGGGCGCTGGTCTATCACCGCCCGTGGAATACCTGGAGTACCTGGTCCTGTCCGCCTGCATCCGACACGGTGCGGTACTACTACGGTGTGGATGTGCATCCTATCACGGGGCAAATCTGGGCGTGCGACATTCTGGCGAACCAGATTGTGGTGCTGGGCGCCAACGGTAGCTGCCTGCAAACAATCCCCACACCTTTCTTCACGCCGACGGGGATTGCCATTCATCCTGGCGGGCGATATGTTTATGTGACCAGCTATAGTAATCGAATCGACTGCTACGACACCGTGAACCAGCAGTGGCTCAGCCCGTTCATCGTGCCCAACAGCTATGGACTGTATGGTCTGGAGTGGGCGCGGAATGGGGCGATGCTCTATGTCTGCGACTTTTACGGGCAGCAGCTGATTGCGCTCACTGGGAACGCGAACAACCTCAGCGAGGTCGCGCGCACATCCACCACCCTCAACCCCTACGATGTGGCGGTGGTTCCGACGGGCGCTATTGACAAGCTCTACCTTACCGAGACCGTAGGCTTCTATGGACCCAACTCCCAGATTAGTCAGGCGGGATTCTACTATCTTAGCAACACGCTTTCGGCGCCAACGCTCTATGTGAGCCACCCCCAAACGGGCAATGGCGCTGTCTCCTTCTTTGGGATTACCTATTCACCCTATGACAATACCCTCTGGGTGAACGATTATGTGCGCGGCGAGCTGTATCAGGTGCCCGCATATGGAACTGCGCCGACGGCGACCCTCATCTACGACGAAGTTTCCCCCTACAAATTCGGTCTGGGAGTGGCGATTCTGCCGCAGTGTGAACCGCACAACGGCGATGTGGATCTGGACGGTATCGTGGACGACGCCGACCTGCTAGCAGTGTTGTTCGCCTTCGGTCAGCAGGGCATCCACTTGGGGCGCGTGGATGTGAACTGCGATGGCGCTGTAGACGATGCCGACTTGTTGACCGTGCTGTTCCACTTTGGACAGAGCGGGTGTTGACTCGCAGCGTTCTCCTGCCCCGTCAGTGAAGGGGCAGGAGAACGCCCATAAGGGTATAATTCACTTGTAATGGACAGTACGGAGAGACGCCTGCCGCCCGAATTGCGTGCAGTCGTCGAAAAGGTGGTCGGAGCGGCGAAGATCGACATGGCTTTCGCCTCGGACCTCTCGCCCGAAGGGCGCTTTGGCGAAAGCTGGCTCGTGCTAACCGATACCGCCCTGATTACCCTTCGTGTGAACCGCTCGCTGAGCGAACCCAGCACCAGCGCACGCCTCCCCTGGCTCCGCAAGCACACCAACGGACATACCCATGAATCGCTTCAGCCTGAGGTTGTGCAGGTTGTGCCTCTGGAGTCGCTGGAGTCGGTGCGCATTCGCCAGCTGGTGGGCGCATCGGCGCTGGAGGTGCGCCTGACCAATGGACGGATTATTGAGCTGATTCGCTACAGCAGCGCGCTGGCGAGCCTGTTCGGGCAGGTCAAGCTGCGCTTAGAGGCGATTCTGCGCGGAGAAGAGGCGCCGCCGATTGAGCGCAAACAGGCCATCTGCGAGCGGTGTGGACGCCCTATCCCCGAAGACGCTGTCTCGTGTCCCGCATGCCGCTCCCAGAGACAGGTGTTGATACGCCTGCTCCAGATGGTGCGCCCCTACTGGAAATATATGGCGCTCGGCTCGCTGCTGGCGATGTTGAGCGCAGGGATTGAACTCACCCCACCCTATCTCACCAAGATTCTGATTGACGAAGTGCTGGTGCCGCGCACGAACACCCACCTTTTTATCTGGCTGCTACTGGCGCTGATAGGCATTCGGCTGACGGGCACGCTGATTAACATCGCGCGGGGACGCCTGAATGCATGGCTGGGCAGCCGAATCTCGTTCGAACTGCGCTCGAAACTCTTTGAGCATCTGAACTGGCTCTCGCTGAGCTATTTTGACCGTCGGCAAACTGGCTCCATCATGAGCCGCGTCACGCGCGACACCGACGCCCTGTACGACTTTCTGGTGAACAGCGCGCCCACCATCACGCTCAACCTGCTGATGATTATCGGCATTGCGGCGGTGATGGTGTGGATGGACTGGAAGCTCAGCCTGCTGGTGCTGATTCCTGCGCCGTTTATTGTGTGGCTCTCGCGTTATGCGTGGCGTCGGGTGATACGGGTGTGGCGTCGGCACTGGCATCGCTGGTCACGCCTGACCGCGCATTTAGGCGGCACGCTCTCGGGCATCCGCGAGGTGAAAGCCTTCACGCAGGAAGAGCGCGAAATGCACAAGTTCAACCAGCGCAACTTTGAAATTGCCGAAACGGGCATGATGGCGGGCAAAATCAACGCCAGTGTGTTCCCGCTCATCTCGTTTCTGGTGATGTCCAGCTCGTTTGTAATCTGGTATGTCGGGGGACGCGGCGTGCTGGAAGGCACTTTTGAGCTGGGGAAACTGGTGGCGTTCCTCTCGTATATCGGCATGCTGTTCGGTCCGCTGAGCATCATCACCAACATTATGGACTGGGCATCGCGTACCGTAACCGCTGCCGAGCGCGTGTTTGAGGTGCTGGACACCGAACCCGAAGTGCGTGATTTGCCCAACGCTCAGCCGCTCTCGGAAGTGCAGGGCGCGATTGTGTTTGAAGAGGTCTCTTTTGGGTACGAGAAGCATCATCCCGTGCTTCACGACATCAATCTGGAGATTCGCCCTGGCGAGATGATTGGGCTGGTGGGTCCGTCGGGGTCGGGCAAGACGACGCTGATTAACCTCATCTGCCGATTTTACGACCCCACACGCGGGCGAATCCTGCTGGATGGCAAAGACCTGCGCGAAATTCGCATGCAGGATTTGCGCAAGCATATCGGCGTCGTGCTACAGGACACCTTCCTGTTCCCGGGCACGATTCGCGAGAACATCGCCTACGCCCGACCTGATGCGACGCTGGAGGAGATTATCATTGCCGCCAAAGCCGCGAACGCGCACGATTTCATCATGCGATTCCCCGATGGCTACGACACCTGGGTGGGCGAGCGCGGGCATCGGCTCTCAGGCGGCGAGCGCCAGCGAATCGCGATTGCCCGCGCCATCCTGCGCAACCCGAAGATTCTGATACTGGACGAGGCGACCGCTTCGGTAGATACCGAAACCGAGCGCCTGATTCAGGAGGCGCTGGAACGACTCGTGCAGAACCGCACCACGATTGCGATTGCGCACCGTCTCTCGACCCTTCGGAATGCCGACCGGATTGTGGTGCTGGAGCGCGGGCGGATTGCTGAAATCGGCACGCACGACGAGCTGATGGCGCGCGAGGGCGTCTATCATCGCCTTGTAACGATGCAGATGGAGCTCAGCAAATCGCGCCTGTTTGTGGGATAATGCCCGCACCTGCAACAGAAACGGCTTCAGGGGAGTCTTGGTATACGGTGAGAACGATGCGCAGGGGGTTTGTGGTGCCATCGAGTCTGGTTTTGAGTCTGGGTTTAAGCGTGTGCGCGGAAGCGCAGTCGCTCCGCTGGCTGGGCACGCTGGGTGGATACGAGAGTCAGGCGCGTGCGGTCTCGGCGGACGGCTCTGTCGTGGTGGGCTGGGCGCGTAATGTACCGCTGAACTCAATGCGCGCGGTGCGTTGGCTTGCCGATGGTACTATTCATGACCTGGGCACTTTCGGCGGCGACGAGAGCGTCGCCTATGCTGTCGCTGTGGATGGGGGCGTTATTGTGGGTTGGGCGCACAACACCAGTGGACGCCCACAAGCCTTCCGCTGGACTTCGAACGAGGGGCTGCAGAATCTCGGTACTCTGGGCGGAACGGACAGCGCCGCACGAGGCATTTCTGCGAATGGGAGTACGATTGTGGGGTGGGCCCAGAATAGCGCGGGCGCAACGCTCCCCTGTTTCTGGCGCGACAGCAGAATTGGGGAGCTCAGCACCCTGGGCGGCTCTTTTGGATCGGCTTACGATGCCAGTTTCAACGGCGCGGTCATCGTAGGCGAGACCCATAACGCCAGAAACACTATTCTGGCAACCCTCTGGAGCGGCGGCGCAGTGCAGAATCTCGGCACCCTGGGCGGCTTCTGGAGCAACGCCTATGCTATCTCAGAGTCGGGACAGGTGGTGGTCGGACGCGCGTACAAGATCAATGGCAACCACTATGCCTTCCGCTGGACCGCGCAGGATGGCATGATCAGTCTGGAAACGCTGGGCGGCGCGCGGAGCGAAGCGTATGATGTCTCGGCGGATGGTTCCATCGTGGTCGGCTCCTCCGAGATAGCAGGCGGCGGATGGCGCGCCTTCCGATGGACAGTTTCGGGCGGGTTGGAGAACCTCAACGAGACCTACGCCGCACTGCTGACCCCAGGCTCCTATCTCGAACGCGCCTACGGCATTTCGCCGAACGGGCGCTACATCGTCGGCTACGGCTACAACGCGGCAACAAGACGCAAGGAAGGCTATCTGCTGGACGCTTGGGGACGATGCGCCCCGCGCGCGGGCGATGTTAACAACGACGGCTGCGTGGACGACGCCGACCTGCTCAATGTGCTGTTCGACTTCGGCGTGAGCGGCGACAACCTCTGTACCGATCTGAATCAGGACTCCGTGGTCGACGATGCAGACCTGCTGATGGTGCTGTTCGAGTTCGGGAGCGGGTGCTAAGGGAAAAACTTCTCCCAAACGGTTCACGCGCCTCTACTGTAGCAGATAGCATCGGGTATGATGCTTTCCGTGAAGCGGATGCCATGGTCTATCTCGACGACGGTGCGGAACCCTACGCGGTTGCTGATAGTGGAGCGTGAAAAATGCCTACTGTCCGGTTGATTCGCGGTGATGCGCTGGAATGGCTGCCGAGGCTTGAAGCAGGTAGCATCGACATGATATTTGCTGACCCGCCCTATAACCTGTCGGGGAGCGGGTTCCTCACCTGCCGCAGAGGCAAGCCTGTCGAATGCAATAAAGGCACCTGGGATCAACTTGAAGACCTCCATGAGTTCAATCGCCAGTGGCTTTCGTGAGTGTGTGCGCGTCTTGAAAGACGAAGGCACTCTCTGGGTGTCGGGCACGCTACACAATCATCCCTCGATTGGCATGGCGCTGAAAGAGCTGGGCTTGTGGATTATCAACGATCTCATCTGGTACAAACCGAATGCCACTCCGCTTTTGCAGACCAAGCGGCTTGCGCCCGCCACAGAACTTATATGGATTGCCAGCAAAACGAAACGGTACTACTTCAACTACGGAATGGCAAAGCGAATCAACGGCGGCAAACAGATGCGCAATCTGTGGGTGCTTCCTGCTGAAAAGCATCGCACGGACCACCCGGCCGAAAAGCCTGAGTGGCTTCTAACACGCATTCTGCTAATTGCCTCACGCGAAAGGGATACCGTCTTAGACCCCTTCATGGGTTCAGGCACGACAGGCGTCGCGGCAAAAAAAACTGAATCGCAACTTTATCGGCATCGAGATAGACGAACACTACTATCAGACTGCAAAAAGACGCGTCGAGGGCGCTTCGGACCTCACACTTGCGCCCGTGATGGACCCCAGCGCGCTGCCCTTTGACGAATAGCAACAACGCTGTCGCGCTCCTCTTGAGGTACAATCTCTACGGAGGAGCGAGCGATGACGACAAAAGCCACACTCTCGGTAGAAGGACAGAATTACACCTACTTCAGCTTGCCCGCCGCCGAAAAACAGGGTTTGGGCGCCATAGACCGATTGCCTTTCTCCATCCGTATTCTGTTAGAGAACATGCTCCGCGTCGCGGAGTCGTCCGAAGGCGCGTTGCTGCTGGGCGAAGACGCGGAGACTGTTTTGCGCGCGCTTGCGAGCTGGCAACCCCAGCCCCCGCTTCAGGAAATCCCCCTAATGCCCGCGCGCGTCATTTTGCAGGACTTCACAGGCGTGCCCTGCGTGGTAGACCTCGTTGCCATGCGCGACGCGATGCAGGCACGCGGCAAAGCCCCCAAACGCATCAACCCCGTTGTGCCTGCCGATCTGGTGATTGACCACTCCGTGCAGGTGGACTATTTTGGCACCGAGTACGCCTTTTTCTATAATGTGGAGAAAGAGTTCGAACGCAACCGCGAGCGCTACATGCTCTTGCGCTGGGCACAGCAGGCGTTCGACGGTTTCCGCGTGGTTCCCCCCGGCACAGGGATTGTGCATCAGGTGAATCTGGAGTATCTGGGGCGCGTGGTCTACACCAAAGATGTCAACGGCGAGGCGCTGGCGTTCCCCGACTCGCTGGTGGGCACGGACAGCCACACCACGATGATTAACGCGCTCGGCATTCTGGGCTGGGGCGTGGGCGGGATTGAGGCGGAAGCCGTGATGCTGGGACAGCCCTACTATATGCTCATCCCGCAGGTAGTGGGCGTCAAACTCACGGGGCAGTTGCCCGAAGGCGCGACCGCGACCGACCTCGTGCTGACCGTCACGCAGCTTTTGCGCAAGGTCGGCGTGGTGGATAAGTTTGTGGAATTCTTCGGTCCCGGCTTAAGCACGCTGACTGTGGAAGACCGCGCCACGATTGCGAACATGGCGCCCGAATATGGCGCCACGATGGGCTTCTTCCCGGTGGATCAGCGCACGCTGGACTATCTACGCTTTGCAGGACGCCACGAGAGCCTCGTGCGGCTGGTGGAAGCCTACTGCAAGGAAAATGCGCTGTTCCGCACCGACGAGACTCCCGACCCCGAATATTCCACCGTCGTGGAGCTGGACTTGAGTACGGTGGAGCCGAGCCTTGCGGGTCCCAAGCGCCCGCATGATCGCGTACCGATGCGGGAGATGAAACCGACCTTCCAGCGACTGCTCTACACGCCCATTCGCGAGGGCGGATTCGGGCTGACGCCTCCTCAAAACGACCGCTGGGACACCGAATCGCCCGCAGAGGCAACTCCTGCTGAGAGCGGTCATACCGGCGTGCCTGTGTTGATCGACGGCGAAGAGGTGTTCCTCAAGCACGGCGATGTGGTCATCGCCGCGATTACCTCCTGCACCAACACCTCCAACCCGATGGTGATGGTGGCGGCAGGGCTGCTGGCGAAAAAGGCGGTGGAACGCGGGCTGACCGTCAAGCCATGGGTTAAAACCAGCCTGGCGCCGGGCAGCCGCGTGGTTGCGGATTACCTGGAAAACGCGGGGCTGCTGCCCTATCTGGAGGCGTTGCGCTTCCATGTGGTGGGTTACGGCTGCACGACCTGTATCGGCAACAGCGGTCCGCTCCCAGAACCGATTGCGAAAGCCATCAAAGAGGGCGACCTGGTGGTGGCGGCAGTGCTATCGGGCAACCGCAACTTTGAGGCGCGCATCAACCCGCTGGTGAAGGCGAACTATCTCGCCTCGCCGCCGCTGGTGGTCGCCTACGCGCTGGCAGGCACTGTGGAGATTGACCTCCTGAATGAGCCGCTGGGGCACGACCCGAACGGCGAACCCGTCTACTTGCGCGACCTGTGGCCCAGCCCGCAGGAAGTGCGCGACACGATTGCGCGCGCCCTGCGCTCCGAGATGTTCAAACACCGCTACGCGCAGGTCTTTGACGGCGACGAACACTGGCGCGCGCTACCAGTTCCCCAGTCGGAGGTGTATGAGTGGGATCCAAACAGCACCTACATCCAGCGTCCGCCCTACTTTGACGACATGCCCGACACACCGCCTCCGATGCAGAACATCGTGGGCGCACGGGTGCTTGCCATCTTCGGCGACAGCATCACCACCGACCACATCTCGCCTGCGGGCAGCATCCCAGTGGAGAGTCCCGCAGGGCAGTACCTGATGAGCAAGGGGGTGGACCCGCGCGACTTCAACACCTACGGCTCGCGGCGCGGCAATCATGAGGTGATGATTCGCGGCACTTTCGCCAATATCCGCATCAAGAACCTACTGCTGCCGGGTGTGGAGGGCGGCTACACCATCCACTGGGACACGGGCGAGCGTACGACCATCTTTGAGGCGTGTCAGCGTTATAAAGCGTCGGGCACACCGCTGATTGTGCTGGCAGGCAAAGAATACGGTTCGGGCAGCTCGCGCGATTGGGCAGCCAAGGGCACCGCCCTGCTCGGCGTGAAAGCGGTGATTGCCGAAAGCTTCGAGCGCATCCATCGCGGCAATCTCGTGGGCATGGGCGTGCTACCGTTGCAGTTCATGCCGGGCGAGAATGTGCAGACGCTGGGGCTTACGGGCGAGGAAATCCTCACGATTGAGGGGATTGACACCCTCACCCCGCGCAAGGTGCTGACCGTGCGCGCCCGCAAGCCCGACGGCTCCGAACGCACCTTCCAGGTGTTGGCGCGGGTGGACACGCCCGTTGAGGTGGAATACTACCGCCACGCCGGCATCCTGCCGATGGTGCTGCGCAAGATGATGGCGTAAAGACAGCGCTATGCACGCAGGCAGGGAAGGCCTGCGTGCGAAACACTTTACCGCCTTGTCCTCGCGCTGTCGCGGATTGCTTGCAGATTAATAACCTCCGCCACCTCAAACTGAGGGGGGGTGCTGCCCTGCACGGGTCTCAGACGAAGCACGGTGGGGAAGTGCCCCATCCTTCCGTGCAACTCCGCCAGCAGAATCGCGGTAATCACATTCATGCTGGGGAGATTGACCAATACGGGTAGGGTTTGCCACTCCTGCGAACTCAACCCCACTCCCTCTAATAGGCTCTGTACCTGGGGTTCAAAGGGTTGCATATTGTCCAGTTGAACGGGCACATCGATAATCCTTTCTATCTGTTTGCCTGTGAGCGTTTCAAGCTGAGTGCGTTGGAGATCTGTTATTGGGTGTGCAAAGTTAATGACTATCATCGGGTTGCCTCCTGCTGCTGATAAACGTCTTTGAGCCTCTCATAGATGTCGCGCGCCTGATCGTAGAGTTTTTGCATTCTCTCGTCATCCTCCAGTGCGGCTTTCACCTGGAGGCGTTCTGAGCGCCGCGTACCATGGACAATCGCGTTGCGCACCTCTCGAAAGGAGCGTAAAACACCGCGCTCTTCGTCGCTAAGGTATTGATTGCTTTGCTCTATGAGCAATCGCTCGGCATTTTCTCGTCCCTGATAGTCCTCTGGAGGTCCGCTCTGTGTCAAGGAGCATGCAAGCGAAAGTATTGCTTCCCATAGCAGGGGTACAGCGACCATGTAGTTTTTGTGCTTGATTGCGTTATTGGCTTGTGTCGCCAACCGGGCGTGGAGGTCGCGTTGCTGCCGTAGACTTTCCAGCTCCTGCTGAATGAGAGGAATCAGACTATGGCGCAAGGGATCAACTTCCTGAAGGTTCTGAAGGGCGCTCGCGGCGGGCTGGAGCGCGCTGAGGTGCGGTTTATTCACCCGCTGTTCAAAAATCAGCCTGTGTGTCTGTTTGAATGCTTCACCTGTTAGAGCAAACTCAGCCAGCGGCTCATAGTCGCCTGTTTCCTGATAGGTTGCGACCGCCTCGGTGGCGCGAGCAAGGTCGCCAATGAAATCTATCTTCAGCACAGGGGTTGTCTCCTGCTGACGCATCTCCAGAGCGCCATAGTAAAACTGCACCTCCGAGAGATGTCGCAGGCGCTGCAGAAGCATCACCATAAACGCGGTCAGCGCAGGTTGATGTCGGAACCCGTGAGTGATGTCCAGAATAAGCCGATCTTTCTGCTGAACCTCGGAATAGAGAATCTCCCAGAGGCGCTGCTGCTCGGCTTCATCATAACTCCAGCCGATGAGATAACACCTGATACGGGTAGGGGAGAGATGCTCCGACAACGCTTCTGCCCATTTCGCGAGTAGTTCGGCGGTAAGGGAACCTCTCCCATGCTGGCTTGGCTGCTTTTCCTCTTCCTGAACTGCTTTTTCAACTTGCCGGTAGAGGCTTTCGATTTCGTCCCATTTTTTGGGGTCTATCGCTTCCAGCAGCGCACCCCAGTTAGACTGGGGGCTGCCCAGCACAATCCAGCAGTCGGGGAGTTGATCTTGCGAGCGCAGGTGCTCCAGCAGCGCCAGCCCGAAAAGAGCGCTTTCGCAACGCTGACCGCCGAAAGGGGTGAAGTCATACTGGGTCGTTCGATACCCTGTGTGAGAGGAAGACTGCCCTTCCCGTGCGCGTTGACCTTTGCCGATAAAGCTCACAAGCACTGTGCGTCTCATTGGGTCTCTTCTGAAATGTGTGGTACTATCTGCACAATTTGGCGCTTGTTGCCCACACGCTCTACTTCAACATTCACCTCTAGATGTTGTTTATTAGTCATGATTAAATCACAATATTTTTCGGGAAGTTTTTCAAGTAGCCGCTTTGTTTCCGTCTCGGAAGCTTCAGCAGTCATATTTTGCCATGAGGCTTTCAGGCTACGCCTGCCTGGATCATAGCGGAGTTTCGCGCTGCTCCAGGTCTCTTTCTGAACAGAGATTGTTGCGGCAGAGGCGGGAGCTTGTTTTTGCGTTGCGGCGTCCGAATCGGGGTCTATGAAGTATCCGTAGCCCGCGTTGGTTTTCGCCCCCACACCGAGGTGGCAAAGGCACCACTGAAGCAGGGATTTGGTAAACTGCTCCCATCCTTCAGGGGTGTCCAGCACAAACAGAAAGCACGCGCCCGGCTTAATCACAAGGAACGGCACTGGGATGGGGTCATCGAAGTCGGTGGGTGGCTTATCTTTGCCACGATAGTATTCTGGGTGATGCACGGTAATCACATCCCGATGCAACGGTTTTTCCAGACTACGGCGCGGTTCGCTATCGGGGTCGTAGAGCGCATCGTAGAAAGTAACATATCCTGCATGGGCGTCGTCGTCGCCTGCTTTTCCAAAGAGCGTCTCGAACTGAGCCTGTGAGATTTTTCCCTCTTTCAGGAGCCTGAGCGCGCCGCGTCGGCAGAGTCCTTTCAGGGCGGAGCCAGGGATGATGGGCATCCCGTAGGTATGGTGTAGGGTCAGCCCCACCTCCAGCGGGCTGGCGTTGCCCAGACCAATCGCCAAGGGGGTTGCCAACTTCATTGAAAGACAAACAGAGCGCCCCTGTGCCCACTCTTTCCACCTTCGGAACGCCTCACGATAGAACGAACTCGCCTTGATGTTTCGCGCCGCCTCAATAAGCGACTCTTCAGGCATCTGCTGACCCGTCTCGCGCTGTTTTGGCTTATGCGCTCTCAAGTAGCGCTGAAGCAGAAGCCCTGCGTGCAATTCGGAGTCGGAGTTAAGCGCTTCTTCGTCTTCCGGTCGCAGGTCTTCACGGCGCGCTGGAGTGCCCTTATTGCTCATTCAGACTCACCTCCTGACTTCACCTTGAGAATAGAGACCGCGAAACGCTTGAAGTAGACCCATGCGTTCAGCACCCGGCGTGTGTAGAGCAGGTAGGTGGCGGCGTCGGCTGTGAGTATCTTGTCCAGAAGGCTCTGCGGGGACGGTTTCAGATCCAGAATCCGCGCGACATGCCTTAGCAAAAGCTCATGCGCCTTGGCTCTGTTGGAATCATCGCTTTGTGTTTTATCTGCCGAAAACGCGATCGCCTGACACAAGCCGCAGGTGCGCACCATGATAGGGAAGCTGTGGCATAATCTCCCGTAGTCCCGATGCACATCCTCGTCATGATTTGCTACCACTTCGCGAACGCAATTCAGTGCCAGCTCCATGTCCCGTTGTGCGCGTGTTTTCATCGTATCACCACCTTGCACACGCCCCGACCGATTGTGGCATCGCCGCCAATCTGGAGGGTGAGTTCTGACGGCAACCTATCCAGAAGGGTTGCGTCTTGCGTGGCAGGATGGTCTGCAAGCCCGATAAAGCCGTAGAGCAGGCTCTCGGCGGGCAACGCTTCTTCGTACCAGAGCGCGCCTGAAGCAACCGTCTTTGTGTTATCGTCCAGGCGCACGCGTGCCACCACCTCGGTAGCGGTCTCGGCGAGGAAACTGAAAGTGCTGTCGGAGACAATCGCAAACCGCTTGCTGAACAGCGGGGGGTTGTGCGCGTAGAATATGTTCGCAAACACATCCGCGATTTGAGACACATCTATGCTCTCGACTTTCAGGTCGATATCTTCCAGATAGACAGTTTCCGTGTTGCTTAGCACCTTGTCTTCGCAAACGGCAATCGTCAAGTTGCCCGCGTTATCACAGATGTTCGGGATGTCCGATAGCGGTTGCCCGGCGCCAAACGCTTGAACCAGGCGGTTGTAGCGCTGCAACACCAGCGGGCAGGTAACAAAGGCGAAGGTTCCAAAGTAACTGCGAACAGGCAGACAGAGTAAGCGCAGGTCCGTAAACACAAAGGCGCCTGCTTTATCGGTATAGCCGAAGGCATCGTCTAACCAGTCGCTTCCCTTAAGATAGTCACGCAGAACCCCTTTGAATGAGGAAGCAGGCACTATCGGGAAACCTGTTGCTTTCTCGCGCGCAATCGGCAGGTCAAGGTTCGCCACTGCCTGCCCCGTGCCCACATGCAGGGGTGTCAGCGCGTGCAAATAGACTGCTTTTGCCTTGCTCATATTGTGTTCCCTCCTGTGCTTTTGTCGTTCCAGACGCCCCACAGAGCCAGTCCGTAGCCGCTGTCGCGGTCCTTTTCATTATCGCTCACGGGCTGGAGCCACGCATCGTTGACCAGGCTCTCTGCGGAGCCGCTGAGAATCTCGAAAAAGTAGACCGAGCCAGCGGGTGCCAGCCAGCGCACAGGCTTGGGGCATCCTCGAGTGTAGTCCCATCCGCTGACAGCCCCGTGGCGCTTTACCGCCGCGCTCACCAGCTTGAGCCGCACGCTGGCTCCTGGGGGTGCTCCTTCCAGGTCGTTGTTCAGCCAGCCCGGTTTCCAACCGTCCTTGAAGATGGCGGGTGTTGCCAGCACCATGCGCACTTTTTTCGCCTGCCCAAGCGCCTGCCGTATCGTTTCGGGGCATTCCAGCCATTCTTGCGCCTCATGCAGGAGGCTGGCGCGTCGCTCCCCGCCCAGTGTGCCCACACCGTCCAGAGTCGCGCTTATCTCATCGGGTAGTGCCACCCGCGCCAGCATCGCCCAGCGGTAATAGACGACACCGTTCTGAGTACGCTGCAAGTGTTCGAAGGCGCAAAACTCCACCGTGAACAGATGTCGGTCTTTGCTGGTGCCGCTCTCATCGTCAATCTCTACATGGGTACGCGCCTCACGGGATAGAGCCTGTATCGATTCTGAAGGCGGTTGCCCACGCCCCAGAAGCCACGACTCCAGGTCGCTCCATTTCCAGAAGTTGTAGCCCACTGCAGGCTTTGCCGCCGCCGAGACCTTGAGCGGCTTCAGTTTCGGATTGGGCAGAATACAGCCGCTTCCTGCTGGCGGATCATAGGGAACCAGAACATCCACCTGCAAGCTGTCGTCTTGTCCAGAGTAAAGCAGGGCGTCCGCAGGTGCGGGGAACACGAACTCGCCCTGAGCCTCCGCCCCCTGGAGGCGGTACAGCAGAGGGGCATGCACTTTGATTTGGGACGCTCTGAACCCTCTGTCATCCCACGCCCATCCCTGCTGGTTGCCGACAAAGGTGCGAATGAAGCCCGCGATGGTGCCGGGCATCGGGACCGTCAGGCTGCGTGCGTCCAGCGCGCCTAACTCCGCGGCAAAAGGACGCCCATCTCGAAACAGCAACGGGTCCAACGCCTCAATCCGCACGATTTTCGTCGTCATCTGCCACCTCCGGATAAGATGTGAGGAAGCGAGCAATCACAAGAAGGTGCGCGAACTCCCTGAGGCTCAAAGCGTCCTGGAACGCCCAATCCGGGAATTGAACCTGCACGCGCTCGGCGCCTTCCTTGCGCTTCAGGACTCGTTCCGCCTCCGCTTTCAGGACCGCGGCGTCGATAAAAGTTTCCTCGTACTCCTGTCCCAGCGCATAAAGTTCGTACGGGAAACCGCACGCAAGCCCCTGCCGAAAGGCTCCGATCCACTCTTGCCAGATGGCGAAATGGTCCCACTGCGTTGTGGCGGTAATCGCCTCGCCGCTGCGCGGGTGCAGGGCGACGGCGACCGCGTTTCGTGAGCATTTTGCCTTGCGTTCTGCCTGACGCGCCCGCTCCACAGCGTTCTGCAGGTTTTCTAAGAAATGCACCAGCGCAATGCCTGCCGAGAGCGTCGCACCAGGAACCTTCTGCTGGAAAGTGTCGCGCAGTGCCTTAGCGCAGGCAAGCGCCCGATTCGCGGGCAACAGTGCCATTACATCGTCCCCACCACAGTAGACGAGGTAACCCCCATACCTTTCAACAATCCCGCGGACCGCTCCTGCGAAGCTGGCGACCTGCTGCGAGAAGGTTTTGTGTTCCTCTATGGTTTTGAGACTGCTGATGCGCTCCCCCATTCTGTCGCCGTCGGCAACCAGAATGGCGTAGTAACCGAGCTGATCTTCGGGCACGCCCACTGCTGTGAGAATCTCGTGGCGCAGCTTTTTGACATCGTTTTTGGTCTCTTCGTCGATGGGTTGATCGGTTTCAAGGTCATTCCACCGCGGGAAGAAGAGACCCTCCATTTCCGCGAGACCGAGGTTTTCCTTTATCTGGTTCAGCTTATGAACAGCAGTAGAAGCTTTTTGTTCTGCGACTCCCCAGAAGGAGCGCAGCGCCATCTCGATAGTGGAAGGCACTTTGCCCGCGAGCTGGCGTCCCTTGACGCGCTTCAGCAGGGAGATGGCGTCCAGGGTTTCTCGGGGCTTGAGGCGGAGGTTGGCATCCTTCTGCGCTTCGTCAACAACTTCGAGATTGCCTTTTAGCCTCACCACTGTATCGCGCGAGGGGTCAAGGGGGCTTTTGGGCAGTCCGGGCGGGCTGTGTGGTTGGGCAAAGTCGCGCAGCGCCTTGCGTCCCGCCAGTAAACGCTCTGCCTGCTGTTGCGCCGCCGCATATTCGCCCTGAAACGGCGCCCATGCCACATAAAACTCAAGGAAGTTCCGGATCTGGTGTGTTGCCAGTTCGGCGTTGATCAGCGTGGCGAGAGCGCCTTCGACGCTTTTCCATTCGCTTTGCAGGTGTTCCTGCGCTATCTTGCGTGCCTCTATAGCCAGCGTCTTGGGGTCGCCCACGACGATGCAGACGATCTTATTAGGAGGGTCGATATGGGTGTTTGCAGGGAAAATCAGTTCGGCACCCTGAGCTTCCAGGTGTGCTGCCACCTTCCGTGCGGTTTCTACCAGCAATTGAGAGCCTGCTTTGAGGTCTGCGGTGCGCCGCGCCGCGGCGATGAACTCCTGAACAGGTTCCAGCGCTATGGTGAGCAGATACTTCATTGTGTGCCTCCTGCAGATAGATGGATAACCTGCGCTCTCCTGAAGTGCTCTGTTGCTGCTTTGACCACCGCATCCAGCACATCTGAGGCTTGCAGTGCCTTCAGCACATCTTCCAGTGCCCTCAGCTCGGGATCGTCCTGCGGACGGAGGGTATACTCCCTCTCGTGATTATTCTGTTTGATTTTGATATTTGCAGGCGCCTTTGCACGCAGTACAACAATCAATGGGGCATATTTGTCGTCACTTAGCGCAACAGGTTTGAGAATCACGGGCGACGCCATCCGACCCGACTCAGCAGGTTCGATTGTGCCGTCAAAGCAGGCGCCCGAAAGCGCTTGATAAATGATCGGCAAGCCTAAAAACGGCTTGGCGAGAGGGATTTTTTATCTGAGAACTTCTCTAAATGGCACAGCACACCCCGATAGTCGTTCCACTTTCCTCCTGACATCGGGCTGTATTCCTTGTTGTCGACAAAGTGCCCTTTGCGGAATCGTGCCCAAAATCGTCCCAGTTCCTTCCAGACCTGCATGGGGTCGCTCTGGGGTTCTCCAACCACCACGGTCGCCCCTGCCAGCACAGGATATGTAGGCTCACTCTGCTCGCTGTCAGGGTAAACCAGAAGTTGCTTGAGAAATTTATCGCGCTCTTGGGGACTGTCAGGTAAAAGCCAATCTGGCTGGTTTAGTACTTCGAGAGCGCCGCAGCCTCGCCGCGTGCGTGCGCCCACACCTCCAAAAGTGAGCCATGCCTTGATTGCCGTTTGCACCTCCTGCTTTTGCCGGTCGTCAACCGCGTCAGTGTAATCAATATATAGCTTAAATCTCACTCCCTTCAGCCCGCTTGCTTCCGGAATGTTCTGGTTCTTGACTTCCTGGAAGGGAAATAGAAAGAAACCGGGTAGCGGACCATCCTTTGGCCTCGATTTCGGAGCAATCTGGCTATGAGGTTCCTTAGTGCCCTTTTGAAGAACCTCCACACGCACACCCACCTTGCCGACGCGAATTTTGTTTTTCTCGGAAGGACCACCCCAGAGTTCGCATTCCCTTTCGTAGAGTTCCTGCACAGAGCTGAACTGCGCTTCTGCGGTTGCACGCCACCAGAAGCGCAGATGCCCGCGCACGGTCGCAGAGCGGATGGGAATCAGTTCGTCACACTCGCGCGTCTTATAGCCCCCACCGGACAGTGGGGTAATGGTCTTTATCTCCAGCGAGAACGCATTCGGACTGGCTGGAGCCTCCCAGACAGGCGCCTCGACACCCGGCATGCGCTTACTCATTATCTCACCTTCTTCTGAAGTGTGTTAACCATTATACCTGATAGCTCCGTTCTTGAGGGCTGGCTTTGCTCACTACCATTTGCCGATAACAACACAGATTCCTGCCAACCCTGCAACAGTTTTCGCCTCCGCCGAGTTATCTCCTGTTGATGAGCAAATTTGCCGAAGGAGGTATCGGATGATGACACATCGGCTGATTGTGGGATTGAGTGTATTGGTCGTTGCGATGGCGTGGCTTTCGGGCTACGCTCAGGCGGTGATTACTTTTCAGGGCTACCTGCAGCTACCGGGCGGTCCTGCAGACGGGCTTTACGATTTTCAGTTCCGGCTATTCGACGCCGCCGCCGCGGGCAACCAGGTTGGCAACATGGTGCAGATACTGAACCAGCGAGTCAACAATGGACGATTTACAGTGGAGCTGAATTTCGGGCCGCCAGGCACTGTGTGGACGATGCCTCCGTCCGATCGCTGGATAGAGATTCGCGTGCGTCGCGCTGGGGTCGGCGCGTTCGTCGTGCTGGCGCCTCGTATCAAAGTCAACCCTGCCCCTACTGCATGGGTATCTGGCTCGACGAATGGATTACGGGGGAGACCTGTAGCAGATGCCTTAGCAGTCAATCCTGGTGATATCCTGTCGTGGCATGGCTTTCTCAATGCCTGGGTTCCTGTAGGAGGCGTTGCAGGAGGACCGCCAAGGGGTTCCATGCTTTACTACAATGGCGTTCAATGGGTCTCGATACTGGTTGGACCTCGACAGGGTGACATTCTCCGTTGGGATGGCGGGGGATGGGTGCCTGTCGCTCTTACGACGGAAGGTCCCGCAGGCGGCGACCTGTTTGGCAATTACCCAAACCCGATGGTAGCTGGCTTGCGCGGACGCCCCATAGACCCCTCTGTGCCTCAAACAGGTCAGGTGCTGAAGTGGAACGGTACGATGTGGGCGCCCGCGAACGACCTGACCGATGGCAATTTCACGCTTCCGTTTGCAGGCGGTGCAGCGGTCCCGAACGGCGCCACCTTTGCAATTGCCAACCCAGCCACCTCGGGGCAAGCCGTCGCGCTGTCTGGGGTCTCTGCAAGCCCAAATGGCGCGGGTGTTGTAGGCGAAGCCACCGCTTCCACGGGAACAAACTACGGTATTTTCGGGCGTTCGTTCAGCGCCGCTGGGTACGGAGTTTATGGTGAAGCGATTGCAACGACGGGTCAGCCTTACGGCGTCTACGGCAAAAACCAGAGTGCTGGCGGGGGAGCAGGCGTGCTGGGTGAATCGACCGCCACCACGGGAAGTACCTACGGCGTTGTCGGGCGCGTCAGCAGCTCCAGCGGCGTCGCCGTGTTTGGCGATGCTACGGCAACCACAGGAAATACACACGCGGGGCTGTTCCAGAACGCTTCTAATAGCGGTATCGGTGCTTATGGGTATGCCAGCGCCACAACGGGGACAAACTTTGGTCTGGTAGGGCGCTCCGAGAGCCAGCAGGGGCGCGGGGTTGTGGGGGTTGTGGAAGCGTCCACAGGAACCAACTACGGCGTGCTGGGGCGCACCAACAGCAGCACGAACGGCTGGGGCGTCTATGCTCAGGGACGACTCGGCGCCAGCGGCACCAAATCGTTCCAGATTGACCACCCGCTGTTGCCTGAAACCCACTTCCTGAACCATTTCTGCACCGAGTCCCCCGAACCGCTGAACAGCTATTCTGGGAATGTGGTAACCGACGCGCGCGGCTACGCCGTTGTGCAGCTACCTCCTTATTTTGAAGCCATCAACCGCGACTTCCGTTATCAGCTCACTGTGATTGATGCCAGCGACGACTTCGTGCTGGCAAAAGTCGTGCAGAAGATTCAGAACAACCGGTTCGTGATTCGTACGAGCAAGCCCTTCGTGGAGGTCAGCTGGCGCGTCGAAGCCGTGCGCAACGACCTGTGGATCCAGCGGTATGGCTTCCAGAGCGAGCCAGAGAAGCCCGATGAACTCAAAGGGAAGTACCTGCACCCGGAGCTTTACGACCAGCCCAAAGAGCGCGGGATTTTCGAGACGCCCGAACTCACGCCCAGCAAACTCTACTGAGAACAGGAGGAGAAGGCAATGAGAACGATTCTGGTCAGCATCCTGGTGTATCTTCTGGTTGGTACTGCCAGCGCGCAGCAAGGAGGCGATTTTGACCTCAGCTGGTGGACGATAGACAGCGGAGGGGTGAGCTTCGCCTCAGGCGGCGATTTCACGCTCGGTGCAACAATCGGGCAGCCCGATGCCAGCAGCGTCCTCTCCGGGGGTGTCTTCACCCTTACAGGAGGTTTCTGGTTCGCACCATGTATCCTGACTAACGGCGATATTGATGGCTCGGGCTGTGTGGACGATGCAGACCTCCTGACTGTGCTGTTCAACTTCGGCGCGGTCGGTGAGAATCTCGCCGATGTCAACTGCGACGGGAGAGTCGACGACGCCGACCTGTTGATGGTGCTGTTCAACTTCGGCGCGGGGTGCTAAGCCGCGTGTCGTAGCATCGCCAGGCCGCGGGGGGGAGCCTCTACACGCTCTCCCCCTTGATTTTCGTTCACAAAATGGGCTATAATATAGGGTGATGCAGACGCACTACCCGATTCGGTTCGATTCGGAACGATGGAGCACAGGCTCCTGGTTCGGCACGCGCGGTCGCTACCGTTGCCTTCTATCCGGGCGCGTGTCGACAGGGGAGCCTGCACAGGTGTGTGCGTTCGGCTCCCCATTTTTAATTCGGGAGGTCGCTGATCGATGCCAGAGGTCTTAGTGTTGAATCAGAACTATGAGCCGTTGAACATCTGTACCATGCGCCGTGCCGTCAATATGGTGCTGACAGGCAAAGCGGAAGTGGTGCGTACCAACGGGCACTTTGTGCGCACGGTCAATGGGGGCTTTGAAGCGCCGTCGGTGGTGCGCTTGCGCTATATGATTAAGCGCCCACTGCCGCAGGTGCGCGTGAGCCGCCGCGCCATTCTGGCACGCGATAACTACACCTGCCAGTATTGTGGGCATGTGTCCAAAGATTTGACGATTGACCATGTGGTGCCGCGGAGCATGGGCGGCGGCGATACATGGGAGAACCTCGTGGCATGCTGTCGCAAGTGCAACCTGATTAAGGGCGACCGCACCCCCAGCCAGGCGGGGATGAAGCTGTTGCGCAAGCCGCGGCGCCCGCACTTCGTGCCGTATTTGAGCCTGACTCAGTATGTGAAAGCGATCTCCCGCGAAGCGTGGCGCGATTTTCTGCCGGTATACGACGATTTCGCGCCGAACGCGGAGCAGTAAACTTACGGGAGGCGGCGGCGCCCGCCTCCCTCAGTATCTGAACACAGGAATAAACTCTTCGTCCTCGTAGCAAAGCACCCTCCCCTGGCGTTGAACCGCGAGCGGCACGATGAGCTTGTCAGGCATCACGATAACCTCATCGCCCGGTGGAGTGCGCACACCTTCGGGGGGCAGGAAGATGTCCTGCTGGCTGGAAAGCGTCGCAACCCCTTCCGTAAAGCGAACCGCGACATCGGTGCGTAAGCGCATCGTGAAACGGCTCATTACATATATGGGCTGCTGTGCGCGTTCGGGCAATAGCAAAGCCACCGCCTCATGGAATCCCGCGCGCCAGATATAGGCTCCGTGAAAGTGGTCGGGCAGGCTCAGAATCAGGAGCGTCGTATCGGGTGGAGTGCCTCGGAGCGACATCAGCGACGCGCGCGCGATATGCCCTGCCTCGCGCCATGCATCCACCTGACGCAACGCGCCCCCATAGTAGGTGAGCAGAATCATTGCCAGCCCAGCGCGTATCCACCCCCCACGGCGCGACGCCAGATAGAGCCACGCCCCAACCCCAACCATCACAAACGCCGACGCCAGATAGGTGTAGCGGCTGTTGAGAAAGTAAAACGGCGATGGCTTGAAAATTATCACGGGCACTATCGCCAGCAGGGCTACGCTCGCCAACAGACGCCAGTCTATCGGCGGAGCAGGCTTCGCCCTGTCCCTGCGGCGCCAGCCGTAGAGCGCTGACAGCACCCCCAGCCCCCAGATACCCCAGATGAGCGTATCCCAGTGGTCGCGCCCCAAGCCATACAGAATGGCGGGCATGCCCATCTGGAACAGGTAGGCGACCCCATTCACCACCAGCCTCCAGGGGCGTGTGAGCGTCTCCCATGCTTCAGGATAAGCGCCCAATCCCTGGGTCGCCCAGGTCCGCAGCGCAAGATAGAGCAGCCACACCCCCCAGAAGGGCAATGTGAGTCGCCCCGCTGAAGGAACTTTCAGATAGCGCAGCCACAGCCACACTATTACGGGAAAGGTCAGCAACGATTCTTTGCAAAACAGCCCGCCCGCAAAACACAGTATCGCACCCCAGCAGAAGAGCGCTTGACCTTGCTTCTGAAACCGCTCCAGCAGAATCAGCGCGCCCAGTGCGCCCGCGGTGGCGACCATATCGGCGCGCGCCGCAAACCACGCCACCGCTTCCACATTCGCGGGCAAAATCATAAAAAGCACCGCGCCCCAATACGCCGCAGGCTCCGCCTGAAACGGAGTCCAGTCCCAGCGAATCAGCAGGCGGTAGGTCAGCCTCCACACGAGAATCCCGCACAGGATGTGCCACAACAGATTGACGAGATGCGAAAGCAGGGGAGAGATCCCCCACAGCACATAATCCAGATAATAGTGGAGCGAGATGAGCGGTCGGAAAAACATTGAAGGCGGCTGCGAGGCGAAGCCAAAGGCTCCGCCCTGCAGGAGCTTCAGAAAAATAAAGTGGTCATCGGCAGTGAAGGGCGCCTGCAGACGCAGACTGTATGCTACCAGCCCAAGAGAGGCGATGCCAGGATAGCGAACCCAGCGCATCGTTTCCTCCTCTTCGGGGAACTCCTGTTCATAGGACGGGCTAGGGCGGCTATCGCACAACCCGCCGCCCATCATAAACAGGGCTGACCCGTTTGTGCCTGCGGATGTAGTCCGCCACGACATCGAGCCGCTTGCGTCCCGTCTCGACAAACGAGATGCCCATCTCGGTCAGCACACGCCCTGCGAAATAGGAGTTGGTTGTGCCTTTGTAGAGTTTATCGTCCTGAATCGGTTCGCCATTGAGTGTGGCTTCCACGAGGCGCCCGTTCTCCACGCGGTAGCGGATTCCGCTCACAGTAGGGCGATGGCGCTGCAGAAGCGCTTTCAGGTCGCGCCCGCGGATTTCGAAGCGCACGATGGTATTGCCAAAGGGGAGCATGCGCGCCAGGTCGTAGTAAGTAATCGCGCCCTTCGCCAGCTCGATGCGCACGCCGAACATGTTCTGCACATCGAAGTCGGAGCCGAAGGTTTCGCGGATGGCGTCGCTCACGAGGTTGTAGTGAGCGTAATCGTCGCCGCGTTGTACGAAATCGTCGGTCGCCACGCCCACAACACGCCCGTAGCGCCTGGCGATGCGCTTCCAGTAGCCGTCCAGCACCTTGCGGGTGGCAGGGTCTTCGGGAATATCGGCGGTGATGGGGATCAACTGCCCCCGATAGGCGACCATCTCCCAGCGGTTTGTGTCGGGATTGCGCCAGAAGGTGAGGTCCAGCCGTCCCAGTTCGCCGCCCCACTGGAACGCCTGCACAATCAGCGTGCCGCCTAGGTTGGGCGCGTCTTTTTTGCCCCATTCAATAAAAGTAGGCTCGGTCAGGCGCGTGTGAGAGTGGCCGCCGACAATCACATCGATGCCGGGCACTTCACGGGCGAGGCGCTGGTCGTCCTCGTACCCCAGATGAGAGATGAGAATCACCAGGTCCGCCTGAGAGCGCAGCTGGGGCACGAGCTGGCGTGCCGTCTCGAAGGGGTCTAAAATCTCCACCCCCTCGCGCGCGCCGGGGTAGTTCTGGGTGTCGCGCACAATCAGCCCAAACAGCGCGATTTTCAGCCCGAACCGTTCCACCATCACATACGGCTGGCACAGGGGTTGCCCGTTTGCGCGCAAGCGTGCGTTTGCCAGCACATTCGTGCAGCGGCTCATCGCAAGGAGCTTCTGAATCTGGGGCAGGCTGTTGCTGAACTCGTGGTTGCCCAGCGTGGCGAACTCGTAGCCCGCGGCGTTCATGCAGGCGACATCTGCCTCGCCCAGAAACTCCAGCGAGAAGGGCGTGCCGTCCATATAGTCGCCCGCGTCAATCACCAGGGTTTGCCCGTGCAGCGACTCGTGCAAGTTTTTGATGAGCGTGGCGCGGCGAGCAATCCCGCCGATGTTCTCTTTGAAAGGCATCTGCGCCGCAGGCGAATCAGGGGCGATTCCCTGAGGGTAGCTGAAGGGGAGCAGGTGTCCGTGTGTGTCGTTGGTGTGCAGGATTGTGAGTCGGAGCCAGCGCCCGCTGGAGTCTAAGGCGAAACTCAGATGCAGGCTCAGCCCCAGCAGGCTAACCGAGAAGAGCCACTTTCTCATGCTTTATTCTCCGCTTTCTGAGCCTGAGCTTGGAGTCGTGCTTCGCGCCGACGCGCCTTCAGGCGTTTCATGCGTCGATGTCGTCGCTGTCGCAGTTCGCGTTCGCGCATTCGCATCGGTTGTGAGCCTCCTTCGTTAGGTTTGGGTTAATTAGCATACCCGAATCGGTTTCGGGTTGGAAAGTGTAGTAGTAGATTCGGCGCCCGTCGGGTTTGGTCTCCTCGCGCCGGTGCATGCGCCACCTGCGGCTTACCGGGCGACCTTCTGCCATGCCAGTGCGCCTCCGCCGAGGATGCCCGCGTCTTCTATCCGTTCCGCAGGCACAATTCGGCAGCCTTCGAGCAGCGTGGGAATGGCATAGGCGCGCACCATGCGGTGAATTGCCTCAAAGAGTGGCTTGCCCGCTTTAGCAATCTGCCCGCCGACCGCCACGACTTCAGGGTTGAAGATGTGAATGTAGTTCGCAATGGCGACGCCGAGATAGAAGCCAATCTGTTCCCATATCTGCGCGGCGAGGAGGTCGCCCTGGGCGCAGGCTTCGCTCACGAGCGCAGGGGTGATGTTGGCGGGATCGCCCTGCGCCAGTTGGTAGAGTGCGCTGTCAGGGTGGCGGCGCATCAGCTCGCGGGCGAGTTCCACAATCGCATCGCGTCGTGCAAAGGCTTCTACACAGCCCTGCGCCCCGCAGCCACAGCGCGGTCCGTTGAAGGCGATAATCACATGCCCCAGCTCGCCCGCGCCACCGCTGAATCCCACCAACAGCGCGCCTCCTTCCCAGTCGGCGTTACCCTGAATCTGCTCGCGCGTCAGCACCACGCCGCCGCCGATTCCCGTGCCCAGCGTAATCATGACCAGCCCACGCGCTGTGCCGCGCCCGGAACCGTAATAATATTCGCCCAGGGCTGCCAGATTCGCGTCGTTGCCCATCACCACGGGAATATTCAGGCGCGATTCCACGGCTGCCGCCAGCGGGATGTCACGCCATGCCTCAAAAACGCCGTCGGCGCGGGTGTAGCCGAAGTTGGGCGCCCAGCGCACAATTCCCTGCGCCGAATCGATATGCCCCGGCACCGCCATCCCAATCGTGCCGATGGCGTCGCGCGACACGCCAGAAGCTTCTATCACCTGTTCAAGAGTCCGCACAATCTGCTCCAGTGTCGCCTCGAAACCCTCCTGCGCACGGGAGGGGTTCTGCACTGGAGGCGCGAGCAGCTCGCCTGCCTGTGTCAGCACGCCTGCTCGCACATTGGTGCCGCCCAAATCCACGCCAATAACCGCTCGAACTGCCATGCTTCCCAGAGTATACCCGTCGGGTATACTCCCCTGGGTGAAAAAACATGGCGCTCACTACGGTGCGCCGAAGTGCTGGTGATTTTTATGGAATCAGTTCGAGGCACGGAATCCGAGCGTGCGCAGGCGCTTGAGCGTCTGCTCCAGCAGATGCGTGAGGGTTTCTCCTTCGGCGGCAAGGGCTACACGCACAGGGAGGAGATCTATGAAGAGCGACTGGAGCGCTTCCCTAGTCGCGAATGATTGATACCAATGTGCTTATCTACCCCCACGATATGACCGATCGAGTCAAACAGGCAGCCGCTATCGAACTGATAGAGAAGTTAGCGCGTGAGGGGCGTCTCTCCCTGAGTGTGCAGGCACTCCATGAGTTCTATAGTGTTGCCACCAACCCACGCAAGGCGCTTCAGATGCCTCACGAGCGTGCGGTTCGAATCATCGCGGATCTGATAGAAGTGGCTTTTATCGTACCCCTGACGCATGCCGTGACGCGCCGTGCGCTTTATGGGGTAGAGCGTTATCGGCTGGCTTTCTGGGACGCCCTCATCTGGGCAGCCGCATGCGATCATGGCATCCCGCTCCTCTACACAGAGGACTTCAGCCGCGGTGCTACTCTGGAGGGAGTAACTTTTATAGACCTATGTGCGGAACTGCGCACCCTCTAACAGAATGACTCCCTTCCCCCGAACGGAGGTGTAAGTTCTCGCGCTCACTCAACACATCCTTGCCAGCGCCGAGCGTC
This sequence comes from Armatimonadota bacterium, assembly GCA_037442385.1. GTDB lineage: Bacteria > Armatimonadota > Fimbriimonadia > Fimbriimonadales > GBS-DC > LDYB01. The sequence goes on from JBBIQJ010000010.1 coordinate 26,433, forward strand.
CCCGTCGGGTATAATCCCGCTGGAGGTAAGGCGATGAAGCCCGCAACGATGGAAGAACGCACAGGACTACCGAAGCTCGAGCTGTTGCGACTGATGATGCTCTCACGGGAGGGCGATCGGCGCGAGGGCATCCTCATGCGCCAGGGCAAAGGCTGGTTCCAGGTGCCCGGCATGGGACATGAAGCGCTCGCGGCAGTGGCATATCACCTGCGCCCTGACGATTACATTTTCCCCACCTATCGCGACCGGGCACTGATGCTGGCACGCGGCATGACCACCCGTGAGATTGCGCTGGACTTTCTGGCACGCGCGGGTTCCAGCTCGGAAGGGCGCAACATGCCTGCCCACTACTCCTCCCGTGCGCTGAATGTGTTTTCAGTGGCAACGCCCACTGGCGCCCAGTGTCTGCCCGCTGCAGGCGCCGCGTGGGGCATCAAGATGGCAGGCGACGATCGAGTGGTGCTGTGCAATATCGGCGACGCCGCCACCCGACAGGGCGAATTCTACGAAGCGGTCTGTTTTGCCATTCAGGAGAAGTTGCCGATTGTCTTCATGGTGGAAGACAACCAGTATGGCATCAGCACGCCCACCCGTACCATGTTGCCCATGCGACTCGGTGTGTTCGATGAGCGCTGGGTGATGTTCGTGAACGGGCGCGATGCGCTGGAAGTTTACGAAAAAAGCGGTGAAGCCATCCGCAGGGCGCGCGTTGGCGAAGGTCCCACCATCCTCTGGTGCGAGATCGACCGGCTCAGCTCGCACACCAGCGCAGACGACCACCGCGTCTATCGCCCCGCCGAAGAGATTGAAGCCATGCAACAGCGCGACCCCATCAAACTGTTTGCGGAACATCTGATTAGCACGGGCGAACTCACCCGCGAGCAGTGGGAGCGCATGCAGGAAGAGATTGTGCAGGAAGTGGACGCGATTTATCAGGAAGTGGAGCGCGTGCCCCTGCCAGACCCCGCCCATGTGCTGGATCATCTCTACGGCGAGCCGCCCGCCCAATATATGCCTATCCCCTTCGAGCCAGAGTCCGAACCGACCACGATGGTGGCGGCGATTAACCGCACCTTCCATGCGATACTGGAGACCTTCCCTGAGGTGGTAATGTTCGGGGAAGATATTGAAGACCCTAAAGGAGGCGTGTTCGGATTTACCAAAGGGCTTAGCACACGCTTCCCAGGCAGGGTGGTCAACTCGCCGCTGGCGGAAGCCACCATCGTGGGCACGGCGGTGGGGTTAGCCGCCATGGGCTATCGACCCGTGTTCGAGATTCAGTTTATCGACTTCATCACGCCGGGCTTCCACCAGCTGGTGTCGCAGATTGCGACGCTCCGCTGGCGGAGCAAGGGTGAATGGAAGTGCCCGCTGATTATCTACTCGCCATATGGCGCCTATCTGCCTGCAGGCGGCATGTGGCACAGCCAGAGCAACGACGGCTGGTGGGCGCATACGCCCGGCTTGCGAGTCGCCATTCCCAGCACGCCCGAGGATGTAGCGGGCTTATTCTGGAGCGCGGTGCAGGACGAAGACCCGTCGCTGATCCTGATTCCCAAGCACATCTTCCGTGTGCGTCGCCCTGTGGAACGCTACGAACCTGTGCCGTTTGGCAAGGCGGTTGTGCGTCGCGAGGGCAAGGATGTTACTGTTGTGGCGTGGGGCAACACGCTGGAACTGGCGGAGCAAGCGGCAGAGGCGCTCGAGCCACAGGGCGTCTCGCTGGAGATTATTGATCCTCGCACGCTCGTACCGTTCGACTGGCAGACGGTAGAAGAGTCGCTCGCCAAGACGGGACGCCTTGTGGTGATTCACGAGGATAACCGTACCTGCGGCTTCGGGCAGGCGATTATCACCGAGATGACCAGCGTGCCAGAGCGGTTCAACCTGTTGCTCTCACCGCCGCAGCTGGTCGCGCGGTACGATGTGCATATCCCGTTCTGCCCCGAACTGGAGTATGCCGTTCTGCCCGACCTGCCGCGCGTGTTGAAAGCTATCCAGACCGTGCTGGAGTGATAACGAACCAGAGACGGGTATCATTTAAGACCTGATTAAGCACAACCAAGGGAGGACTATCGGCATGAGAGAGAATATAGCCTGCCTGGCTGGGCGGGGCAATTTCGTTCGGCTGGGCTTACTGGCGCTTCTGTGGGTATGGAGTAGCACAGGCGTTTTCGCGGCGGAGACTGTGGAACTCCCGCCTTTTGGTTCACAGGAGTATCTGATTCTGGCGATTGTGCTGGGGATGGCGTTCGTGGCGCTCGGCTACGGGTTCTATCTGATGCGCTGGACACTGGCGCAGGACCCCGGCACTCCCAAAATGCAAGAGGTCGCGAAAGCGATTCAAGACGGAGCGAATGCCTATCTCAAGCGCCAGATTGGCACGATGATCTGGTTCGTGCTGGCAATTACCGTCGGGCTGTTTGTGTTGTACCGCCCCGTTTATGAGCGGGTGTACCCTGGCGAGGGGCTGACGCTCGCAATCGGAATTGCGGTCGCCTTCTTTCTGGGCGTGTTCGCTTCTTATGGCGCAGGCTATGTCGGCATGTATATGGCGGTTCGAGGCAACCTGCGCACGGCGGCGAAGGCGCTAACAACCTTCAAGGGCGCGCTGGAGACCGCCTTCCGCGCTGGTGCGGTGAGCGGGATGTTTACCGTCGGGCTGGGCTTGCTCGGCGCGACGATTATCTTCCTGCTGTTCCGTGAAAAGGCGATGTTCGTGCTGGTGGGTTTCGGGTTCGGCGGCTCGCTCGCGGCGCTGTTTATGCGCGTGGGCGGTGGAATCTACACCAAAGGCGCCGATGTGGGTGCGGACCTCGTGGGGAAGGTGGAGGCTGGCATTCCCGAAGACGACCCGCGCAACCCCGCCACGATTGCCGATAATGTGGGCGATAATGTCGGCGACTGTGCAGGAATGGCAGCCGATGTGTTCGAGTCGTACGAAGTGACCCTCGTCGCCGCGATTATTCTCGGCGTGGCTGCCAGCGTCGTGCTGACCCCCGAGAGCGCCATGAAACTGGTCATGTTCGCCCTGCTGGTGCGCGGTGTGGGCATTCTGGCATCCATTATTGGCGTGCAATCGGTCAAAGGCGAAGACCGCGCCGACCTGAACCCGATGCAACCCATCAATCGCGGATTCTGGGTCTCGGCGATTCTGGCGGCGCTGGGCAACCTGGGCGTCGCCTACTTCTTCATGCAGGATGTCGCGCTGAAACCGGAGCTGGGCGGCACGCTTGTGGATTGGTGGCGTTTCTGGGTGGCGACTTCGTTTGGTATCGTGGTGGCGGTGCTGATTGAGCGCATCACCGAATACTTCACCTCCACCGAGAAGAAACCCGTGAAAGAAATTTCCGCCGCCGCGTCTACGGGGCCCGCAACCCTAATTATTCAGGGCTTTGCCTACGGGCTGGAGTCAAGCGTATGGGCGGTCTTTTCGATTGCGCTCGCGCTGCT
>JBBIQJ010000011.1:0-29705 GCA_037442385.1 Armatimonadota bacterium
CTCGGTTCAGGACATCGTGGATGCCTTCTTCCGCTACACCCATCTGCCGATGGTGGAGAACGAGCAGGTGGTGCTTCAGGCGATTCGGCGCGGTGTTCAGGAGAGCGCGTTTGCCGTACGGGCGGGCGAGCGCGTGTATTACCAACAGCCGATTCCGATGGACGCGCTGAACTATGACGCCACGCTGCTGAAGGAGCCGCCCGCTGTCCCTGCGGCTGAGCCGACGCCCGAAGAGGCGTCGCCTGAGCGCGAGCCTGCCCAGCCAGTGGCTGTCAGCGATGGTCATCAGGTCGAACTGCTACCGCCGCCTGCGTCCACGGAGCAGCCCAGCTATCGGCGCTATAAACTGCGCGCCTCGGTGTCCAGCAGCAAAACCGCCGAGCTTCTGCGCGTGGTGAATGTGCTACAGAAAAGTGCTGGGCTGAACTTTTGCTTCACCATCGAGCTGGATGTGTATGGGGAGATACCCAAACCTCTTGTGGATATCACTATCCATGAGACGCTCAGTCAGACTCAAGCTGAGATTCATGAGGAGCTGAAGGAGTGAGCGCTATGCACGAGGCAAACCAGCCGCCCGTGCCTGTTGGGAGCATAGTCGAGTCGAGCCACTTTCGCGAGCCGGTGCGCGTGGTGCAGGTGGAGCCGCTGGGAGCGGGGCTATGGCGGATTGTTGCACAGGGGATTCATACCGCGCAAGCCTACAATCCGATTTTTTCGGAGGCGGATCTGGCGTATCTGCGCGTTCAGAAGCCTGCCGTGCGCGACTTTCAGGGCGACCCTGAAGCCTTTTTTCTGGGCATCGAGGCGTATCGCCTGCACTATGCCTATCTCTTTGACCCCCTGCTCGCGGTGAATGTGTCGCAGATAGACCCACTGCCCCATCAGATTGAGGCGGTCTATCACTACATCCTGCGTCAGCCCGATGTGCGCTTTTTGCTGGCAGATGACCCCGGCGCGGGCAAAACCATCATGGCGGGGCTGTTGCTCAAAGAACTGAAGTATCGGGGCGTGGCGCGGCGCGTGCTGCTGGTGGTACCGGGACACCTGAAATACCAGTGGCAACGCGAGATGAAAGAGAAGTTCGATGAGCAGTTTGTCGTCGTGGACAGAGGTGTGATGAACGCCTACTGGGGACACAATGTGTGGCAGGAGCAGAACCAGATTATCACCTCGATGGACTACGCCAAGCAAGACGAGGTGATAGCGACTTTGCGGGAAGCAGAATGGGACCTGGTGGTTGTGGACGAAGCGCACAAGATGGCGGCGTACCAGTATGGCTCCAGGACCGATAAAACCGCCCGCTACAAGCTGGGCGAACTGCTCTCGACGCGCACGCATGGGCTTCTGTTCCTGACCGCCACCCCGCACCGCGGCGACCCCGAAAACTTCCGACTGTTTTTAGACCTGCTCCGCCCGGGCTTTTTCGGAACGGTGGGGTCGCTGCAGCAATCGATAGAACAGCGCGATAACCCCCTCTATCTGCGGCGGCTCAAGGAGGATTTGAAAGATTTTTCGGGACGCCCGCTGTTCCCGCCGCGCCGTGTGTGCACGCGCACTTTCCAGCTGAGCGACGCCGAGAAGGAGCTGTATAACGCGCTCACGCAATATGTGGAGCGCGAGTATGGACGCGCGCTCCAGGGCGAGAACCGCAATGTGGCGTTCGCCCTGCTGATGCTCCAGCGACGCTTTGCCTCCAGCATCTACGCCGCACGCCGTTCCCTTGAACGACGCCTCGAACGCCTCGAACAGTACCTCCAGCTCGGCGCCCGCTTCACAGAACAGGGACAGGGCGTGTTGGTCTACGATGAGGATGACCTGGAAGAGATAGAAGAGCAAGAGCGCTTCAGAATCGAAGACGAGCTCCTCGAAAAGCTCACTAACGCCGCGACCCTCGCGGAGCTACAACAGGAGATTCGCACTCTGCGTGAACTGGTGCAACTTGCCCGACAAGCCGAGAAACAGGATATCGAAACCAAACTCAACGAGCTTCGCGAAGTGCTGGACGAACTGCAACTGCTCGGGCGCAACGAAAAACTGCTGATTTTCACCGAATCGCGCGACACGCTGGACTACCTGGTGAAAAAACTGCGCGGCTGGGGCTACAGCGTTACCGAACTGCACGGCGGCATGAACCTCGACGCGCGGATTCAGGCGGAACATGAGTTTCGCCACGAGACGCAGGTGATGGTCTCCACCGAGGCGGGCGGCGAGGGCATTAACCTGCAGTTTTGCTCGTTGATGGTTAACTACGACATTCCGTGGAATCCGAACCGCCTGGAGCAGCGCATGGGGCGCATCCATCGCTATAGGCAGACGCGCGAGGTGCATATCTATAATCTCGTGGCGCACGACACGCGCGAGGGCGAGGTGCTGGCAACCCTGCTGGAAAAGCTGGAGCGCATCCGCGAACAGATGGGCACTGACCGCGTGTTCGATGTAATTGGCGATTTGCTGGAGCGCGACCTGCGCGAGCTGATCATCGACGCCGTGACCAACCGTCGCAACTGGCAAGAGATTGTGGAGTCGATTCGCGCCCTGCCCGACAGCGAACTGATAGAGAAGGTGCGGCAAGCCACTCAGGAGGCGTTAGCCACACGCCACATCGACATGCAGGCGATTGTGGGGGAGGAGCGCCGCGCCCGCGAGAACCGACTCGTGCCTGAATATGTGGAGCAGTTTTTTGAGCGCGCATGCCAGCATCTGCAAATCGATGCGCGGCGCGCGGAGAACGGTCTCTGGAGCGTGCCGAATGTGCCTTTTGATCTGCGCCATCGCCCAGAGGCGTTCAAACGCGCCTCTGGTGAGGTGCAGCGCGGCTATCAGAGGCTGGCGTTTCGCAAAGAGCTGGCGCGCGCCTCAGGCGCCGAATTCATCGCGCCCGGACACCCCCTGCTGGAAGCAATCGGGGAGCGCCTGCGCGACGGCAGCCGCGGCACCCGCCAGCGCGGCGCCACCTTCTACGACCCCGACGGCAAACTGGACGGCTGGCTCTACTTCTACAGCCTCGAACTGCGCGATGGCCACAATCGCACGGCTGCCCAGCAGATTGCCACAGTGTATGTGGCACAGGATGGCACACCGCGCCTCGTGCCGCCCGCAATCCTGTGGGACCTTGTGCCTGCCCAGAGTCCCCACACGCCAGCCTCGGAGCCAGAGACCGCGTCTATTGAGGCGTTCGTGATTCAAGAATCCCTGGTACCGCTGCACGAAGCGCTCAGCCAGACACGGGCGCAGCTTGCTGAGATTAAACGCAAGTACGGCGTCGCTTCGTTGAATTGCCGAATTGGCGAACTGAACGAGAGACTGAGGGAATACTTTCAGCGTGGGGATGTTCCCGAAGCCGAAATTGCCAATGTTCAGCGGCGCAAAGAGGATGTGGAAAAACGCCTCGATGAACTGGAGCAGGAGATTACGCGGGAGAAAACTCTTTCGATGCAAGCGCCTGAGCTGCTGGGTGTCGCGCGTGTCATTCCGAAGCCGCAGCCAGAGATGACGCCCGACGCCAATATCGAGGCAATCGGCATGCAGGTGGCGGTGGAATACGAGCGTCAACAGGGGCGCAACCCCGTGGATGTCTCGGCGCAAAATCTCGGCTATGATATTCGCTCTGAGGCGCCAGACGGCACGATCCGCTACATCGAGGTGAAAGCGCGCGCCCAAACAGGCGATATTGTGCTGACCCCCAACGAGTGGATTATGGCGCAGCGATTGGGCGACGAATACTGGCTCTACATCATCACCCACGCGAACGAGCAGCCCCAACTCCACATGATTCAAAACCCTGCCAGCCATCTCCAGCCCGAACAGATTCGGGAGATTGTGCGCTATCAGGTGCCTCAGCGCCAGTGGCAATCGGAGGCGCAACGCGCCTAAAAAGCGCGGGCGAGACAGACTCTCGCCCGCGCTCTGAATTTCCGTGCGACGGTGCCCCCTTACTCCGGCGCGTACCACTTCCACACGCGCGTGGAGCCGCTGGGGAAAACCGCCACCATCATGTGCACGCCCCTGCTGTCGGTGTGGCGCTGTTCAATCAGGTAGTTGTCCAGCAAGATGCGCACGCGATCGTCTAACGAGTCGTCGGAGCGCCCCCAGATGAGATTCTCGTTCGCCAGCTGAGTCGCTTCCGTCGGTGAAGACCCGGTGAACAGGAACGCGCCCCGATCACGGTGCGGATAGTAGTAGCTGGAGCGTCCACGCGTGCGAGCAGGGTCAAAGAACGAGCCGTTGACCCCATACGGATTTGGACATGTGCCCCGCTTCCAGCACTCTGGCACATTCGGGCAGTAAATCACATTGTTGTCCTTAAGGTAAGGACTCAACACAGGACGCGGACCGTTCGGCGTCGGCAGCTCGTTGGGAAACGCCGAACCTGCCATCACACACCCAATTCCCTGACTGCTGAGGTTATAGGGCCCCTCCCAGGTGAAAATCACCTGGTTGATGTTCCATCGGGAGCAGTCGGTAATCGGGCGCGAGGGGTCTACATCAATCCCGTAGGGGTAGAAATTGTCGTAGTCCGTGCGGTACATGGTGATGCTGAGCCAGCACTGGCGGATGTTGCTCACGCATGCCGTCTGCCGCGCCTTGTTGCGCGCTTGCGCAAACACCGGGAACAGAATCGCCGCCAGAATGGCGATAATCGCTATCACGACTAGAAGCTCAATCAGGGTAAAGCCGCGTCTTTGCATAAAGCATACCTCCGTGAGGTTAATTATACATCATTTGGCTGGCAGGAAAATCAACCTGAACGGCGAAAAGTAAGCCACTGAGGTGAACGCTATGCGACGCAGAGAGCAAGGGCGAGTGTTGGGCATTCTGGTGGTGCTGGTGCTGCTCGCCGCGATTGGGGTTGGCGGATGGTATTTCTTCATCTATGTGAAATCGCCCCAGTACGCGCTGAACCAGTTTCTGGACGCCGCCAAAGCGGGCGACACCGAGCGAGTCAATCGGTACGCGGACGCAACAGGTCCGATCCTCGGTTTTATCAGCATGGCTTCGATGGCGATGGGAGGTAGCCTCGCGGACCCTGTTACACTGATTTTCCCTGGCTACAAGAGTGCGGAGCTCGGGCAGACGCAAGCCTATGAAGTGAAAAGCCTTGCAGTGGAGGGGGAGACGGCGCGGGCGCAGATTGCGCTCAAAGTCGCGACGCCCAGTGGGGAGGTTACCCTCAACCCGACCTATGTGTTGCGCAAGGTGGAAGGGCAGTGGAAGGTGGCGGTGGAGCCGACTCTGGCAGGCTCCTTTAACGAGTTCGTGCCGAACGCCATGCGTCAGCAGCTGATCCGTCGCATTCGTCAGCTGGCGGGCAACCCGATGGTGCAATCGATGGTGGCGCCGCAAATCAACAGCCTGCGTTCCGAAATCGAGAAATATCCCCAGCTACGCGACTTTTTGAAGAGCGCGGGCTTGCTCTGAGCGCATGACCCAACCTGCAGAAGCGCCGACGCGCTGGTACGAAGGGCTAACGGGCTATCACTGGCTGGTGCTGGTGGTCGCCTCGCTGGGCTGGCTGTTCGATACGATGGATCAGTGGCTCTATGTGCTGGCGCGGCGCCCCGCGATTGCCGATTTGCTGGGCGCTGGCGCAACCGATGCGCAGGTGGCATATTATTCAGGCGTCGTGCAGTCCATTTTCATCATCGGCTGGGCGACGGGGGGTTTTCTGTTTGGCATTGTGGGCGATAGGCTTGGGCGCACCCGCACGATGGCAATTACGATTCTGATGTATGCAGGCTTCACAGGCTTGAGCGCCTTTGCTCAGACATGGGAGCAGTTTGCCCTCCTGCGCTTTCTGGTAGGGCTGGGTGTGGGGGGCGAGTTCGCAGCAGGCGCGGCGCTGGTGGCAGAAACCTTTCCCGCGCACGCACGCCCCACCGCGCTGGGACTTATGCAAGCCAGCTCGGCGATTGGCAACCTGATGGCAGCGGTTATCTACCGATTCGTGGCGCCCGAACTGGGCTGGCGGTGGGTGTTCGGAATCGGCTTCTTCCCCGCAATTCTGGTGTTTCTGATTCGCCTGTTCGTGAAAGAGCCAGCGCGATGGGAGCAGGCGAAGGCGCTCGGCGAGAAGCTGGGCGCTTTCAGCGACCTCTTCAGAGACCCGCGCTGGCGACGCCACACGCTGGTGGGCGTGGGACTGGCGGCGGTTGGTGTGGTCGGCTTCTGGGGTATTGGCACATGGTCGCCTGACCTGCTCACTCAAGCGATTAATCCCACCAACGATCCCGCGCTGAAACCTCTGGTGGACGAGCGCAAGTCCTACGCGATAATGGCACAGCAGGTGGGCGCGTTTTTCGGGATGCTGGCATGGGCACATCTGGCGCAACGGATTGGGCGGCGCCCAACTTTCGCGCTGACCTTCCTTGCGTGCCTTGTGATTGTGCCTGCTACCTTCTTCCTGACCACTTCCTATGAGCGGGCGCTGGTGCTGTTCCCGCTACTGGGCTTTTTCACGACAGCGCTGTTTGCAGGCTATGCGGTCTACTTCCCGGAGCTGTTTCCCACGCGCCTGCGAGCGACAGGGGTGGGGTTCTGCTATAATGTGGCGCGCTATATCGCCGCGGCGGCGCCCTACACCTTCGGCGTGCTGAGTGCGGCGTTCAACATCCAGTGGGCGGCGACCATCGTGGCGTCGGTGTTCCTGCTGGGGTTTGGGGTGCTGCTGTTCGCGCCTGAAACCCGGGGGAAGCCGCTCCCTGAATAAACCTATGAAACGCATCGGTCTGTTTGGCGGAACCTTTGACCCGATTCACTATGGGCATCTGCGTTTAGCAGAAGAAGCGCGCGAGTTCGCCCAGCTGGATCAGGTGCTGTTTATCCCTGCCGCGCGCTCGCCGTTCCGCCTCGAGGAACCGCTCACGGACGCGGAACACCGACTGGCGATGGTGCGACTGGCGATAGCTTCAAACCCTGCTTTCGCGGTGTCGGAGATTGAAATCCAGCGCGGCGGCATCTCTTACACCATCGATACGGTGGAGGCGCTCCAGCAGCAGTATCCCGAAGGGGAGCTCTTTCTGATCCTGGGCGCCGACTCCCTGCAGGGCTTTCCCCAGTGGTATCAGGCGGAGCGTCTGGCACAGAAAGCGAGCCTCCTTGCAGGGGCGCGACCTCCCTACGAGGAAACAACCCTGTGGCAGTCCCTGCCCGACTGGGTGCGCCGGCGAACCTTGCTGGTACCGATGACACCGCTGGCTATCAGCGCCAGCGCCATCCGCCAGAAAGTGCGCGAAGGGCGCTCCATTCGCTATTTAACGCCTGACGATGTGATAGAATATATCCAGAACAACCATCTTTATGCGGAGACGAGGTGATATGACAGCAGAACAGAAGCGTCTAACGATTGTGGAAGCGCTGGAGGATGCGAAAGCGGAACGCATTCATGTGCTGGACCTGCGCGGGAAGACCCTGATTGCCGACTACTTTATCGTCTGCACGGGCAACTCCGATGTGCATATCCGTTCTATAGCCGACAGGGTTCAGGAAGCGCTCGAGGAACAAAAGGAGCGCGTGTTGCGCGTGGAGGGCTACCGCGAAGCCACATGGGCGCTGCTGGATTATGGTGATGTGGTGGTGCATATTATGCGCGAGGAGCAACGGCAGCACTACGGGCTGGAAACCTTCTGGGAGAACGCGCCACTGCTTGAGAGCCTACGGGAGCAGAGAAGTGATGCCACCGCACAGCGAACTGGATCCGAAACGCGATGAGGTAGAGCGCCTGCTGCGGCAAGCGCACCTCGAGAAGATGCGCGGGCAGAGCGAGCAGGCACGCGCTACGCTCCAGCAGGCGCTGGAGCTGATGCCCGACGCGCCCGACGTGTGGGAACTGCTGGGCGACTACCGACGCGAGGCGGGCGACTGGAAAGGCGCCCACGAAGCCTACCAGAAAGCGCACGAACTCGCTCCGGATAATCCCCACATCGAGCGCAAATTCGCAGAGGCGGTACTGAGGCTCTCACGCCAGCAGGAGCAATACCAGATGTGGGAACGCGCGCTGGGGGGCAACGAGACAGCCAATGCTACCCTGCTACCGCGCAATCCCGGACTGGCGTTCCTGCTCTCTATGCAGATGCCAGGTGTGGGACAACTTTATAACGGCCAGTGGGTCAAGGGGGGTGTGCTGTTGGCGCTCTGGGTGCTGGGATGGGCGGTGTTTATGCTCACCCCAGGAAGCAGCGATTTCGTGTATAACTTGCTGGCATACCTGGTGAACCCGACGCGTGTGCGGGGCGGCATCAGCGCTTTTCAGGTTATACTGGCGCTCATGCTCTTTGTGGTGTGGGTCTATGCAATGATTGACGCGCCATTGAGCGCCGCCTCTCGCAACCGCCGAATTTGAGGGGCGGGGCTTCGTATGCTCCCGCCCGATAGAGTTATCAATGCTCCCACTTCGCGGGGTCCCACAGCATCGGCTTGAACATCCACCAGCTGGCGAGGTCGCGCTGGTCGCTAAAGTGCGGCGAGCTGGGGTTTTCGCTCTGTCCGGGAGGTAGCACATTCTCCGCCACAATCGGGTTGCCCAGTTCAATCACCTGAATGTAGGAGCCGCGGTCCGTGTAAGGCACGCCAGCGAGACGCTCGCCCCAATTCATGCGCGGCGCCTTGTAGCGCCACTGACTGATGCCCTCGCCGTAGGTGCGTTTCAGCTGGGTCAGCGCGTCCGCCAGCGCAATGGTCAGCACCTCTTCGGGGCGCTTACCGTTGAAGTAGTCAAACTGGCGCGGCACGGGCGCCTTAGAACCCAGCAGCGCATAGTAGATATAGCTGGGCTGGATTGCCAGGCGGAACAGGTCGGGGCTGAAGAAGTTGCCGAGGTCATCGGCGAACGCGCGATTGCGCACTGCGTTCAGCCATGCATCCCAGATAGCTTTGCCCGGGCTGCCTTCCATTTCATAGCAGTCCCATGCCGTGAGAACCTCTAGCACCTGTTTCATTTCAGGGGTCAGATTTTTCTCATTGCGGCGCACGATATTGAGCATTACGGGTAGTAGTTTCCCTGCGTCTTCGTCGTACTCGGCAATATCGCGCACCATGCGTTTTACATCGTCTAAGGTGAGTTTGGGCTTTGCGCTGGCTAAGTCCATCAGCCGATAGACGCGGAAGATGGCACCCCATGCAGGCGTGTCGGAGTTCTCCCACCAGCCTGCGGGTTTGTTGTTCCAGTTCACGATGAACCCGCGCCTGGGGTTGATTACCTTCGGCATCTGCTCGAACGGCAGGATGCCTTTCCAGTCGTATTCGCCGGTGCCCCACACGGGTAATCGGCTATCGATGCCATCGGCACGGATGGGCACGCGCCCGCCATACCACCAGCCAATATCGCCCGTGCGCGTCGCCGCGTGCAGGTTGAAAGAAGTTGGCATATGCGCCGCCGCGCGTTCGAAGTCTTGAATCGTGCGGGCGCGATAGAAGCCGTTAAGCGTGTGCATCGTATCCAGCTCGCGCCCCCAGAAGCTCATCGCCTTGGCAAGTGCCACGCGGTTCTTGTTGTCGATGCCCACAATCGGGCCGTGAACGCTCCGATAGACCGTAATCGTCACGGGGTTCGCGCCCTTGACCTTAATAGTCTCGGTGCGCTTTTCGAAATTGCGCCATTCGCCTTTGTACCAGTATTGCTCTGGATTGTCGGGGTTCAACTTCTCGATAAAGAAGTCAATCAGGTCGCCCAGCCCCGAAGTAAAGGTCCATGCCGCATAGGGGGTCATGCCAATCAGCACACCAGGCACGCCGGGGAAGGTCATGCCCATCACATTGTAGCCCGCACCGACGAGCTGAATCTCGGCAGCGATATGGGGCAGGGAGAACCCCATCTGCGGTGCGCCCACCAGAATCGTGTTGCCGCTGGCGGACTTTTTGGGATGGATCAGTATCGCGTAGCTGCCGAAGTGGGTGAACAGCCCCAGCTCGCGTGCGATTTCAATCTGGGCTTCGTTCGAGGCAATGCGAAGCGCGGGCAGCAGCACCTCCAGCCCCACATCGGGTAGGGTCTGGGCGTGTTTGCGGAAGCGCTCCAGCGTGTCGCGAGGGTTGACTTTATGGGGCTTACGAGAATCGTCTTCCAACGGCACGGTGGTGGGCGAAGTGGGGTCCTGCACCCAGAGCAGGTCGTTTGCCCACACGGGCGCCAGGTCTTTGTTGCGTGCCTTGAGGAGCTGATAGAGGGCGTAATTCCGTAGGTCGCCGCCTGCCACCACGCTACCGAATCGGCGCGACATCATCACACCAATCGCGGCGCTATCGGTAGGCTTCCATGGGCGCACCTCGATGCCGTTCTGGGCATACTGGGGAGGAATCTGGTTCGTGCGCCTGGCTTCCTCAATCCATGCGTTCACGCCGTCGGAAAACGCCATCAGGGTCGTGCGCAGGTCTTCAGGCAGCTGAGCGATAAACGATTCCAGTTCGGCTTCGGTATAGCCCTCGATACGGGCGGTTTTGTCCTGTTCCACGGCAGAGGCGCCCACGACTTCTGCCATCTCGCCCCGCGCCTGACGCCGATAAAGCTCCATCTGCCAGAGCCGATCCTGCGCAATCGCATAGCCGTTCCCGTAGAACAGCCCATAGAGCGTGTTCGCCTGCACATGGGGCACGCCATACGAGTCGCGAAATATCTTAACCGTGTCGCCTGCGATGGAGAGGGTCGTGGTCTGTGCAAAACTTGCGCCTAACAGCATGCTCACAGCGAGCCAGAGCGTCCCAAAACAAATGCCTCTTCGCATAGCTCCTCTTTTCGACCGACGAGTCAGGAATCCTGTCGAGTTAAGCGGCTCTGTCGCAAAGAACGGGGGATTCAGGGGACAGGGTTAGCGTAGACGGTGTTTGCCCAAACCTTACCCCCCTCTCCCGCAGGCGGGGAGAGGGGGTGTGTCGCAATCTTAGCGCGAAGACACTCAATCGTTGAATTGCTCCACGCGATAGATGTCCAGCCGGTCGTCGGTACCCGACTGGGTGAGCTGCGAGGAGACCACGAACAGGTAGAGCGCCTGCGGGTTGGAGCCGAAGTTGAACAGCACGGTGAGCAGGTCGGCATCGTCCACCACGCCGTCGCCGTTCACATCTTCAGTGCCGCCGCTGCCACCAAACGCGAACAGCACCGCCAGCAGGTCCGCATCGTCCACAATCCCGTCCAGGTTGACATCGCCCTGGGAGGGGTCAGGACCGTAACCGGTGGTGAAGTTGAAGATGTCCGTACCGAAAGGCGCAGGTGTGTCGGCGCCAATCGGCTCATCGCCGTTCAGTTCGGCATACGGGGTCCAGCTGGCGCCGCCGCCCGTGTAAACCAGCACCTTGTTGATTCGGGGATCGGCGCCGGTGCGGCGGTTGAGAATCAAGTAGTTCTCACCGCCCACGCGCAGGTAGTGAATGTTAATCAGCACCTGGAAGGCGTTATCTGCATCGAAGTCGAGAATACGGCACGCACGGTTGCTATCCACGGTGTTATCCGCCGTGCGCGGGGCATAGAAAACGCTGTTATCCACACGCAGGTAGGCGTCGCCTTCGGGCGAGAAGGTGATGTCGCGCATGCCGGTGGTGGTCGCACCGCCTGCGCAGTCGCGCGAAGGCAGGCTCAGAATATTCGCCAGCGCCGAGCCGTCCACCAGATTGCGACGGAAGATAAATCCGCGTCCGCGCGCCAACGCCGCCAGCGACGGATTGCCGCTCAGGTAACCAGGGTCCAGCTCGATGCACTCCATGCGGCTGGAGTTGCTCAAATCGCTGGGCAGCACCACGCCGGTGCCGTTCCATGTGGTAATCTGCGTGCCTGTGGCGGCGTCATACTGACGGATTCCTGTAAGAGCGGCATCACTGGCTGCCCCCAGCCCTGTGCCGAGGTAGAGATAGCCGTCTTTGTAGGCGACATAGCTCACACGGCTCTGACCTGCCTGAGTGAGCGAAATGAGCGGGGTGAAAGTACGGTTTGGGGAAAGCGCATTCTCCACCCTGATAACCCCCACGGACTCGGCAGTGCTGTTGGCTGTGGAAAATCCTGCGAGGTACAGGTTGCTCCCATCGAAGGCGACATCGGAGACCGCGTTGCCCTGTGTGCCGCCGTTGGGGAAATACGAGGAGAGATCTATCGTGGCGACATGCACAAACGAGACTTGCGACCAACCAGCGCTCCACACAGCGGCGAGCGCCGCGCTCACACAAAAAGCCCAGCTGCGTTTCATCGTCGAATAACCTCCTTTCTGGGTATTCCTATTATACCCCAATTCTGTAGGGTTTTGTGGGTGTGGGGGTCAGGTACAATCGGGATATGCGAATCCTGCTGGCGGGCGGTACAGGGTTTATCGGCTCGGCGATGGCACGGGCATGGGCGCGAAGCCACACCGTGCTGACGCTCGCACGCAACCCTGAGGAGGCTCGCAGAAAACTGCCCGAAACGGTTCAGCCCGTCTCCTGGGACGGGCGCACGCTGGGCGACTGGGTGCAGATGCTGGGCACAGCCGATGTGGTGGTCAACCTGGTGGGCGAAACGATTGCTCAGCGCTGGACGCCTGAGGTGAAGCGGCGGCTGGTCTCCAGTCGCGTGGAGACGACGCGCTTGCTTGTGGAGGCGTTGCAGGGGGTGTCAACACGCCCTGCGGTGTGGCTTCAGGCATCCGCAATCGGGATCTATGACCAGAATCCAGACACCGTTGCGGACGAGAGCTCGCCGCCTGGCACGGGTTTTCTGGCGGAGCTGGGCGTGGCGTGGGAGTCGGCGGCGCGCCCAGCGGAAGGGCTGGGGGTGCGCCTATGCTATATGCGAATTGGGGTCGTGCTGGGAGCAGGGGGCGGCGCACTGGAACGGATGCTGCTACCGTTTAAGCTGGGCGTCGGTGGACCGATTGGCTCTGGCAGGCAGTGGCTCTCGTGGGTGCAGATCGACGATGTGGTGGGTGCGGCGCAGTTTCTGATGGAGCGGGGCGACCTGTCGGGCGCGTTCAACTTTACCGCACCCAACCCCGTGACGATGGCGGAGTTTGCCCGGATGCTGGGGCGCGTGCTGTTGCGTCCGTCGTTTGTGCGGGCGCCCGCGTTTGCGTTGCGCCTGATGCTGGGTGAGATGGCAGACTCGCTTTTGCAGGGTTCGCGCGTGCTACCGAAACGCCTGTTGGAGGCGGGCTACACCTTTCGCTATCCTGAGCTGGAGCCCGCATTAAGGGCGATATTGAGCGTATGATTCACACCTTCCGTTGGGCGGCGATGGGCACGGAGTACACGCTCTATGTGGGCGCGATGGCGTATGCGGACGCCTGCGGCGTCGCCGAACAAGTTCGGGAGGAGGTCAAGCGTCTAGAGCGCCAGCTGAGCCTCTACCAGCCCGATAGCGAGGTGTGCTACCTGAACGCCCATGCCCACCATGCGCCCGTGCGCGTGGAACCGGAACTCTTTCAGTTGTTGCAAACTTGCAAGGCGCTCTGGGAGCGCACGCGCGGCGCGTTTGACCCCACCATCACGCCCCTGCTTCGCCTGTGGGGGTTTGTAGAGAGGCGGTATCGTGTGCCAACTCCTGAAGCGATTGACGAAGCGCTGGCGCGTGTGGGGATGGACCTCGTGCTGTTAGAGCCGGAGGGGCGCTGGGTGTATTACGCCACGCAGGGCGTGGAGCTAAGCTTTGGCGCGATTGGCAAAGGCTGGGCGGTGGCGCATGGGGTGCGGGTGATGCGCGAGATGGGAGTGGAGTCGGCGCTCCTTTCGGCGGGCAACAGCACGCTCTATGCGCTCGGCACACCCCCCGAGGGCGATGGCTGGCAGGTACGAATCGACGCAGAGACGATGCTCACGCTCTGCAATCAGGCGTTTGCCACTTCAGGCGGCAGCGAGCAATTTTTTGAGGTGAACGGCGTCCGCTATGCACACATTATAGACCCCCGTACAGGCTATCCCGCCTCCACACAGGGCGCCGTTTCGGTATGCCATTCCGACCCCGTGCTGTGTGATGCGCTCAGTACCGCGCTCTTTGTGGAGCCAGCACTAATAGAAGCGTTTCCTGAGGTGCAGGTGTGGTGGCACTCATAGAAAAGCCCCCCGCCCGTTAAGGCAGGGGGCTTTGGGAAGAGGTTTACTTTGCTGATTTACGCGCTCACGAGTTCCTCTTCACAGACGGCGATAGAATTTTCAGGGGTGTTCACGATGTTGTGGACGGCGCCTGCAAAGAGCTTGTGCAGAATGTTCCGGGAGATTTGCTCGACTTGCTCGGTGGTAATGCCCAAGTTTTCGGCGACCGCATCAGCCTCGAGACCCTGGGCGAACGCATGAAGAACGCTCCGCTCACGCTCGGTCAGTTTATGTTCCGTCATCGCAAAGGTACCTCCTTTGGCAGGTTTCGCTTTGATTATACCTACCGCCGTGTTGTCATGTCAAGAGTTATTCGCGCGTGGGGAGAAAACTGGTAGGAATGCCAGTTTCGTGGCGTCGAGCGCCGTTGCGGGGCAGCGGCGTCACGACGGTCTCGTAGCCTGTGGCGGTGCGCCGAATGTAGCCGCGGCTTTCCAGGTCCTGCAGGTAGTGGGCGAGTGTCTGGCGTGAGCACCCCAGATGCTCGGCTAACTTGGCGCGGCTCATGCTGGGGTTCTCATAAATCAGGCGCAGGAGCTGCTCCATCGCGGCTTCCCTGTGAGCCGTATGCCCGTTGCGACGCTCCACAGCCGCCACTGCCATCGTCATGGTGGGTGTGGATTCCGCAGGCTGGGGCGCCACAGGCTCCTGCGCGGGCGATGCCTCTGGCTCGCTGGGTTTCGTCTGTTCCTGCAGACGCAGGGCGTAGTTGCGGTCCTCGCCGATAATCTCAATCAGCGCGAACATGATAATCGGCAGGGTTACGGAAAGCAGGAACGGACGCAAGAACACCACCGCGTGGTCAAACGCGGTCGCGGTCTCCAGCGGCTGCTGGTGCATAATCCCGTACAGATAGTTGGCATACGCGCTGATAAAGGTCACCAGAATCAACACCGACCAGAGCGGCGCGGTGGAGCGCCCTTGACGCTTGCGCAGCTGGATGCCGTACGCCAGCCCTAAAATCCCTAAATCGATTCCCAACGCCTGCACATAACCCCAGTAGAGATTGCCGCCCTCCAGCGTGCTGAAGGTGTACGCCACATGGTGGACACTGCCTGCCAGCACAAAGAGTGTCACCAGCACCAGCAGCGCTGTGGATAATGGCATGTCCTTGAGTTGATATCGCATACAAAAACCTCCCTGTTCAAACTGCCCCAGCCGTTTCCTGTTTCGGGGGGATAAAGAAGATTCCTTCTGGGGGAGCGGAATCCTGCTATTTAAAGGGGCATTTTGACGGGCAAAAAGGTGAGCGCCAATCGGAGCAGGCTTTTGAAGCGCAGGGGATAGAGCTGAAGCGACTTGAGATAGGCGTGTCGAGCGTTGCGTCGGTCGTCAAAAAGTGCGTAGTTCGTGCCGAGGCAGGCGTAGGAATGAGCGAGGGCAAGGCGCATGGCTCGGTGGCTGTTCGCGCGTTGCCAGAAGAGGGACTCACGGGCGTGAATCGCTTCGGAGCGCACCTTGATTTCGTCCATGCGCATTTTGTCGTGGCGGTGGCAGGCGTTGGTGGCATGCACACGATAGAGGGTCAGCGGCTCGTCTATAAAACCAATCTCATAGTGAAGCGCGATTCGGAGCCACATCTCCCAGTCGCCCAATCCATACAGGTCTTCACGGAACCCGCCCAGCTTTTCGAAGCATTCACGCCGAATCATCGCTGAGGAGGGCACAATCCGATTGTAGCGCACGAGGTCTTCAATCGGGTTGGGGCAGGTGGTACGGGGCCACGGATAGCCCAGAGGGTTCTGGGACAATCGGTTTCCGGCGTCGTCGATGAAGTAGCCGTAGGTGTGAACCAGTCCCATGCGCGGATTCGCCTCCAGTATAGCGACCTGCTTTTCGAGTTTCGGGGGAAGCCATAGGTCGTCGGAGTTGAGAATCGCAAGATACCGCCCGCGCGATTCGGCAATCAGGCGATTGAGTGTGGCGTAGGTGCCGCAGTTCTGTTGGGTAAACAGGCGGATTCGGTCTCCGTAGGAGCGCAGCAGGTCTACCGAGCCGTCGGTGCTACCGTCGTCCACCACCACGATTTCGTAGTCGGTGTAGGTCTGTTCGAAGACGCTCTGAAGTGCAAGGGGGAGATAGAGCGCGTGATTATAACTGGGGATGAGGACGCTGACCGCTGGCATAGCCTTGAAGTAAAGGGGAAGGCGTGCGCCTTCCCCTGCGGTTGTCTTAAGGCATACGGAACATCACCAGTTGGTGGAACACGCGTTCTTCGACGACACGCTTGATGGACAGTCGCACCATCTGTCCTGATGGGATCCGATTCAACGCGCGTTCCAGATCTTCGGGTGTGCGCACAGGTGTGCGGTTCACGCTAAGGATTACATCGCCGCGCTGGAGCGCTTCGCTGGCGGGGCTGTTGGCATCCACACTCTCTACATAGACGCCTTCGGTGCCCACACGCTCGCGAAGAGGCGCGGGGATTTCGCCGACTCGCAAGCCCAGTTTCTGCAGGGCGTTCTGTTGAGGGGTTCTGGCGACTTTGGGGGCATCGGCCTCGGTGTCCTCAGGATGTGTGCCGAGCGTCGCGTTCAGAGTCAGGGTTCGCCCCTCGCGCACGACTTTGAGCGTAACGCGCGCGTTGGGACCTTTTTCCGCAATCGCGTCGCGTAGCGCCATCTCGTTCTCTACGGGTTTGCCATCGAACTCCACAATCACATCGCCAGGCTGGATCCCAGCGCGCTCTGCAGGTGTGCCCGCTTCCACTGCCTCGACCAGAACCCCGTTCTGCACCTTGAGTTCCTCGCGCAGCTCGGGGGTGAGGTTGCGCAAGCCGACGCCCAGGTAACCGCGCTTGTAACTACCCTCTTCCAGCAATCTTTTAACGACTGCCTTCACGCGGTTGATGGGGATGGCAAAGCCGATGCCGACATTGCCGCCCGTGAGTCCGCCGCTCACGATGGCGGTGTTGATACCAACCACCTCGCCGCGCGAATTAACCAGCGGGCCGCCAGAGTTGCCCTGGTTAATGGCGGCGTCGGTTTGAATCAGGTCGGGGTAGAAGCGCACGCGGTCGGAGCCAGCAATCTGCTCGCGCCGCCCGACAGCGCTCACGATGCCCATCGTGAAGGTGTTCTCCAGCCCGAAGGGACTGCCAATCGCGAAGACCAGCTGTCCGGGCTTGACAGCAGACGAGTCGCCCAGCACCGCCGCAGGCAGATTCTTGCGGTCTACTTTCACCAGCGCGATATCGACGCTGGGAGCGCGAATCACTTCCCCCTTCGCCTTCGTGCCGTCAAAGAAGGTCACCTCCACTTCTTTGGCGTCGCTGACCACATGGTCGTTGGTCACGATGTAGCCGTCGCTGCGGATAATGACGCCCGAACCCTGTCCCTCAATTCGGGGCGGGGGGATTAGGATGCGCTGACTATCGGGCAGGCGCTCCCGGAACCGCTCAAAGAAGCCGAAGGGGTCTTCTATGCTCTCATCTGAAGATCGCCCCAGTTGCTTGACCACACGGATATGCACCACGGTGGGTTGAACCGCCTCGGCGATGCGGGTCAGAGCCGATTCAAAACTTGCCAGCGTTGTGCGCTCTTGCGGTGTGAGCGCGACGGTTGTGCGCTCCTGCGCCTGGAGCGGGCTTATGTGCCGGGTAATGAGCAAAGTAAGGGTTGCACCCAGCACCAGACCTAACCCCAGTAGAATCCATCCATATCGTCGCATAGGCATCCTCCCTCCGTGTTCAATTTATCGGTTTTGGAAATAAAAAGTGTGATACAATCCCTCAAATGAGGGCGTGCTATTGGCGGCAGGATAATAGTTTGTTGGTAAAATAGGGCTGCTGAAAACGGGCTGATTGAAAGGCACTGGAGTGAACATTTCGGAGGGGAGCGGAGATGGCTTTCGGAACAGGGACGGCTCTATTGAAGATCGGAAGGGGATGGGAGCAGGGGATGAGGCGGCGAAGGTTGCTTCGGACCGGGTTTCGGCGACGGTACTGTTCCACCACAGGAAGACCCCCACAGCGGCAGCGCCCGCCGCCATCTGCCACCACCGGGTCGATCGCCACCCCACTCTAATCACGGCAGTCTGGGACACTGCTGTGCGCTGTGTGCGAAGACGCGCTAAAACCGCTTCGGGACCCTGGGAAGGCTGAACAACAGGCAGCTGGCGAAGAAGATGCTTCATGCGTCTGAGGCGTTCAAACTCGGTGGAGCATTCGATACAGTTCTCTATGTGAGAGCGAATCAGTTGGTGTTCATGACCTGTGAGTTCCATGTCTAAGTACGCGGACAGTCGGGACTGCACATAACGGCAATTCATTTCAAATCACCTCGCTCAAAGAGTTCCGGGTATTTCTTCTGGATGATGTCACGGAGCTGTTTACGCCCCCGGTGGATACGGGAGCGCACCGTGCCGATGGAGGTGTTCATCATTTCGGCAATCTCCTCATAGGAGTGCCCCATCACATCGGCAAGCACGACCGCGGTGCGGAATTCGGGCGCCAGCCGCATCAGCCCCTCCTGAACCGCATCGGCATACTGGTTCGCCTCCGCAATCTCAAGAGGCGACGGACCAGGGTCGGGAATATCGAGCTGTTCGCTCTCTTCGCCTTCCTCGTTCTCGAATCGCTCTTCGATGGAGAGTGTCGGGAGGCGCTTCCGACGACGGTATTCGTCGATGTAGAGGTTGGTCATGATGCGGCTAATCCAGTTCATGAAGGGCATCGTGGGGTCGTAGCGGTCAAAGAATCGATAGGCGCGCAGAAAGGCTTCCTGGGTCAAGTCTTCCGCATCGGCGGCGTTGCCCGTGAGGCGGTATGCCAGATTGTAGACCTGCTGGTAATAGCGTGTAACCAGCGCATCGAACTCGCGATCCAGAAGTTCCTGTTCCATGCTATGCGCAATGGCTGTATGGGTCATTACCGCCTCCATTCTATTGGGGATATACGAGATGAGGCAGTAAAGAGTTCCCCACCGCCATTCCTTCCCTCCTCTATTGGATTGGACGGGTAATTATACCTGAAGGTTTCTAAAATTGAGGGCAACGAGCGCTTCTCTCTGACGGGTGAAGCCGTGCCTCAGCCAGGTTCAGGATATCGTTATCGGTGATGGTCAAAAGGGAGACAATCAACATGAATTGGAGTTCTGGGAGAGTTGTGGTGGAGTGGTTAGTTGGTATCGGGAGGGGGCACAGGCGAGTGGCAAGTAGGCTCTCAAGCGTATCTCGGTACAGGTAGTTGTTTTGGAGGTGGTGCCGCTAATCGGGCGGTGATGGAGTTGGGTAGAATAGGGGCGAGGTGAAAACTCGTGTCTTTTGGTCAGGTGAGAGAGAGCTTCCTGGACCTTTTGCGGGAGTCTCAAAGTGAGCAATTGATAGATCGCACACGCCGCATTATTGATTCGTGTGATACATTAGAGACCTATTGGTATGCTGTAGAGCATGCCATTGTTGTCTATTTAGAATTAAAGCAAAGAGGGCGGGATGATCTTGCACTTGTACTCGCCGAAGATCTCGCAGCACGTCCCAACTTACATCCTAACCTAACAGCTTTCTGGCAGAAGCATCATATAGAGAGCCTGTTGGTTCAAAATCAGAGTGAGAAGGCAGAGCAGGTTCTTAGAGATTTACTTAATTATCATCTTTCGTCCGAAGCTGTAGCACTTTTAGGACATTGGATGCTTAGAAAAGGAGATAAGAGTCAGATTTTGCAATGCTTTGAAATTTATGCTTCACTGTTCAAAGTGGAAATCGCCTTATCCCGACTGCTGAAATCGAATGTTTCGCCCAACGAAACATTTTTTGCGAGCAGTCTCGATTTAGAATGGATTTCGCAGGTTTTTGAGAAATTATCGGATAATCAAAAGAAAGTATCTATGATAATCATAGATTTATTGATGAAAGAGGTCGAATATAATTTTGCGAGATTCTTAAGAGGCGGCGAAGGCTATCGTGTGCGCAAGACTTTATCTGAGAAGATAGCCTCTCTGGCTATCCAGTGGGGGTTCTTGGAGCTTTATCAAAACGCTCAACAATTCCTTGAATCTTTGGAACAGGTGTCTTTCGACATCGATGTATCGGCTGAAGATGCGGAGTGAATGTTAACCTATCTGTATGGGAATGTGTACAGTTTTGATGGGGCATTAAGTCGTTTGGCGAGTGTGCTGGGTGTGTGGAGTGGCGAGGAGAATAATTTTGTGTGGAACCCCGAAGGCACGCTGGCGCGGTGGGTCGGTCCTGTGCCAACTCCAGAAGGACAACCTATCATCTATGAACGGTTTTTTGAGTATGATGAGGCAGGTTTGCTCACTCGCTTCTGGCGCCGCGAAGGAGAAAGCGAGGGGCGCCTGTTGCAAGAGTTTCGGTATAATAGCGATGGCTGTCTGGTGCAGATGATCAACTACTGGGAAGGGAAGGAATATCGCTTTGGGTGTAGTATGAGCTGTGGGACAGGTATACGACGCACCTACAGTCGTCCACTGTCGGGTTTGGGAGGCGTGGCTCAGGAGGACTATGTGCATAGCCGACCAGCAGGTGGTTCAGCGATTCGTTTGCGAGCAGTGAGTTGCGTTCGCCGAATGCGGTGTAGGTTCAGGATTTGCGTGAGGATGGGACTGTTTATATCGCCAGTGTGCATGCTCTGTGACTGCAGTTTATATAAGTGTGCCATGCGCGTCGATTGTAATCTATCTCCGAGACCTGCCACCTGCTTTCGTGCCAAGAGATGGATTGGTTTACTCCTATGGGTTCGTCCTGGATGGTGTTTCATACTCGCTCCTTGAAGCAATGCGGAACAGACGCATATTGGTTTTTTGGGGATTGATGATAACGATAGGAGCCCTGTGCTCAGGGATTTGCCTGTATGGCACTTTTCTCTGGGCAGACACATTCCACGTGGGTAAGGTTAGCCCCGTATTTGATGTGGCACCTTCTGGAAGGATAATCGTTTTTAATGCTAAATCGGACAAGCATGATGTTCTCTTCAGTTTTGATCGCCTCAGTAATCGGTTGCACCGTGTGCTTCAGACCACAGGGAGTATTGAGGAGATTTGCGTAATTGATGACAATCAAGCGGTGTTATCCGTTCGAGAACGACGCAATCGAGTCAGCTCTGATGTATATAGTTTCATGGTAAAATTAGATACAGGCAAAATGTATCGTTTAACAAATGTAAAGCGAGTATGGGAAGCCCAAATTCAACGAGTTTCACCAGGAAAGTTTATCATGAGACGATATAAAATTCGGATATATCTCACAATATTTGGATGGGAAATTTATGGGATTGAAGACGAAAAATCTGCTACCGTTGTGGACGCGCTGCGTGGGGATACAATCTCCTTACGGTTGAGTGTAAGTCCGTATCAGTTAGAGCAAGTGCTTGATGATAGGCGTGTAATTCTCTCTTTATATTCCTCTCACGGCAGAAAATGGTTTCTTGCAGAGTTGAATAAGCCCCTCACAATGTCAGGGACGCGGGTAGTACGCCGACAATCTCTCCCCATCTATGGTGATGCCTTAGTCGCCCGCGAGGACGGCCGATTCTTCTGTGATTTGGTTCACGACCTAGAGATGAGTGCTGATGAAATTTACTGCTTTGATATTCAAACCAAGCAAATAAGGAAACTCGTACAATTCCGAGGTCGGCTCACTCAAATGCGTTGTGTCGGAGACCATCTCTTTTTCCTTTCGGATGGACATTATCCGGTTCTTTGGCAAGTGCAATTAGATGGTTCAGGTTTAAATAAGATTGTCGACATAGGATCCCTGCACTAGGGCTTCGAATCTGGCGAGTAGTGTCTTGAATTGGGGGTTGTTGCGCGGCGACGCAAAGGTAGCATACGAGTATGGGTATAATAGCGACGGCGTTCGGGGTGGAAGCGGGATGTTTTGGCTGGGCAGGAATATCGGTATGTGTGTCGGATAGGCTGTGGGGGTGTGCCGATGCGGGTGTATAGTCGGGCGATAGGGAGCGAGAGGTGGGCAAGTGTGGAGGATTACCTGCCTGTTGGGAACGCGCTGGGGTATAATGGGAACTAGCGGTTTGCGCACAGCGGGGGTACTTTGTTGATGATAACGCAAGCGGGTGAGCCGTGGGGTTATTACCCGCAGGACAGCAACAGGTTGGCGGTTAGGAACGGCTTCAGCGGCTCTGTCGCAAAGAATGGGGGCTTGGTGAACAGGACGCGGGAACCGCGTCCGTACGGGCATCCGTAGGGGCGCGGTCGCCGCGCCCCACGCGGCGAAATCAATCGTGCCACGAGGTGGAGTGCGAACCCTTGCGACAAAACGGCTTCAGCCGTCTGGTGTCGGCATCGATGCCTCTTGATCCGCGTCGTGCTGGCTTTCCTGGAGCGCTGCTAAGCGTCAGTCATATTCCCGCAGATAAGTTTCTACCACTTTGCAGGCGCGCTCTAAATCGTCGGGTGAGACATTTTCGATAACATCGCTGACCCAGTGCCAGTTAGGGGGGATGCCGGGCTGGGTTTCACACCACAGGGCAATCGCGCGGTAGCGTTTCATCAGAAACGGGAGTGCATCGGTGTAGGCGCCGTGCGGCACGGCGCTCGGTTGGAGTTCCCATTCGGGATGTTGCTGGGCGAGTTGCGCGAACCGTTGCACCATTTCGGGGTGGGCGTGCTGGCGCGGGAGCATGCCTTCGGCGAGCAGGTAGCGGGGCGGCCCCAGCCCTACATGGTCCACAATCAGGAACTCCGCGTCGTACAGCTGGGCGCCGTATTCGCGCTCGAAGGCGAACGCGCCCGCAGGCGTGCCCACCTCTTCGCACCCCGTGAACACGCCCCATACTTCGGTGTGCTGGAGGGGCGCTTCGACGAGGCGTTCCACCAGAGTCCACAGAACCGCCACCCCCGAACCGTTGTCGTTGGCGCCCTGAACCCACGGCATGCGCCATTCGCGATGTGCCAGCACAAACAGCCCCCAGAGTGAAAGGAGCGTGCCAGGAATGACCAGAATCTTGCCCGCCGTAGCGTAACCCGCAATCCCCAGCAGCGCGCCGAGCGTCAACAATCCTAGCAGTAGCGTTTGCAGTTTGAAGCTCGCTCCGAAGTAGCGCACGGTTTTGGGGTCCCACAAAAGCGCGGCGCGTGTGCTGTCAAGGTGCGCCATGACCACCACACGGCGTTTGACTGCCTCGCGTGGGGGCACAATCGCAATCAGGTTTGCGCTCTGCCGCTGGGGGAAAAAGCGCATCACATCCCACTTGCCGCTCACCAGCCCCCAGTAAAGCGTTGAGGTCAGCAGGCTCAGCACTGCCGCGCTCCACCAGAGCGACGCCAGCGCAATGAGACCCGCTAGCGCGAACCCCAGCGAGGTTGCCACCCAAGGCGTTGTGAAAGAAGGGACGCTACGAAAAGGCTGGGTCAGGGTTTTAATCCCCCGCTCATGCAGGCGTCTTTCAATCATGATGCGTGAGCGCGCCTCCGCCTCCGAGGTGGCAGGGCGCGCGCCGATGGTGTAGATCAGGTTCTGCAAGTAGCTGTAGGCTTTCATAAAGGAACCCTCGCCAGCATCGTTCGGGTAAGGTGCGGCACAAAGTAGCGGTACATCGCATGTAAACGCTGCGACACCATCGGCTGATTCAGTTTCGCTTCCACACGGCGTGCGTCCTGCTGGAAATGGGGAATCAGGTGAAACTCCTCACGCCAGGGGTAGGCGCATTCGTCGTAGGCACATACGATACGACTCCCTTTAGTGTGGGCGACCACCAGATGGGGCGTGGCATAGTAGGGGCGCAGCAGGGGCGCGTCTTCTCTGCGCATCCAGAACCCCGAATAGCAGGTTTCGTAGTCGATGCGTCCTGCGTGCAGGTTGCGCCCTGTCAACACGGGCACATCGCCTGCGTGGCGAGTCGGGCGCGTCAAGCCAGAGCGTCGGAACTCGGTACTGCGCGCCGCGAAGTGAATTGCAAACACCTCTCCCAGCGGCGTGCCCGACCGCTCCCAGCGCCGAATTGTGTCGTCCTCGAAACGAATCATCTGGTTGGGCAGCGGGTCGGGGTAGTGTGTTTCCGCTATGCCGTCGGTCAGCCACACGCCTTTTTGCCCCTTCTGGAAGTAGAGGAGAACCGCGCTCACATTTCGGCGTGGAAACACCCTGCCGACATACTCGATTCGGAGGCTGCCGCGCTCAAAGAGGTAGGCGCGCAGTTTGCGAAAGTCGTCCAGCACGAGCCAGCTGGCGGGCACAACGAACGCCAGCACGCCGTTCCGCGCGAGCAGTTCCACCGAGCGCTCGATAAACGCGCCGTAGAGATTATATTTGCCGTGCCATGTGCGCAGGCGCTTTTTATAGAGGGGTTTGCGCTCTTTGAGGAGGGAGAGGGGGTAATGG
The DNA here is from genome assembly GCA_037442385.1 of Armatimonadota bacterium. Lineage (GTDB taxonomy): Bacteria > Armatimonadota > Fimbriimonadia > Fimbriimonadales > GBS-DC > LDYB01. Next base: position 24,337 of record JBBIQJ010000011.1, read on the forward strand.
CTTTCGTCGCCCACGATTCCGTAGGGGGGGTTGCCCAGAATCACATCATACTCTCCAGAGTCGGGTTCCCAGAGCAGGTAGTCGGCGTCGTGGACGGGGAACTCGGCGGCGTGGTCGGGGCAGAGTTCTACCCCTTCCAGCAGGTGGTGGGTTCCGTAGCGGTGCCGGAAGGCGTGCAGGAAGGGCGCATCGGCGCACGCAGGCTCCAGCACGCGCAGGGAGCGCTGGGGGCTAATCCACTGCTCCAGCGCGGCGACCATGCGCGCCACAAGCCATGGGGGCGTGGGCACATGCGCCAGCCTGCGCGCTTGCGCTGTGTTTACCATAGCGCCATCAATCGCACGGGACCGCCTGAAGCGTTCTGGAGCCTCAGCGCACCCACGAACACCACCGCGCCCGACGGCGGGAGTTTCTCAAGGTTCGCCACATTCTCCAGCCCCCACTTGCCCGCCTCCAGCACAATCTTATGCACGGCGAAGGTGGTGGACGCGCCGAAGTCCAGGCTGAGCGTGTCCACACCGATGCCGAGGAGGTTGCGCTCTTTGATGAGCATCTCGGCGGCGTCGGGTGCAAAGCCAGGGAAGTGCATCACGCCCTGCGCGTCGGCGTTGCGATATGCCTGCTCGTCGCGAGTGCGGGCGCCCCAGCCGCTCAGCATGAACACAATCGCGCCCGCTGGGATGCGCCCATAGCGGCGCTCCCACTGGCGCAGGTCGTCGGCAGTGAGCTGGGCGTCGGGATTCTTTTGTGCCCGCTCGCGGATGTCCACCACCACAGCATAGCCCACCAGCTGGGCAGGCGTGAGCTGATCCAGCGCCGGCTTCCCCTTGACAAAATGGACAGGAGCGTCCATGTGTGTGGCGTGATGTTCGTAGAGTTGCCAGCGGTTCGCGTAGAAGCCCGACGACTCGTGCGTATAGAGCGGTTCACGCACCAGCTTCGGCGTGCCCGGCCAGGTGGGGAATTCTGGCGTCTGGATGTAGGTGAGGTCCAGCATATTCCGAACGCGCTGGGGCAGGCGGAGGGTGGGCGTGCGTTGCGCGGGCGCTGGTCTCGTCTCGCGCCCCAGATGACCCCATAACTCCCGATAAATCGCGTGCGTGCACATCGAAAAGATGATACCTTCAGAGGAGGGAGTGGTTTGTGGAGTTTGGTGGAGGCGGGGGGAATTGAACCCCCTTCCAGAACGCTTGTACACCCAGCTTCTACGAGCGTAGTCCGTCTTTGGTTCTCGCGGCGGGTGTCCCGACGGACATGGCATCCCGTCGCCAGCCCAGTTCTATGTCCTCCGTTGGCGCTGGGCGCCGCCTTCGGAGCCAGTCGGTCTGGCCCACGCTCAACTCCCCTCGGACCGACCGCGAGGAGAGCGGCGGCTGCCGTCAATTAGGCAGCAAGAGCATAGTTAGGAGTCGCACTTCTTGTTTGCGGATTTTTTACGAGGCCATCCGCACCTCGGCTCGCCACTGAGCGCCAATCGCGTTCTGTCGAACCCTGACGCCCCCGTGTGTCGGTATTATTATACCCTATTGCACCCCGAAAAGTTCCCACAGCGCGAAAAAAGCAGGTTTTTATCGCGCTGAGGTGTATCATCTTCTTAATGGCGTCGGAAAGTGTGATTCGGGCGCTGGAGGAAGCCGTTCAGAATACACCTGATGATGTGCCGCTGCGTTTGCATCTGGCGCAGTTGCTGGAGCAGGCGGCTCAATTTGAGCAGGCTCTGGAGCATTATGTCGCCATTTTGAGGCTCCAGCCGCGCCTTCGCGAAGCGTGGCTGGGCGCAATTCGGATGCTTCGGAATTTGGGGCGCGCCGCCGAAGCCGACCTGCAACTGCACGCCTTCCTGCAGGTCTATCCCGACGATCTGGAAGCCGAAATTTTGCGCGACGCGCCCCGTGCAGGCGATTCCGAACTTTCTGGAGACGACGAAGAAGCGGAGGAAACCCCTTACGAAACCGAACCCCCTGAACCCGGCAGCGCGCCCTTCTTCCCCGTGCGTCCCACGGGCGTCTCATTCGCCGATGTGGGAGGCATGGAAGACCTCAAGGAGCAGATTCGGCTGATGATTATCTATCCTCTCCAGCGTCCTGAACTCTATCAGGCGTATGGCAAGCGCGTGGGCGGCGGGGTGTTGCTTTATGGACCGCCGGGTTGCGGCAAAACGCTTCTGGCGCGAGCGATTGCGACCGAGTGCGAGATGCCCATGCTCTATATCGGCATTCACGAGATTCTCTCGCCGTGGATTGGGGTCAGCGAGCAGCTCCTGCATGAGGCGTTTGAGACCGCCCGCAGCTATGCGCCCTGTATTCTGTTTATTGACGAGCTGGACGCGCTGGGAGTGAAGCGCACCGACGCGGCGCACTACTCGCGCGTGCTGGTGAACCAGCTGCTGGAGGAGCTGGACGGCTTTCACAGTTCCAACGAGCGCCTGCTGATTCTGGCGGCGACGAACGCCCCATGGCATGTGGACCCTGCGCTGTTGCGTCCCCGCCGTTTCGACCGCGTGCTGTTTGTGCCGCCGCCTGACCTGGAGGCGCGGAGAGAGATTTTAAAAATTCACCTGCGGGGGCGCCCTGTGGAGCCGAATTTTGACTATCGCAAGGTGGCGCAGGCGCTCCGCTACTTCACAGGGGCGGATATTGAGGCGCTGTGCGAGCGCGCTGCCGAAGAGGCGATTGCGAACGCCCTGCGCACGGGGCGCAAGGAACCCATCCGCGCCGAGCAACTGCTGCGACTGGCACGCACCATCAGCCCCCTCACGCTGGATTGGGCGCGCACCGCTCGCAACTACGCGACCTACGCCAACGAAACGGGCTTGTACGACCCCGTCGCCGAGTGGCTTAAGAAGGAGCGCCTGATGCCATGAGAGATTCGGGCTACTACTTCAAGGAGTATCTGCCACCGCTTTATAGCGAGCGCGCGATTTTCTACTTCACCGCGTTCGGCGGTCCGCTGGGGATTGTGTTGTCCATCCTTAACGCGCGGCGGCTGGAAGAGCATGACCTCTATCAGAAGAGCCTTCTCTGTTTGCTGATATGGCTGATTGCGATGCCCATCTTTTTCACAGTTGGGATGTTCTATCCTGAGAGCCGACGCCTGCTGCGCTTTGCGTCGCTCGCGCTGCATGTTGGGCTGGGGTACTACCTGCGCTGGCAGAATGAACCCCATGTGCTGGCGCATCTGGAGATGGGCGGGCATCTGAAGCCTGTGTGGGCGCCGCTGGGCATCCTGCTGGCGTTTATCTTCGGGGTGATGTGGCTGGCGGTGCTGGCGGTGCGCTCAGTGGAGGAGTGAGACAGTGCAACAACCGCCCCAACGACATTCGGTCGACGAGCTGATTGAGCTGGGCAGGCAGATGGTGGCGCAGGGCAACTGGCAGGTCGCGCTACGCTACCTGCGGCGAGCGCTCCAGCAGGAACCTGACAACAGCTATGCCCACGCACTGATGGCGCTGGCGTATCAGGTGGGCAGAAACCCCAGACAAGCCCTGAATGAGGCGATGCTGGCGGTGCGCTATGAACCCGACTGGTATTACCCCCACTATGTGCTGGGGATTGTGCTGAAAGATCAGGGGCGACTCAATCGGGCGGAGGCGGCGTTGCGCCGCGCCCTGAGTTTAGCCCCCCAGAACGCTTCGGTGCTTGTGCATCTGGCGGACCTGGCTTGCCGACGCGCCCAGTGGCCGGAAGCGGTCCGGCTGGCGCATCAGGCGCTGAGTTTGGAACCCACGAATCGGGTGGCGCAGCTGGCGCTCGCGCTCGCACGATGCTCACAAGCGCAACTGGACGAGGCAGAACGAATCGCCCGCCACTGCCTCCGCGAAGACCCCGAAGACCCCGACGCGCTCTGGATTCTGGCGATGGTCGCCGTGCGACGCGGCGACTGGCGCACAGGCTGGCAACTGAGTCTGGACGCGCTCGCCATAGACCCTGAGCATCCGGGCGCTCGCGAAACGCTGATTCACGCCGCAGGTATGCGCTCTAAAATCATGGCGCCCGCCCTGCGGTGGCAGTTCTGGGTAGACCGTTTGTCGCCCGTGTGGCGCTTTGGCGTGCTGACGCTTATTCTTGCAGGTCTCCACAGTGGACGGATTCTGTTCCGAGAGGGCTATACGAACACCACTTTTGGGACCGATGTGCTGATGTTCGGCTGGATCAGTCTGGTGCTATTCTGGCTCTATCTGTTGCTGGTGCCGCCGCTCTTTTATGGCTGGCTCCGACGGGCGCGCGACAGGCGCCTCCGAGAAGCGATGCGCCACACGAATCAGCCCTGACAGGAGGCACACAATCAAAAGCGCTCGAAACACAGAAGGCAGATAGTAGTAGTGCATCAGCGGGATTACGGGGGAAAGGGGCAGGTAGGCGATGAATGAGCCGAGCCAGCCCACGACCGTTAGACGCTCCCGACGCATAGTCCACGCAAGCGCCAGCCCGTAAATGGTCACTCGCAGGACGCTCTCCCAGAAGACGGGCAGAAAAATTGCCAGCGGTGCGTCTCCCAGCAGCAACAACTGAGACCACAGGGCAGGCGCAGGGGGCAAGAGCCACATCAGCCACGCAACTCCCATCGTGCTGGACCGCTTGAGCCGCTGGCGGTGATACTCCGTGTCGGTGGGGATGGCGTGCTGGTAAAACATAAGGTAGACCCCCAGAACGAGAACGCTAACCACCAGCACCCACGCGGGGAACATGCCGCCCCGTTTTCTAAGCGCGAAGGCGCACAGAGCCATCAGCAACGGCAGAATCACAGCGCCCTCATGGCTGCCCAGCGCGCCGAGAAACCCTAACAGGCTGGCAATTGCCCAGCCGAAATGGCGGGTCAGCGCATAGCGACAGAGTGCCATTAGGCATATGAGGGCAAAAAAAGTCATCAGGAGGGCAGTGCGCCCCGGGATCCAGCCCATCGCGCGATAGGCGAAAGAGGCGAGATGTAGGTCGGGCAAATTGGGGATGAAGTTCAGTTCCCAGAGGGCGGTCGCCCCCAGCGCTCCCAGCAACGCGCCCTTGCGCCAGTCGCCGACACGCCACCCCCAGGCGATACTGCCTGCAAACCACACCCAGCTCCCCCACGCGGGCACGCCCGACAGGAAACCGGTCTGCCAGAGCGAAAAAATCGCCCCTGCGCCCAGCGCCTGCATCGGACGCCCGCCCAACTGCCACGCCAGACCCACCACCAGCCAGCTACAGAGCAGAGCCAGAACGCCGTTCGTCCACTTGTAGGCAAGCAGGTTGCGTCCCCAGAGCGTGTAGTCCAGCTTGTAGAGCAAGCTGGGCAGGGGGCGATAGAAGCCGTTGCCCAGCACCCAATCGCCCGTGAACCACTGCCATACAGAGTGGGGTTGCTCCAGCCGCGCCACAATCGTTCGGGTGTCC
>JBBIQJ010000012.1:0-28659 GCA_037442385.1 Armatimonadota bacterium
TCAGGAGGGGCACGGTCGCCGTGCCCGCGAACCAACAGCACACGGAAACCGCGTCCGTACGGACATGGGTAGGGGCGCGGTCGCCGCGCCCCACGCGGCGCAATGAATCGTGCCACGAGGTGGAATACGCATCCTTGCAACAGAACAGGTTCACCCGCTAGAATCTCCAAGAATTCCTGGACAGCCTCTTAGTACAAGTTGTAGTATAATGTCGGCATGAACAAATGGTGCTTTGGACGAGGTTTGTGCTTCTGTTCCTGGAGCGTCTTACTGAGTGTGGGGATTGCATATTCACAGGGCTACTCGCTACGATTCTACGGGAATGGCAGAGCCGACATCGACCGCGTCAAAATCCGAGTCGACGATCCGAACACTAACCTGCCTGGTCCACCCGCGGATATCGGCGCGACTGATTTCACGATTGAGTTCTGGATAAAGGGCACTCTGTCCGACAATCTGACTGACCCAGTTTCCTGCGGCGCGAACGTGAACTGGATTTATGGTAACATCATTATAGACCGTGATCGCTTCAATCAGGATCGCAAGTTCGGCATTTCGGTTGCAGGAGGGCGGATTGTTTTTGGGGTCAGTGGTGACGGTACTGGCGATTCCACGATTTGCGGTATCTCAAATGTGCTGGATGAGAACTGGCATCATATTGCGGTACAGCGTCGCCGCTCGGATGGCTACCTCTGGCTTTATGTGGACGGCATGTTAGAGGCTCAAGGCGATGGACCTGACGGCGACATCTCTTACCCGGACGACGGCGTGCCGTGCGATAACTGTTGCGGAAACTACGGTGGACAGTCATGCGAGTTCAGCGACCCCTTTCTGGTGATCGGAGCGGAAAAGCATGATTACGACCGCAGTAGTTATCCTTCCTTCAGTGGCTACATGGATGAGGTGCGTCTTTCTACAACATTACGCTACAATAGTAACTTCACACCGCCCACTCAGCCGTTCACGCCTGATGCACAGACTGCAGCGCTCTATCACTTTGATGAAGGCAGCGGAACCCAAGTTCTCGATAGTTCGAACACGCCCGGCGGTCCGAGCCACGGCAAGCTGCGCTATGGCGGCAATCCTGCAGGTCCAGTGTGGTCTACCGACACGCCGTTCCGTCAGGCGGGTGATGTGAACGGCAGCGGTTGCGTGGATGATGCTGACTTGCTTGTGGTGCTATTTGCCTTTGGCGCGACAGGATCGAACCCCGCTGATGTGAACAATGACCACATCGTGGACGATGCAGATCTGCTAATTGTGATGTTCAACTTCGGTACCGGATGCTCTCGCTAACCAGAGCCGAATGACAGCGCGAGACGGTCTGTTGCAGAGGCGCCGCATCGACCCAAAATTCTCAGACAGCCTCTGCCACTCTGGGGTACACTGAAAGCGGAGGTGCAGGCGATGCGTGAGATAAAAGAGCAGGAGGTTGTGCTTCAGGTCGGTTCTGAGCATGTGCGCGCCTACGCGGCGATGCCATCCAGACCGCGCGGCGGAATGCTGCTGATTCACGAGTGGTGGGGGCTGAACGACTGGATTAAAGAGCAGGCGCGCCGTTTTGCGCAGGAGAACTATCTGGCGCTGGCAGTAGACCTGTATCGGGGCAAAGTCGCCACCGAACCCGAAATGGCGCACGAACTCTCGCGGGCGCTGCCCGAAGACCGCGCCATGCGCGACCTCAAAGCGGGCGTGGACTGGCTTGCGAAACGCCCCGAACTGCGCGGCAAGAAGGTGGGGGTGATTGGCTGGTGCATGGGCGGCGGGCTGGCGCTGAGCCTCGCGTTGCAGGAGCCGCGTCTGGCGGCGTGTGTGATTTACTACGGGCGCCTGCTGACCGACGAGACGACTCTGCGCAACCTGCGCTGTCCCGTGCTGGGCATTTTCGGCGACCAGGATCGGGGCATCCCGGTGGAGTCGGTGCGGCAGTTCGAGGCGACGCTCAAAAAACTGGGCAAGCAGGTGGAAGTTCACCTCTTTCAGGGTGCGGGGCATGCGTTTGCCAACCCGAACAACCGCCGCGGCTACAACGCCCGCGCCGCCGACGAGGCATGGCGACTGACGCTCAAGTTTCTGCAGAAGTGGATGGGGTAGCTATTCGGCGCTCTTGCCCCACTCTCCAGGTGGGTCGCGGCGCAAGCCGAGCCAGCACAAGCGCCCCAGCAGAACCGCGCCAAGCGCCCCCCCCGCCATCACCCCGCGCGGCGGCAGTCCACCGACCGACGGCACACGCTCCAGCACCTCCGCTGGCATAAACGGAACCGCTATCAGCGCAAAGATGCCCGTTACCATCGTGAACGCCGACATCGTGATCAGTACCACATAGCCGAACACCAGCCCGCCAAGCAGCGCCAGCGCGCCCAGCACCTGAAGCGTCGCAAAGAACTTGAGGCTGAACGGCATCGCCACGCCCTGAAACGCCTGAAACAGTGTAAGGCTCCCTATCCCCAGCCATAGCAGGGCAATCAAGCGCGTGGTGGGTTTCATCTGGCTCCCTCCTGACTGGCGAGTCGCTGGGCGTGGCGGTCTAACCGTTGGAGCGTTTCCAGCACATCGGTTTCGGTGGCGCGCGGGCTGAGCGTACACATGCGCAGTACCGCCCTGCCCTTCAGCACGGTGGAGCTCACCAGCGCGAAGCCTTCTGTTAGCATCGCGTTCACCAGCGCGCGCTGGAGCGAGTCGCACGCCTCCGGTTCCAGATTCGGCGGCGCGTAGCGGAACGCCACAATCCCCAGCTGCGCGGGCGAGACCACCTGCCAGTGGGGCATTGTTCGCAGTGTCTGCTCCGCCACCCGCGCCAGATGGAGGTTATGCTCCATCGCCTGACGGAACGCCCCTATCCCAAACACCTTGAGCGCCATCCAGACCTTCAGTGCCCGGAACCCCCGCGAAAGCTCCACCCCATAGTCGCACAGGTCCACCCCGCGCACGCCCGACTCCTTATCCTGCAGGTAGGGAGGCAGGATGTGAAACGCCTGACGCAGGTGGTCAAACTCACGCACCAGAATACAGCCTGCCATCATCGGCTGGTAGAACCACTTGTGGGGGTCTAACGCCAGCGAGTTCAGCCGATGGATGCCTTTCATCAGGCGCGTGCCCTCTTCAGTCAACACAGCAGGGGCTCCGTAGGCGCCATCGGCGTGCAGCCAGAGTCGCTCTTCCTGACACACCTCGGCGAGCGCATCCAGGTCGTCCACCGCGCCCGTGTTTGTGGTGCCTGCGTTCGCCACCACGCAGAAGGGCAGCCAGCCCGTTTCGCGGTCGCGCCGAACCTGCTCTTTGAGGCGCTCCACAGGCAGGTGGAACTGCGAATCGGATTCCAGCACGCATATCTGCTCTTCGCGGAAGCCCAGGATGCGCAGCGCCCGCGCCACACAGGAGTGCGTCTGGTCGGAGTAGTAGACTCGCCCGCGCTGGAGCGCTTCAGGATACTGCTGTCGCGCCGCCGCCAGCCCCACCAGATTCGCCACCGAGCCGCCGCTCACAAACAACCCGCCCGCCGATTCGGGCAGCCCCACTATCTGGCGCAGCCAGTCTATCACCACGCGCTCCACCTGAGTCGCCCCCGCGCCCACCATCCATGTGCCCACGAAGATATTCATCCCTGCTGCGAGCGTATCCGCCAGCACGCCGACATAGTTATTGGGAGCAGGCACAAACGCGAAATAGCGCGGATGGTCTACCTTCACCACATGGGGCAGTACTTTGGTGAGAAACTCGTCCAGCACCGCCTCAAACGGCTGGGGTGTGGTGGGCAAAGGTTCGTTCAGCAGGGTCTCCATCGCCTCGCGGGTGGGGCGCGTGCCTATCGGGCGCTCCGGCAGGCTCTGCCAATAGTCCACGAGCGTATCGATGACCCGATAGCCAAGATGGCGCATCGTTTCGGGTTCTAACTCCAGCGGTGGCATGCGGGTATTGTACCCGACGCTACAGGACGCGGCGTGCTTTGCGCTTGATTCGTGCCAGCGCATTATCTACGGCTTTGCGCGAGCAACCCAGTCGATTCGCAATCTCCTGATAGGAGAGCCGCTGGAGCCAGAGCGTCAGCACCTGCGACTCCATCGCGCTGAGTCGGCTGAAAAGCAGGGCGTTGCACTCCTGGGACTGCTCCCGCTCTATCAGGCGCTCCAGCGCGGAGGGGACGGGATCGGCGATGTTCTCCCAGTGCGACTCTTCATCGGGGTCGGGGCACGGCGGAAAAGTAATCCACACGATTCGGCTGGCGTGCTTCAGGGCGCTCAGTATCTGCCTGCGAATGCACAGGCGTGCAAAAGTTGCAAATGAGGCTTGACGCTGAGGATTATATCGCTGGATGGCTTGCCATAAGCCAATCATGCCGATTTGATAGACATCTTCAGGTTCGCCATCGGGCAGGTAGAAGCGCCGCGCGACATGCTGCACCAGCGGGCGGTAAAGCTGAAGCAGCCGTTCCGCTGCCTGCTCATCGCCCTGCTGCGCCTGCGCGACTAACCCAACTATCTCGGCGCTGTCGGAGCCGTAGACCATGCGCGCTCACCGACTCTATTATAGCCCAATTTGCGCGAAAAGCGAAAAAGTTCATGCCCCCGCCCGAAAGAAGTGGTACATCACATAGATCAGGTACACCCCGCTCACCGTCGCCAGACCGAAAATCAGGAAAATCCAGCGACTGGTGTCCCCGACGATCATCGAGAACATCGCGATAAAGTAAAGCACAGCCGTCAGCAGCGCCATCCACGCAAACCGCCTTGCGTGCGGATTGGGCGGGCGCACGATGTTGTGGCATGTGGGGCACTCCACCGAGGGCGTTTCGTCCGATTCGGGCGGCAGCAGCTCCGCGCTGCAGTAGGGACATCGGCGCTCCATGCCTCAATTCTACCCGCAAGGGTATAATTCGGGTAGCGATGAAGATTGTGTTACCCGCTGGCGAAATCGAAGCGCCGCCCGAGTTTCAGCACTTTTATCTGATGGACGAGGACGGGATTGTGAAATATCCCGCCCCTGTGTTGCGCAAAAAGGCGTCGCCTGTGGCGCGCATCACGCCCGATATTGAGGCGCTCCTCCAGCGCTTGATGGCGTCGCTGAAGTGGTGGAACGGGCTGGGGATTGCCGCGCCACAGGTGGGTGTGCCCCTGCGCGTGTTCATTATGGCGCCGCCCGATCAGCCCATGCGTGTGATTCTGAACCCGCGCATTATCGAACGCTCGCAGGAGCAGGTCGTGGATGTGGAAGGCTGCTTGAGTATCCCTGCGCTCTATGGCAAGGTGGCGCGCGCCCGCGCGATTGTGCTGAAAGGGCTGAACCGGCATGGCAAGCCGATACGGCTCACGCTTGAGGGCATCGCCGCCCGAATCGCCCAGCACGAGATAGACCATCTGGACGGCATTTTGTTTATTGACAGGGCAGACCCTGCCACGCTGTTCTGGAACGACCCCACGCCGAAAGAGGAGGAGATGGTCTGAATCGTCCTCGCATTCTCTATTTCGGTTCAGGTGCGTTTGCTGTGCCGGCGCTGGAGGCGCTCTATGAGGCAGGCTACCCTATTCTCGCAGTGGTGAGCCAGCCCCCCAAGCCCGCAGGACGGGGAATGCACCTGACACCGACGTCTGTGCATGCGCGTGCCGAAGCGCTCGGTTTGCCCGTGCTGACCCCCCAGCGCGCCCGCGACCCGCAGTTTATCGAACAGGTACGCACGCTCCAGCCCGACCTGATTGTGCTGGCGTCTTATGGCAAGATTCTGCCCGCCGAACTGCTGCAGATTGCGCCGCTGGGCAACTGGAATCTGCACGCCTCGCTGCTGCCGAAGTATCGAGGCGCGTCGCCCATCCAGTACGCCCTGCTGGAAGGCGAGACCGAAACGGGCGTTACGCTGATGGAGATGAGCGAGGAGATGGATGCGGGCGACATCTACCTGCAGGTGAAAGAGCCAATTCTCCCCGAAGACGACGCGGGCGCTCTGGAGGCGCGGCTGGCGCAACGCGCGCGCGAGCTGCTGCTGGAAGGGCTGAAGCGTCTTGAGTCGGGCACGCTCACGCGCACGCCCCAGAACCACGCCGAAGCCACCTACACGCGCCCGATTCAGAAAGAGGACGCCCAGATGCGCTGGGAGGAACCCGCCGGGCGATGCGCCAACCGTATTCGAGCGTTCTCGCCGCGACCGGGCGCCTACACCCTGTTCCGGGGCAAACGCCTCAAACTCTGGAAAGCCGTGCCCGTAGAACGCACCTCCCTTGCTGAGCCAGGCGCTCTCCTTGCCGTGAACCCGACGGGGCTGGTGGTCGCCTGTGTCGAGGGGGCGCTCCAACTGCTGGAGGTTCAGCCCGAAAGTCGCCCGCGCATGCCCGTCGCCGCCTTCATCAACGGCTATCACCCCCAGGCTGGCGAACGGCTGGGTTGAAAGAGGTATGCTTAACCCATGTGCGGACGCTTTGCGTTGTTCGCGAAAGCCGAAGAGCTGGAACGCCATTTTCAGGTACCGCTCCCGTTCCCAATCGCCCCACGCTATAATATTGCGCCTACCCAGCCTCTGCTGGCGTTAGCCACCGCTCACGACACACCGCAACCCTACTGGACGCATTTTCAGTGGGGGCTGGTGCCCCGCTGGGCAAAAGACCCCGGCATCGGCGACAAGATGATTAACGCTCGCGCCGAGAGTCTCGCGGAGAAGCCTGCGTTCCGCGCGGCGTTCCGCTATCGGCGGTGTATCGTACCCATCAGCGGGTTTTATGAGTGGGCAAAAACAGGACGCCTGCGTCAGCCCTACTTTGTGCGTTCTGTGAAGGGCGAGCCGCTGGGCGTCGCAGGGCTTTGGGAGAGCTGGCAGTCGCCCGACGGGAGCGAGCTGACCACCTGCACGCTGATTACCACCAACGCCAACGCCACGATGCAACCGATTCACCATCGTATGCCGGCGATACTGCTACCCGAAGAGCACACCTTATGGCTTGCGCCCGATACACCGCTGGCGACACTCGCGGCGCTTTTGCGCCCTGCCCCCGAAGGGCTACTGGAGGCGTATCCTGTCAGCACGCGCGTCAATAATCCCGCTCACGACGACCCCTCGCTGGTGGAACCCGTTGCGTCTCCACCAGGCTTATTCGAAGAGTGAGCGCGCCTCAGCGAGCGTCGGCGTTCCGTAGCGCGTTCTGGAGAAATACACTTCGCCCGATAGTGGGCGACCAGCTCACATAGAGCCGTTCCCGTGCGCGGGTGCAAGCAGTGTAGAGCAGCTGACGCTCCTGAGCCTCTTTCGCCTGGCGCTCGCAGGGTCTGTGATGTCCTTGATTACGCCGTAGCTTGGGAAGTTAGACTGGTTTACCCCCACCACCGCTACAGCACGAAACTCCAGCCCCTTGGCGCTGTGAGCAGTGCCATAGTTGATTTCGTAAGGAACAGGCTGTGTACCCTGTTTGAGCATCCGGCTGGCAATCCCGCGCTGGGGATACACCTGCTGTTCGAGCAGGCGTTCTACAGCCTCCAGCATCCGTTTTGTGCGGGCGAAGATAGCAATCTCGCCCGGCATGATGTTCTCGTCGAGGCAACGGTAAATCTACTCCTTCAAGCCGCGCATCTCCGCCTCGATGTTGTCGTAGCCTTTCGCTTCGGGCACGACGCCTTTCATCAGCGCAATCGGGTGTTGCGCCAGAAGCTGCGGTTCGTCTTCCTGAAACCCCTCTATCGAGAAGGGCAGGACACTCTCGGCGAAGTCCTGAATCTCCCTAGTGGTGCGGTAGTTCACACGCAGGATATAACTGCGCCCGCGGGTGTCGATTCCGAACCGCGACCATGGCACTGCAGGGCGATAGATGCGCTGACGCGAGTCGGCGCACAGGAACAGTGAATTGGGTTTATCAGAGGGCGCCAGCGCACGGATGAGCGTCAGCTCCGCAGGTCCGAAATCCTGCGCTTCGTCCACCACCACACAGTCGTAGCGCAACTCAGGGTGCTGGTTCACATGCTCGGCAACAGCGTGGCATATCGCATCATAAGTAATCAGATTGCGCTCTTCGAGCAGTTGCCGCACCTGATCGAACACGCTCCACAGCGCCTCACGCCGACTGGGAGGTAGCGCCACCTTACGCCCGATGCGCTCCATCTTCAAATAGGTGTCCAGACTGCGCACATTCCATGCGTCAATAATCGCCTCCCACTCCATGCGCACAAACTGCAGACTCTCTGACTTCCCCGAACGCCGTATGGCTTCTTCCAGCAGGGCATCCATCTCCGGGCTGCCGTTTCCAATCAGCTCTTCTTTGCGATTCATTTCACGCAGGAAGAGCCGGTAGGCAACCGAGTGGAGATGGTTCACCTCAATATTCGTGCCCACAATTGGACCGATGATCTGCTCCACGCGCTGGCGCAGGTTGTTCGCCAGCACTTCTGTGAAGGTGGTGAGCAAAATTCGGGCTTCGGGATACTTTTGCGCCAGCCATGCGGTTCGATGCGCGGCGACCACCGTTTTGCTCGTCCCCGCCGCGCCGCTGATTCGAATCGGACCATGCATGTCGCGCTCCACCGCCTCTTTCTGAGACGAGTGGAGAAAGATAATCCACTGCTGCCAGTCGCCCCGAATGGCTTTGCGAATCTCCTCCTCGCTTTCGGGCGCCCAGAAGTCGCGCGGGCGACGGCGGAATAACTCGGAAGGCAACAGCACCGAAATCTGAGGCGGCACCAGCTCCCGATAGGGGCGCTTGCGGTCCACTAAGTCGGAAAGCCGTTCTATCACATCCTCAGGCATCCAGTCTTCCTCCATCGCCCGAGTCAGCAGACGGTTCAACTCTTCCTCGGTAGCCTGCACCAGATGCTCCGCCCAGTCTTCGGGCACACCAAGACGCATAATCTCTTCAGGCGTGTAGCCGCTTAAAGGCACACGGAATCCCTGTGTCGTCTCAGGCACGGCTTCCACTTGCTCAACCACTTCCTCAATGGGAGGTGCTATTGCATAGCTGCCATCCAGGAGATTCAGCGTAAAGCGCCGCTTCGCCGCCCACTGGTAGGCATCGTCGTGATGATCCACATAGCAGACCACCCAGCAGTCCTGATGGTCAGCGACAATTGTGCGAATGTCGTTATTGACTTTGTAGCTCCACCAGCCTTCATGGGGGCAGCGATCCAGCTCGTGGAAATCGAGAGAGTTGTGAAGTGGGTTTTGGCAGAACAGTTCGAGCTTCGCGTCAGTCTGCTTATGATGCGCTTCCAGCTTCCGACGCGCCTTCTCATAGACACGCGCCACAATCACCTGACGACGATTCGCCTTCATCTGTCACCACCGCGGACCGTTATTCGCGCGCTGGAGCGAGGCTCCTGTCGGTTTCTAGCTAGAGTGTCCAAATACTGTCTTTCAAGGTAAACTCACTTGACTCAAACACTTGACTTTACTCAGCGAAATGAGGTATAATAGTGGCAGAGGCGGCGTAGAAGACGCCTCTGCTAAGGAGGATAAGCGATGAAGCGTTCCACAATCGGATGGATTGGCGTGCTGTTTCTTGCAGCGCTGTTGAATGGATGTGGCGGGGGTGGCGGAGGTGCTGGTTCCGGGACCCTGCTGGGCGGTACGGTGCTGGTTCCCGAAGGCACGCCCCGTTCACGCGGTCTGGGCGGCTATGCACTTGCCAGCGCCACTATCCGGGCTTATCTGACCTCGCAACCCGACACCCCGATTGCTCAAGCCACAACGGACGAAAATGGGCGGTTCACCCTGCAGTTGCCTGCCAGCGCGGCACTCAAAGATGTGCTGCTGGTCGCTGAAAAGGGCACCGCGCCCAACAGGGTGCGCGTGATGATCCTCGTGCCTGCGGTGAACCCGAATGGGCAAACGGGCATCACGCTGGACGCGGCGACGACGCTGGCGACCGAAGAGGTTCTGCGCTACGCCCACGAGCAGGGATTGAGCGCGCTCTCGCCGAACGGCTTCGCGCAAATCGTTCACGAAGTGCGCCAGCGACTTGAGAACCAGACCTCGCTTGACCTGCGCGTGGGCGTCACCCTGCCCGAAGAGATTGGTAAGGGCATCCGCAACGAAACCCTTGCCAACATCGTCTACGGGGTGGTCAACACCTACAAAAATAGCCTGCCGCCTTCCGAGGGCGATGTAGCGACCGCTAAACGCATGATGCAAATGCTTCGCGACATGATTCAGGGCGTTAGCGGCACCGGTACCGACGAGTCACTGGAGTTGGATCTCGCGCTCAGCCAGCAGGAACGCCTTATCGAAAGCGAGGTTCTGACCCCGCTGGATCGGTTCAAACGCTCGCTGGACTTCATGATTGAGGTAACGGGATTGGCGGAGGTGAACCGCGAGGACTACCGTATGCTGAACACACTGGTGGGGCAAGCGCCGGGCGCCTACGAGGAGCGTGCGGACACCCCCTACGCCCATCGTCTGGTGCGCACGGGCAATACCAGCGGCAACACATGGCAGGTCGTCTCCACGATTCGCGAGCAGAATCGCACGCTGGTGCTAACCATTCAGACCGAAAACCAGCTGAACGAGTTCAACTGGACGCCTGATGCAGGGCGTATCACAATTCAGGTGCGACGACAGGGCGACGCTACCTTCCAGCAGGATATGGTGCTTGCCGTCACCCAGCGCGACAGCCAGAACCGCCCCACCCGAATCGAGGCGTCCATCACCATCCGCGACCCGCAACTGCGCGAACCCATCCAGTTCACAGGCGTGATCACAGGCACTCCTCGTGATAGCAACGATGGAATTCCCTTCTCCAGCCTGAGCTTCAACGGGAACTTGACCAGCCAGTATGCAACGCTCAGCCTCAGCAACCTGGGACTGACTCTCAACGCCAACGGCGACATCACACGGGCGACGGCGGGCACGGTTCAGGTTCAGCTGCGCACCAGCAAACCCGTGTCGCTCGCGATTCAGAACCTGGATACGCAGTGGGAGCCTGATGTGGGAACTCCTTCACTGGTGAAGTTCTCGTCGCTCACGATGACGGGGATGAACCGCAGTCTGAGCCTGAGCAACGCCGAGATTGAGTCCTTCTATAGCGCGACCGAGGATCAGGCTGTACCCAAAAAGGTCACGGCAACCGTGAGCTACACCTCGCCTGTTGTGAAGTTCACCGGGAGCATCGAGGGCACATGGGAGAACCCAGAGCTGCCCTTCCCCCTGGATGCGCTGGATAACATCCCTGTGAACCGCTTCCCGCGTGGAACACTCACTTTCAACGGGAGCATGGAACCCGCGGTAGGGCGACCTGCGGATGTGGAGTTCACACTGACCCTCGCGCCAACTGCGAACCCGTCGACGGCGACGCTGAACCTCACAGTACAGTACGCCCCCGAGTCGCTGTCGGGCACGGTGAGCGGCGCTTTCAAGGTACAGAACGGTGCCATTAACCGACACGACTGGTTCAGCTCCGCCGAAGCCAGCTTCACTCACCGCCCCTCCAACTTCGTGCTGACCCTGCATCGGACAAGTGATAGCTTGAGCGGTGATATCAAGAAGCCCGACAACACGAGGGTGGCACAAATCGGCGAGGCACGCACTCTGGGGCTGCCTGACCTGGGCGACACCCACATCGTCAAATACAACGACAACACCTTCGAGACACTTGCCTCGCTGGCACCGTAGGAGCAACCGTGAAACTGCTGGGCACTCCCCTGTGCCTCACAGCGCTGGGTGGTCTTCTGCTCTTTGGGCAGGGGACTGCCCAGCCTGTTTATCTTGCGCCGCTCCAAAGCCTTCCAGAGCTGGGGGCACGCTCCAGCACGGGATGGAGCCTGCACACCGCGGTTGAGGCGCGTACCAATGTCGTCCCGCTTTTTCAGCCCGAACCGCGGGCGGACATGCTTTATGTGAACGCCTTCGCCTATTACGACCAGCATCGTGTTGCCGGGATCTGTTATAGTCGGGGGGCATGGCGTTTCGGCTATCGCTATGAGGCTGCCGAGCGCTACGCGGGCAATCGCGCCGCCGCCCAGCTCTATCTTGAAGCTGCGGCGGGCGCGCTGAACCCGACGACGGGCGGGCAGGTGCAGGTTTCTATGAATCGCACGGCGCTCAATCGCTGGTGGCTGGACTACAGAGGCAGGACGTCACTCCCGAACGCCGAGCTGCGCTATCTGGTCGGGCTTTCATGGGGGGTGGTGCGACGCCTCCAGCAAGGGACGCTGACAGGTCAAAAAGAGGGAAGCGTCTTCCGCGGCAACCTGTGGCTCGATTCCACATTGGGCATACCCGCTGATACGCGTGGTGGCTGGCTATGGACAACCCATGCCGAGCTGAGGCTCCAGACCGGGCAGGGCTGGGGGGTGCATGTTCGTGGGGAGAATCTCTTTAGCGGGGTTCATGTGCGCAGGGTGCAACACAGCGAGGCGCAGGTCGTCGCAAATCAGCTCGAACCCGATGCCGACGGATTCCTGCACACCACTCCTGCTATAGTGGGGCGTGTCGAATCGAGAAGCGTGAATCGCCGCGTACAACCCTTCTGGCAGATCGCTGTCTGGAGCGCTCAAACTTCACCGGGGCTGACGCTCACCGCCCAGTGTCAGTTTGACTGGCGCTATAGCGTGGGAGTTTTCCAGCGCACGCACTGGCTGCGGTTCTGGCTGCCCCAACCTGCGATTGAGGTGGGCTGGAGTCTGGGGCGGTTTGACCTAATCCTGCTTGCGGAACCGCGCGCTCCAGACCAGGCGCAACAGTTCGCAATTCAGATCAGCCAGCGGTGGTGAATTGGGACTCTATGGCGCCGTGTCTAGCACAATCCCATGTCCATTGGGGAAGTCGGCGGGTGTGCGGCAGGTGAAGTAAAGCACCTGCGTCTCGGCGGCGAGCCGTCTGAGTAGGGCGAACGCTTCGGCAAGGCGCGATTCGTCGGCGTACACCAGCGGGTCGTCCAGCAGCAGGGGCAGGCGCATGCCGCCCGAAAGTGCCTCGCACAGCCCCAGTCGGCAGGCGAAGAAGAGCTGATCCAACGTGCCCACGCTCCACGCAGGCAGTTTCTCGTCCAGTGGGAGCGGCTCCCCACGCTCGGCGTGATACACGCTCATCTCGAGGTCGCACCCCAGATGTACCTGCGTGTAGCGGTTCTGCGTGAGTGCAGGGAGATACGCCTCAATTCGCGGCTTGAGATGCGGGCTGAGATCGCGCAAGTAGTTCTCGTTGGCGCTTTTGAGCAGGGATTCGGTAAGTTCCAGCACTTCTGACTGCTGGGCAAGGGCGCGCTGGCGGGCAGTATCGCGCTCAATCAGCAGCGCAAGTTCGTCGGGGTCCGTTTGAAGGTTCAGCGCGTCCAGGCGCCCTTCCATTCGGTGGCACTCGGCTTGCAGGCGCTCCCGTTCCGTCTGAAGTTCCTGCAAGCGCGCCTCGCGTTGCGCCATCTGTTCGGCGGGCATCTGGCTCAATTCGTGGGCAATCGGGTCGTTGTTCAGAGACTCTTCAAGGCTGGCAATCTCCACGCTCAGGGTGCGGTACTGCTCTTTGACGGAATCGTAGGTTCCCAGCGTGGCGAGCGCGTCCAGCTTGTCCTGCACGGTGCGCAGCTGCTCTATCAGGGTTTTGTGTTGCTGGAGCAGGGTCTCCAGCTGGGCACAGGCGCGGGCAATCGCGTCGGCGTGGTCGGGTTCTGTGCCGTTGCGCAGGGGCGTGGTGGGCGCCATCACGTCCGCCTGCTGGAGGAGGCTTATCAGTTCGGTTTCTGTGACGCGGCGTTGGGCGCGTTGCTCTTCAAGTTGTTTTTGCAGGAACTGGGCGTTCGCCTGTGCTGTGGCGAGCGTTCGGGAGCGCCAGAGTAGACTCGTTAGCAGCGCCAGGGTTCCCAGCCCCAACCCCAGAAAGCCTGCCCAGCGTTCTCCTTGCTGAAGTAAAAGAGCGCCCGCGCCTATCAGCGCCAGCCCCATCGCGAGCAAGCCCCTGCGAGCACGCACCTGACCCATCGCCTGCTGAAGTTGGCGCTGGGCGTCTCGGAAGCGTTCTGCCTGCTGCGCCTCCTGCTCGCGTGCATGGCGATAGGTTGCGTAGAGCGTGTGAACTCGCTCCTGAGCGTTGTCGGGCAACCGGGCAAGCGCGCTCAGGGGCGGCGCGGCGAGCTGAGTCTCAAGACGTTGCTTCTCGGCGCGGAGCGCTTCGTGATGATGAAGCCAGTCGAAGGCGCGTTTGACCTGCTCTTTCAGGTTGCTCAGGCGCTGGCGTTGCGTGTAGAGCGCTTTCCAGCGCTCCAGCAGAGTAGCCTCCTGGTGAACGGTTGCCTCAATTTCACGGAGGCGCTCGCGGTTCTGGGCGAGCTGAGCGCGGATGCGCTGATACTCGTCGGCAGACTGCTTCGCCTGTCCGTACGCCTGCTGGTTTGCGCTCAGGCGTTCGGTGATAGCTTTCTGCTCGGAGGCGAGCTGTTTTTTGCGTTCGCGAATCGCTTTCAGAATGGGGTCTAGGTCAACTGCGAGCGCGCTCTGGCGCAATTGTTGCTGGAGCGAGGTGAGCGTTTTGTCGCGGGCGAGCAGAGCGAGTTCGCGCTGGCGCACGCAGGCGGTGGCGCAGTAGACCTCGCGCGGCAGGTTCCAGAGCTGCTCCCAGCGACTCTGCGCCTCGCTCCCCGCAAGCATTTCTTGCCCGACCTGCAGGCGGAACTCGGCGTTGCGTCGGGGCGAATCTTTGGGATGGAACTTGAAGAGTCGCACGGGCGTGTCGCCGAGCTGCAGGCTCAGCTCCAGTCGCCAGCCATCGGGATGACACCAGTGGATGCGCTCACGCACCTCGCGCGCTTCTGTGGCAGGGTTCGTGTAGAGGGCGTCCAGCAGCGCGCTCAGGAGCGTGCTTTTGCCCGATTCGTTCGCGCCCGTGATGAGGTTGAACCCCTGCGCGAAGCGAAACTCTCTCCGCTCCCGAAAGCGCCCATAGCCCTCCAGCACAAGGCTTTCGAACCAGATTCTCATAGCCTGCCCCCCCGAAGCAGATAGAGCGCCAGCTGATACGCCTCGTCCAGCGTGCTGGGCGCTCCCTGCGCTTTGCGTGCTTCGTAAACCCGCGTCAGGGCGTGTTCAAAGTGGGTCTGCGGCAGAAGCGGCGCGCTCTGGAAGGCAGATTCTATCTCCAGCCAGAGGCATCGCGACTGGAGGCTCTGCTGCACGGCGCTGGCGTCTAATGGCGTGTCGGCGTTCCAGCGCCCCACGAGGCGGATTCGGGCGACGGTGGTCTCCTGCAAATGCTCGGCGAGCACTTCCAGCAGGCTCTGAGGCGAATCGAACGCATCGATCGCAATTTCCAGCACGCCGTCTTCACGCGATTCGGCAGGATAGTGCGCAGTGCCTGTGGTCAGGGGTGTAATCTGCGGGGGCTGTGAATCGTGAAGTTCCACCAGCAGGGCGACTGCAGGCAGGCGCTGGTTGGGCATAATCATCTCAGGAGCGCCGCTATACCAGCACGGCACGCCCAGCTCGCGCGAGAAATCCTGCGTCGAGTGCCAGTCGCCCAGCGCCACATAGTCCAGTCCGCACTGGCGTACAGGGCTGAGAGGGATAGTGCCCTCGCCTGCAGAGGGCATGGAGCCGTGCATCAGTGCAATCTGATAGGGCGCGCCGTTGGGATTGCGATTCAGCACCGTCTGCCAGCGCGACTCGTCGCCAGCAGGGCACGCGGCAACCTCCAGCTCCAGCGCGGGCAGGGGTTTGCGCTCGGAGGTCGCAAAAAAGTGAAGTTTCGCAGGGAGCGCGGTGCGCTCGCGGAACGGGTGGCGCTCGGCGGGGTCATGGTTGCCCGCAATCACCAGCGTCGGACAGGGCGCCGCGGCGATAAGGTTCAGCACGAACTCCACCCACTCGCGCCCCACACGCGGATGGTCAAATAAGTCTCCGGCGATGAGTACGGCGTTGCACTTTTGCTCCTGAGCGATCTGATAGATCCGTTCCAGCGCGCGCTTGAGATGTTGCTGGTGGAGAGGGGCGCGCTCGCCCAGGTATCGGAACGAGCGCCCCAGATGCACATCGGAGGTGTGTAGCAAACGAAGCGCCATTAACTCAGGGCTTCTCTGCTGGCAGGGCGAGTCCTGCTAAGAGGCGTTCACCCCAGCGCACGACGCACGGTTTCCACCAGCGGCTGGAGTGCTTCCTCGACCAGCGCGGGGGTTTCCGCCTCTACCATGATGCGAATCGCTCTCTCCGTGCCCGAGGCGCGGATGTTCAATCGCCCCCGACCTGCAAGCAACGCCTGCGCCTGCGCGATGCACGCCTGTATTTCGGGATGGGTCTGCCAGGCGTGCTTGTCCTGCACAGGGATCGTCACCAGCCTCTGGGGGTAGGGTTCAAAGGGGTGGGCGATTTCGGAGAAGGGGCGTTGCAGGCAGAGATAGAGGTTCAGCGTTTCGAGCATGGTAACTAGCCCGTCGCCGGTTGTGGCGCGTTCGGCGAAGATGATATGCCCCGACTGTTCGCCGCCGATGAGGGCATTATGGGCGCGCATTGCTTCCGCCACATAGCGGTCGCCAACTTTTGTGCGCAGCAGTGTGATGCCTTCGGCTTGTAGGCGCTTCTCCATGCCGAGATTACTCATTTCGGTTGCCACTACAAGCGGAGGCTGAAGGCTCCCCTGTTGCTTGCGTGTGAGCGCCCAGAGGGTCATCATGGCGTCGCCGTCCACAGGGTCGGCGTTTTCGTCGCAGAAGAGGGCGCGGTCGGCGTCGCCGTCGAACGCCACGCCCAGGTGCGCGCCAGTTTCCAGCACGGTGCGCTGGAGGTGGTCGATGTGGGTGGAGCCGCAACCGTCGTTGATGTTGTCGCCGTTGGGGTCGCAGGCGACGGCGCTGACCTTCGCGCCCAGCTCGCTCAGCAGGGTGGGGGCGAACGCACTCGCCGCGCCGTTGGCGCAGTCCACGGCAATATGCACCCCGCGCAGAGGCTCGCGTTCGCCCGTCATTGCATGCATCAGGTGGAGCAGATAGAACAGATAGCGCTCCCCTTCGCGTGCGTTTGGCTCCCACAGTCCAATCTGCGCAGGCGCAGGATAGGGAAAGGGTTCCGGCGCTTCGTCCAGCAGGCGCTCGATTTCCGCCTCGTACTCGTCGGGGAACTTGTAGCCGTCGTTGCCAATCAGTTTGATGCCGTTATCGGGGGCGGGGTTATGGGAGGCAGAAATCACGATTCCCAGATCGTAGCGTCCCTCGCGCACGAGGTAGGCAATCGCAGGTGTGGGCACGACGCCCGCCGACGTGGCATGCACCCCGACGGCGGTCAGCCCACTGATGAGCGCGGTTTCGAGCATCGCACCGCTGCGGCGCGTGTCGCGTCCGATCAACACATGCGGAGGCGTGTGGGGCGCTGTGCGCAAGAGCTGCTGCCCGATTGCGCGCCCCAGTCGCATCACAAAATCGGGGGTCAGGAGGGTGTTCGCCTGACCCCGAACACCGTCGGTTCCGAAATAGTGCCTCATATCTCTATATCCAACGGGGTATGTTCTGCGGGCGGTTCGGGGCGTTTGGCAACAATCACCTTGCTGGGGCGTATCACGCGCTCGCCTATCCGATAGCCCCGTTCCACCTCGTCGATGATGATACCATCCTCATGCTCCTCGCTCTCCACGCGCTGGATAGCTTCGTGCAGGTTCGGGTCAAACGGCTTGCCCACCGCCTCGATGGGATGGATATCGAACCGCGCGAGAAGCGCTTTAATCTGGCGGTCGGTCATCTTGACCCCTTCCAGCAGGGGTTCCAGTTCGCGTGTGGCTTCAGCCGCCTGCAGGGCGCGCTCGAAGTTGTCCAGAATGGGCAGTAGGTCTTCCAGCAGCGTTTCCAGCACGCGCATGCGCTGGCGTTCCATCTCTTCGTTCTGGCGTCGGCGGTAGTTCTGGAAGTCCGCCAGCGTGCGCAGGTAGAGATTCTTCTGCTCTTCGAGTGCCTGCTCCATCTCCTGCAGGCGAGCCAGCGCGGTGTTCAGGTCGAGGCTCACCGCGTCTTCCTGTTCGGTTTCCGTCGGTTGGGTTTCAGGTTCGTTCATGGGCGTCTCCATCGTTTTCTCTTCCCGCATATGCCTCACCTCCTGTGAGTGGGCTTTTAATATAGGATACCTGCTCCATCGCAAGGATGGTTGCTCCGCTTTTGTCGCGCCCCACGCTCTGCCAGCAAGATGGCACAAACGCCCCTGAAATACGGTGGCGAGAGTAAAATCGGGTATAATATCGGCAGGAGGCACAACGAATCCGTGCGAAGTCGCAAGGCGACGGTGGTGTTCGTGCATCCCAGCGAGGAGGCGTTTGCACGCCTGCTGGACTACTATAAGATCCGCTGGGAGTATGAACCGCGCACCTTCGTGCTTCGAACCGACGAGGACGGCAACCCCAAGGAGTCGTTTACACCTGACTTTTATCTCCCCGACTATGACCTCTACATTGAGCTGACCGTGCGTCGCGCGAATATCAATCGGCGCAAGCGACGCAAAATCGCGCTTCTGCGAGCGCTCTACCCTGAGATTCAGATACGTCTGATGAGCGCTCGCGATTTTGAGCGGCTCATGCTCAAATACGGGCTGGAGCGCCCGAAAGTCGGGAACGGCTCCGAGCGTTAATCGTCGGCGCGGGAGCGCGGCAGTGCAGTCGGCGCGTCGATAATCGCCTGGGGCGGCGCGTAGACAAACACATGCTCGCTGACTTTCTCCACGCTGCCCTCAATCGCGTACACCACGCCGTTCAGAAAGTCAATAATCCGCTCGCGCACGCCCTGCGGCGCCGAAGCGAGGTTCAGAATCTGCTGAATCCCCTCTTTCAAGCCGTCCGCCGCGAGCCGTGCGTCCTCAAGGCTCTGCACCTCGCGCCGAATCGCGATATGGTACGCGTGGAACCGCCGGTAGCGCACGGTCGTATCCGTGCGGGGAGCAGGGGCAGGGTCGTCTTCGTCTTCTTCAGAGCCTGCCGAGACCCAGCCTTTGAGCCGCGCCCACAGCGATGGGCGAGCCTGTTCGTATGCTTCGTCCTCGTATTCGGGGTGATGTTTCATGGTCAACCTCCCTGTTCGTTGCGTTCTCCAAACAGCGCCGTGCCGATTCGAAGCATGGTCGCGCCTTCCTGAATCGCAATCTCGAAGTCGTGGCTCATGCCCATCGAGAGCCACAGGCGGTTCGCGGCAGGCAGTGTTTCAAACAGAGCGCGCAGGGTCTGGAACGCCCTTCGAATGGGCGCTTCCTGATCCGTATAGGGCGCCAGCCCCATCAGCCCCTGCAGGGCGATATGGGACATCTGCAGCGCCTGTTCCACCAGCGCAGGCGCCTGCGCCACGGGCACGCCCGCTCGCGTCGGTTCCTCGGAAAGGCGCACTTCAATCAGCACGGGCTGCACAATCCCCAATTTCAACGCACGCTGTCGAATCTCCTGCAACAATTCGGCGCGATCGACGCTCTGAATCAGCGCGAAACGCCCCACCACATACTTCACCTTGTTTGTTTGCAGGCGTCCGATAAAGTGCCAGCGTATATCGTGGGGCAGAACCGGGATTTTTTCACGGGCTTCCTGCCAGTAGTTTTCGCCGAAATCGCGGATGCCCAGTGCATGGGCGTGCTGGATGCGCTCTGGGGGCACCCCTTTGGACACGGCAACGATTCGCAGGCTCTGGGGGTCGCGCCCTGCCTGGGCGCAGGCGCGTGCAATGCGTTCCTGCAGGGCGCTCCAGCGCTCAGAGAGCGGATTCGGGTTCGCCATGCTCCTGCTCACTGGCGTGCTGGGCTGCCTCCGCGTACGCCTCGTCCAGCGTGCCGCTCTTGTGGCGTTTCACCAGATGCTCCAGCCTGCCCGTCTCCATAAACCACACACGCTCTGCAATGTTCGTTACATGGTCGGCAATCCGTTCCAGATAGTGAGCAATTAAGAGCAGCCACGAGGCGGGCACAACCTGCTCCGGGTGCTGACGCATAATTTCCTGCAGTTGCGAGCGGATCTGGCGGTACACCGCGTCGGCGTTATCATCGTTCTCGCACACCTGCAGGGCGAGTTGCAAATCGCGCTTCACGAACGCTTCGATCGCATCCAGCAGCATACGCCGTGCGATGTGCGACAGGCGCGGGATGTCCACCTCAGGCGGTTCATGGTGGCCCTGATAAATCTTGCGCGCCGCTTTGGCGATATCCACAGCGTAGTCGCCGATACGCTCAATGTCGGTAATCATCTTCATCACAGTGCCGATGATGCGCAGGTCGCGTCCTGCAGGCTGCTGGAGCGCAATCATGCGCAAGCAGTGTGCTTCGATATCGACATCCATTTCGTCCACTTCATCATCGCGTTTAATGACCTGCTCGGCGCGCTCCAAATCGCGACGCTGGAGCGCCTCGACGGCATCTGCGACCATCGATTCCACGATGCTCGCCATCGCCAGCACTTTAGTTTCCAGTGCGTTCAGTTCCGCATCGAAGGCTTGGCGGGTCATGCAGGCTATTATACCTGCTCGATAAGAACGCCCTCACACCAGACCGCCTGAACAGGGTTCGCGCCCAGAGTGTAGGGCAAATCGCGCCAGTCGGCGCTTTCCAGCACCAGAAAGTCGGCGCGGGCGTTGGGGACGAACGCGCCCCGATCTGTCAGCCTCAGCGCCGTGGCAGCGTTCACGGTGCTGGCTACCAGTGCTTCCGCAGGGGTCAGCCGATGCAGTCGGGTTGCGAGCGCCATCGCCTGCTGTACCGAAAAGAGCGGGCTGGAGCCAGGATTGAGGTCGGTTCCAACCGCAATCGCGCCTCCCGCTGCGATAAGTTCCCGCGCGGGCGCAGGGGACAACCCCAGATGAAGGTTCACTCCCGGCAGAATCACGCCGAGGGTCTGGCTTTGAGCCAGCGCCCGAATCTGTGCTTCGCTTGAAGCTTCCAGATGGTCCACCGAGAGCGCGCCCAGCCGCACGCCCAGCTCCACCCCGCCCAGCGCGTGAAATTGATCGGCGTGCAGTTTGATTGCCAGCCCGTGCTGGCGCGCGCTCTGCAGAATCGTTGCTGCCTCCGGCACGGTGAACGCCTCGCGCTCCACAAACACATCCACCGCTTCCGCCAGCCCTTTTTGAGCGACTTCGGGTATCAGCTGCGTGCAGACCGTGCGCAGGTACTCCTCACGCTCTGAGCGAGGCGGTACATGAATCAGCAGAGTCGGCTTCAGAGTGATGGGGCGCAGTTTCGCCTGCAGTTGCTGGACGGCTTCCAGCATTTTGCGCTCCGCTTCAGGGGTCAGCCCGTAGCCCGATTTAATTTCAATAGTTGTGGCGCCTGAGCGAATCAGGCGCTTCAGGCGCGGCAGCGCGAGGGCGACAAGTTCCTCAAGGCTGGCTTGCGCGGTGTGGCGAATAGTGTGATAGATTCCGCCGCCCCATGCGAGAATCTGCTCGTAGGTGGCTCCCTGCAGGCGGGCTTCAAAATCGTCCAGTCGGTCGCCTGCCCACACGGCGTGGGTGTGGGGGTCAGTCAGGGCGGGCACGACGGCGCGCCCGCCGAGGTCTATCGTTTCGTCTGCCTTGCCCTGCCAATCGGCGCGCGCCCCCACCCAGGCGATACGCCCGTTCTGAACCGCTATTGCCGCATCGCGAATCAGCCGAACCTGCTGATGCTCCGCGCCCCGATGCGCTCCCAGCCGCGTGGGGGTGACGAGTTGCGCAATATTCACAAACAGCCGAGCCACATGCAT
The DNA here is from genome assembly GCA_037442385.1 of Armatimonadota bacterium. Lineage (GTDB taxonomy): Bacteria > Armatimonadota > Fimbriimonadia > Fimbriimonadales > GBS-DC > LDYB01. The sequence goes on from JBBIQJ010000012.1 coordinate 21,572, forward strand.
CGCGCTCGGCGAAAGTATACCGAAAAGGGCAGGAGCCATCGCCCCTGCCCCCGATGGGAGGTATTACCCGACGCGACGACAGAGTCTCCAGACTTCCAGCTGATCTAACAGATGGCCGTTCGGACACATATAGGTCAGCACGATGCGTGTGCATGCCCACACGGAGCCATCAGAACGCACCTCACGGAAGTGGTGAACGCAGATGTCGTTCCAGGTGCGCCCCAGCTGGATATTAATGGGGTGTGCAAGCACGGGCAAGCCTTCGGCAATAATCGCTCCCGTGCGAGCATCCAACAGATCCGCTTGCCAGGTTTGCAGGTCAGGAGTACCGCGCATCCCCACCAGATGCCAGCCTTCCTGAATGGGCACGCCTGTAGGGGTTTCACCGCTGGGAAGGTAGACTGCCCCGACAATCAGCCCCTGTGCGATGCGCGACGGCGGGAAGTTCACGAAGTCTTCTCGCGTGCCCCAGGCAGCGTAGGCGTGATGCAGGTCGCCGTCGTTGCCCAGCATCGTGGTGCTGACGAACGCGAAATCCGCGCCCCCAAAAGGCACATTCGGCGCCCCCGGGAAACGCGGCGGCACTGCACGCATCAAGCCAAGGCGCAACTCGCGATTTAGCTGAGGAACGGTGGGATTCCCGACCTCCGTTCCGAAGCAAAACAGCACCGAAAGCAGGTCCGCATCGTCCACAACACCGTCCCCATTCACATCTGCCCGCAGACAATCGGATTGGGCAACAACCGTTCCAGGCAGGACGCTCAGCATGAGTGTCAACAACATCAGGGTACAGAGCCAGTGCGCAGGGCGCACTTTACTGCCAGTGTAAAGCTCTCTTGAAAACCATCGTGGAAGCATCTGTTTGTTCCTCCATGAATAGAATGCACGAAAGGATGAAAATGTACCTGAAAAAATTTGGAAATTTTGGAATTAAAAAAATAAAAAGAACCCCTTCCTCGGGTGAAGGGGTTCTTTGCAAGAAGAGTGGAAGCGCGTTTACCGCTTGCGTCGGCGCAAGGCGAGCAGGCTCACCAATCCCGTGCCGAGTGCAATCATGCTCGCAGGTTCGGGCACGACCTCGTAGATGTCGAGGCGGTCGCCGTAAGCGGCGGCGCCCGTGCCGCCCTTGACCACAAAGATGTAGAGTTTGCCGTCAGCGAAGCCCCAGCTGGCGTTCAGAAATGTGTTGTCGAAGGCGACCTCATCGTAGCCCACTTCGCCCGTGTCTTCAATGCCAGTCAGCTCGCCGACCACGGTGCCATCAGGCTGAATGATAAACACCTTGTTCTGCCCCGACACGCGCTGGTTATACAGCACGAGGTCTGACAGGTGCCCGAAATACTGCGAGACCGGAATATACGCCACAAACGCCTGCGCCAGCGTGCCTTCGCTCCATGTTGCCAGATCCACAGGGGTGTTGAAGGTCGTATCGTTCACGCGAGTTGCTTTGGACACGCGCCCCTGCGTGCGCACATACAGGTCGCCGTTGGGCGCGAAAGCGTAGTCCCGTGTAGAGGTCTGACCGCCTATGGGACCTGCGTTGCCCGCGTTCGCGCCTGTGAAGTCAAAGCGGCGCACGATGGTCGAACCGAACACGCCCACTGCGAGTGTCGGACCGCCGCCTGCGCCCGGGTCAATATCGATGGTGTCATAGCGGCTGACGCCAGCCTCGCTCAGCGAAAGATTGCCGTCGCCTGACCAGCTGGCGTCCAGATTGCCGCTCAGGTCGTAGCGGCGGATGCCTGTGTTCGCAGCGTTGCTGTCGCCCAGCCCTGCGCCCCAGTAGAGCGCGTTGTTGTAATACACAAGGCGCGTGTCGCGCGAGCTGCCCGCCTGCGTCAAATCTACACGCCAGTCGTAGGTGTTCCAGTCGCCGCTGGGGGTGCTGAGCAGCGTGTTCAAACTCCCCAAACGCACCAGCGAGACAGTCTGCGCGCCGGAACCGCTGTTCCATGTACTCACATAGAGATTGGTTCCATCGAACGCCACATCCCCTGCCGCCTGCCCGCTGGGGAACAGCGGCACGAGGTTAAAGCTGCGGCGATGCAAAATTTGTGCATTCGCGAGCATCGAAACGCCCGCCGTAAGGAAAGCCAGCATCACCATGCGATGCATCGTTGGTATTCCTTTCATCGGTTCGAACCTCCTCGTTAGAAAATCGGGCATGCCCTGCAGGGCTTCCCATCTATTATAGACTCGAAAACCGCCCAATTGCGGACAATCCAACCTGTCAAAAATACGGGATTCCCTCAAAACCATGTAAATATTGGGTTATGGCGCGCCTGCAACAGTTTTGCATCCCGATGAGTCTTCCCATGCAAACGGCTCAATCGGGCAGTTGGGCGCAAGTTCTCTCTCTGTGCCGCGCGCGGGATGCCTGCCCCCGCGTGCGGCTTTTTGGGTATGATTAAGCCACCGCGGGGGGTGCTGACGCAAAGTCGGCTGAGACCTCCAGTTCGGAGGAACCCCTGGAACCTGATCCAGGTAATACTGGCGAAGGGAACGCGGAGAGAGGCAGCTGTTTGCCTTCTTCTGCATGCTCCCCCGTCGCTCTCCCCGCGAGACTCGATCCGAGGAGGCATAGCGATGACTCAAATGGACTACGCGCGTCAGGGCGTTATCACCGACGCGATGCGTTTTTGTGCGGAGCACGAGGGGGTAGACCCCGAAATCGTGCGTGAGGAGGTCGCGCGCGGGCGTGCGATTATCCCTGCCAACATCCATCACACCGCGCTCCAACCGATAGTGATTGGCAAGCGGTTCCGCACCAAAATCAACGCCAACATCGGCAGCTCGCCCCTGAGCGCCGGGATTGAGCAGGAGCTGGAGAAACTCTACACCGCCATCCGCTGGGGCGCCGATACGGTGATGGACCTCTCCACAGGCGGCGACCTGGACGCCATCCGTACAGCCATTATTCAGCACTCGCCCGTGCCGATCGGCACTGTGCCCGTCTACCAGCTGCTGACTCAGGTCCGTTCGGTGGAAGAGCTGACCGAAGACGACTTCCTGGGGATTGTGGAGTATCAGGCGCAGCAGGGCGTGGACTACATGACCCTTCACGCAGGCGTGCTGCGGCGCTACATCCCACTGACCGAGCGGCGCATCACGGGCATCGTGAGCCGTGGCGGCGCAATTATGGCGGAGTGGTGCCTTACCCATCACCGCGAGAACCCCTACTACGCCCGTTTTGACGACCTGCTGGAAATCTGTCGGCGCTACGATGTAACCATCAGCCTCGGCGATGGGTTGCGTCCTGGATGCATCGCCGACGCGAACGACGCCGCGCAGCTGGCAGAGTTGCGCACGCTGGGCGAACTGGTGCAACGCGCGTGGGCGAAGGGTGTGCAGGTGATGGTGGAAGGACCAGGGCATATCCCCCTGCACCTGCTGGAAGAGAATGTGCGCTTGCAACAGGAATGGTGCCATGAAGCGCCCTTCTACACGCTGGGGCCGCTGGTAACCGATGTCGCGCCCGGCTATGACCATATCGCCTCGGCGATTGGCGCGGCCATTGTGGCGTGGCACGGCACGGCGCTGCTCTGCTATGTGACTCCCAAAGAGCATCTGGGCTTGCCCAACGCCGAAGATGTGAAGCAGGGGTTGATTGCCTACCGGATCGCGGCACATGCCGCCGACATTGCCAAGGGCATCCCTGGCGCCCGCGACTGGGACGACGCCATCTCCAAAGCGCGGTTTGAGTTTGACTGGAACCGTCAGTTCGAGCTGGCGATAGACCCCGAAACCGCCCGTGCCTACCACGACGAGACGATGCCCAAAGAGGCGCACAAGTTCGCGCATTTTTGCAGTATGTGCGGACCGCGCTTCTGCCCGATGGCGACCACACAACGCCTGCGCGCGCAAACACAGCAGGAGACCGTGGAGGCATAACCCCAGCAGGAGCAGGGCAGGCGCTTTTGTCCTGCTCCTGAGATGAATTTCGATGTATAATAAACCTGCCGAAAGGAGGAAAGTCAGAAGCGATGAGTCGGCAGAGTGCGTTCTGGAACGGATTATGGGTGGCTCTTGTGCTGGCTGTGCCCTGCAGCGCATGGGCGCAACGCCTCGTGTGGCTGGGTACGCTTGGCTTGGACAGCGAGGCGTGGGGCGTTTCCTCCGCAGGCCCCACGGTGGTCGGTACTTCCAGAAACTCAGACGGCTTCCCCCGCGCGTTTCGCTGGACGGAAGCGACAGGCATGCAGGACCTGGGCACGCTGGGGGGCGTTCTCGCACGCGGAACAGCGATTTCAGCGGATGGTGCTACAATCGTAGGCTATAGCAGCGACTCGCGGGGCTACCTGATCGGCTTCCGCTGGAGCACGGGACAAATGAGCGCGCTCAGTCCGCTGGGCAGCGTGGCGTGGTGCGAGGCGTATGGGGTTTCTGCGGACGGCGTGGTCATTGCGGGCTTCTCATGGTGGGGTTCCAACTTTATTGCGGCGCGCTGGCTCAACGGCGCGCCACAGAATCTTGGCACGCTGGCGGGTGCGATTGCCAGCCGCGCGTGGGGTGTGTCCGGCGATGGGCGCGTGACGGTGGGCGCCGCCTTTTATCCCAGTTCCGGGCTGCCTGAAGCGCGCGCCGTGTGCTGGATCGACGCGACGATTCAGCCGCTGGGCGCACTTACAGGCTATCGGCGCAGCTGGGCGTTCGCCGCTTCACACGACGGTTCCATCGTGGTCGGCTATGCCCTGCCCGATACAGAAGGCGGACCCTCCACCAGCATCCGATGGGTGAACGGTCAGGCGCAAAATCTGGGCTGGCTTCCCGACGACGGCGCTGACGGCAGTATTGCCTACGGGGTCTCGGCGGATGGCGCGATAGTGGTGGGTAACTCAGATGGACGCGCCTACCGCTGGACGCCCGAACGCGGCATGGAAAATCTCAATCGCGTCTACACAAGCCTGCTCACTGACGGCTCACAACTCCTTTCGGCAAACGCCATTTCAGCCGATGGGCGCTACATCGTGGGAGTCGGCTACAACGCCACGGCCAGCCGCACCGAAGCGTTCCTGCTGGACACACGCGCCTGCCAGCCCCATCAAGGCGATGTGGACGAAAGCGGATGCGTGGACGATGCCGATCTGATCGCAGTGCTGTTCGCCTTCGGGACTTCAGACTCCACTCTGGGGCGCGAGGATGTGAACTGCGACGGCGTGGTGGACGATACCGACCTGCTGCAGGTGCTGTTCGCCTTCGGAAACGGGTGCGAATAGCCCCTTCCAGCGGGTACAATTTTCGCCGTATGCAATCGCATATCCGAAACTTCTGCATCATCGCGCATGTAGACCACGGTAAATCCACGCTGGCAGACCGCCTGCTGGAGTTCACAGGCGCGATTGCCCGTGGCACTCCTGTGGAGCAGGTGCTGGACACGATGGACCTGGAACGCGAGCGCGGAATCACCATTAAGATGACCGCCGTGCGCCTCTCCTACACTGCCCGCGACGGGAAAACCTATCAGCTCAATCTGATTGATACCCCAGGTCATGTGGACTTTACTTACGAAGTTTCGCGCAGTCTGGCGGCGTGCGAGGGCGCGATTCTCGTGGTGGACGCCGTGCAGGGCGTGGAGGCGCAAACCATCGCCAACACGAACCTGGCTTACAATCAGGGGCTGGCAATTGTGCCCGTGATTAACAAAATAGACCTGCCCTCGGCCGACCCCGGACGGGTCAAGGAAGAGATGGAACATGCCCTGCTGATAGACCCCAGCGAGGTCATTTTAGCCAGCGCAAAAGAGGGCATCGGGATTGAAGAGATTCTGGAAGCGGTGGTGCAACGCATTCCGCCGCCCAGGGGCAACCCAAACGCTCCCCTGAGGGCGCTGGTGTACGACTCGCATTACGACCCCTATGTGGGGGTGGTGGCGTATGTGCGCGTGGTGGATGGCAGGGTGCAGCCGGGCGACCGCATCATGTTTATGTCCAACGGCAAGGTGTTCGAAGTCGTGCAGGTGGGCTACTTTACGCCCCAGCTGCGCCCCGCCGAGCGTCTGGACACAGGCGAGGTGGGCTATATCACGGCTTCCATCAAGTCGGTGAAAGACGCGCAGGTGGGCGACACAATTACCTCCGCCGACCGCCCCGCGAAAGAGCCGCTGCCCGGTTTTCGCAAGGTGAAGCCGATGGTGTTCTGCGGCTTGTACCCCGTGGAGGGCGATAAATATCCCGACCTGCGCGACGCGCTGGAGAAGCTCAGCCTCAACGACGCGGCGATTACTTTCGAGCCAGAGAACAGCGCCGCGCTCGGTTTCGGGTTCCGATGCGGCTTTCTGGGGCTGTTGCATATGGAAATTGTGCAGGAGCGGCTGGAGCGCGAGTTCGGACTGGAGCTCATCGCCACCGCCCCCAGCGTCGCCTATCGCGTTACCCTCGAAGACGGAACCCAGCTGGAAATCGATAACCCCACCCACTGGCCCAATCCGGGCACGATTGAGAAAGTCGAAGAGCCTGTGGTGTTCGCCACCGTGATGGTTCCAAACGATTATGTGGGCGCGGTGATGGAACTCTGCATGGGGCGGCGCGGCGAGTTCGTGAAAATGGAGTACCCCACGCCCCAGCGTGTGATCCTGTATTACCGTCTGCCCCTCAGCGAGATTCTGCTGGACTTCTATGACCAGCTCAAGACCCGCACGCGAGGCTACGCCTCGTTTGACTATGAGCCAGCAGGCTATCGCGAGGTGGACGCTGTGAAAATCGATGTGCTGATTAATGGCGACCCGGTGGACGCGCTGAGTTTTATTGCCCCGCGCGAGCGCGCCTATGCCCGCGCGAAGGTGCTGGTGGAACGCCTCAAAGAGGTCATCCCGCGCCAGCAGTTTGAGGTGCGCATTCAGGCAGCAATCGGCTCCCGTGTGATTGCCTCGGAGACCATCAAGCCGTTCCGCAAGAATGTGATTGCCAAGTGTTATGGGGGCGACATCACGCGCAAGCGCAAGCTGTTGGAACGCCAGAAAGAGGGCAAGAAGCGCATGAAGCAGGTGGGCACGGTGGAAGTGCCTCAGGAGGCGTTTCTGAGCGTGCTGAAAGTCAGCGATTAGCCAGCGTTGAAGAAATTGGCGCCGCGCCCGCCTCCACCGCCTGCCG
>JBBIQJ010000013.1:0-26730 GCA_037442385.1 Armatimonadota bacterium
AAACTGGAGCGGCTGGTCGTGCGCACACTGCTTGGGAGCGGTTGCACCCGCCCCCAAGGGCGGGTGTGGATTGAAACGCCGCGTTACGCAGAGTCGCTGATTGCACGCTACGGCGTTGCACCCGCCCCCAAGGGCGGGTGTGGATTGAAACTTGCCGAGGTACGTCCTCATTGACCGTCTCCAGGTTGCACCCGCCCCCAAGGGCGGGTGTGGATTGAAACGACCTGGGCGCGGACGGAGTGAGCGACGCGACCTTGTTGCACCCGCCCCCAAGGGCGGGTGTGGATTGAAACGCCCTGCTCCCAGCGGCGGATGGAGATTGGAACCCAGGGAGGGGCGCACTGCCGTGCGCCTCTACTCCGGGGGTTGCAACTGCGCTCAAGAGGAAATCAGGGAAAACGGTGGGAAACCCTGCAACCAGGAGTCGCTTTCACCTGACGGCTTCAGCTGCCGGAGAGAACCGCCTGGCGCATTTTTTGCTTGCTTATTTTGATAGATGGCTTCTTAGCGATAGTCCCGGAACAGTTCGCTGACCGACTCGTCGCGGTGGATGCGCGAGATGGCTTCGCCCAGCAGCGGCGCCACTGAGAGCTGCACCAGCTTATCGAACCGCTTATGCGGCGGTATGGGGATTGTGTCAGTGCAGATAACCTTCTCGATGGGCGACTCCGCCAGGCGCTGGGGGGCGTTGCCCGAGAACACGGCGTGCGTGCAGGCGGCAATCACGCGCTCCGCGCCGCGACGCAACAGCGCTTCCGCGCCTTGCACCACCGAGCCGCCCGTGTCAATCATGTCGTCTATCATGATGGCGATGCGCCCCTGCACATCGCCGATAATCTCCATCACTTCCACCTTGTTCGGTTCGGGGCGGCGCTTGGCAATAATCGCGAGGGGCGCGTCCAGCACCTCTGCCAGCGCCCGGGCGCGCGGCACACCCGCCACATCGGGCGAGACCACCACGATGTTCTGGTCGCGATAGCCCTCTTTGATGAGATAGTCGGCGATAATCGGACCCGCGTAGAGATGGTCTACCGGGATGTCGAAAAAGCCCTGAATCTGCTCGGCGTGGAGGTCTACGGCGATTACGCGCGTGGCGCCTGCGACCGTGATAAGGTCTGCCACTAGGCGTGCAGTTATCGGTTCGCGGGGCTTGATTTTTTTGTCCTGTCGGGCGTAGCCATAGTAGGGGATGACCGCCGTGATGCGCCGCGCCGAAGCGCGTCGGAAAGCGTCCAGCAACACCAGCAGTTCCATCAGGTTGTCATTAACGGGAGCGCATGTGGGCTGCACCACAAACACATCCATGCCCCGGGCGCTTTCTAGTACCTGCACCCGCACCTCGCCATCGGAGAAGCGCGTGCATATCATTTGCCCCAGCGGACGCTGAAGATATTGCGCAATCCGCTCTGCCAGCTCGGGGTTAGCATTGCCCCCAAACAGCAAAATCTCCTGACCGTTATTCATGAGTAGCTCCCTCCTTGCTCTGCGCGTTAATAGATTCGCGTTTTCGGCGCACCCATCCTTCTCGATTCGTCTGGCGACAGCGGGCGATTGCCAGCGCTTCGGAGGGCACATCGTCGGTGATGGGGCTGGCGGCGGCGATATAGGCGTCGTCGTGAATCGTGACGGGCGCAATTAGCGTCGCGTGGGAACCAACGAACACTCGATTGCCAATCACGGTCTGGTGCTTGCGCCGACCGTCGTAGTTGCAGGTAATCGTGCCCGCGCCGATATTGCACTCCTGCCCGATGAGCGCGTCGCCCAGATAGGTCAAATGCAGCACCTTCGTGCCCTCGCCAACCTGTGTGTTTTTAATTTCCACAAAATCGCCCACTTTTACCCCCTGCTTCAGTATGGTGCCAGGGCGGATATGGGCGAACGGTCCGACAGAAACGCCCGATTCGATTTGCGCGCCCACGATATGCGAGCGGAACAGGCAGCACTCATCGCCCACCCGCGTATCCTGAAGCACGAGGTCGGGTCCGAGTGTGCATCGGCTGCCAATACGGGTGGCGCCCTTTAGATGGGTATTGGGTTCGATCACGGTGTCGCGTCCCACTTCCACCGTCGGCTCGATGTAGGTGGTGGCAGGGTCTATGATTGTGATGCCCTCCAGTGCGAGCTGTTTGAGGATTCGCATGCGGAGCGCGTGTCCTGCCTGTGCCAGCTCCCAGCGGTTGTTGACGCCGATCAGAAGCGTGGGATCGGGCGATTGCCATGTCTCCACCTTGCCGCCTGCCTGCGCGACTAAGCCAATCACATCGGTGAGGTAGTATTCACCCTGCGCGTTCTGGTTGTCTAGGCGCGGGAGCATTTCGCGCAGGACGGACGCCTGGAAGCAGTAGAAGGACGTGCAGACTTCGCGGATGGCTTTCTGTTCGGGGCTGGCGTCCTTTTCCTCCACGATGCCGATGACGCGCCCCTGCGCGTCGCGCAGGATGCGCCCATAGCCTGTGGGGTCTTCCAGCAGGGCAGTGGCAAGGGTAGCGTCGGCATGGGTATGCTGATGGTGCGCCAGAATCGCCTGAAAAGCTTCGGGCGTTATCAGGGGCGAATCGCCTGGGGCGACCAGCACGGTTTGCACTTCAGGGGGCAGTTCCGGGAGCGCCTGCATGCAGGCATGTCCCGTGCCGAGTTGCTCCGCTTGAAGGGCGTAGCGGTAGCGCTCTCCCAGCGCATTACGGACCTCTTCGGCGCGATGCCCAATTACCACGATAATCGGCTCGACTCCAGCCGATTCCATCGCTCGCAGCACATAGGCGGTGAGGGGCAGCCCCAGCAGGGTCATCAGCGCTTTAGGGGTGTCGGACCTCATGCGCGTGCCCTTGCCCGCCGCCAGCACAATCCCAGCAACCTTTGATTCTGCCATGAGTGCGCCTCGCCTGTTGCAGAGAGATTATACCCGCTGGACGGGGGCGGGGGCTTCGGCGCTGAATCAGAGGGAGACTTTGACGGTGCTGGCTCGCACTGTGGGTTCCGGTACGGGCAAGCCCTGCTCGTTGAGGGCTTCGATGTAGAGCTGGATGGCTTCCTCAATAAGACGCTCGGTTTCTTCCAGCGTATCGGCTGCCGCCACACACCCAGGCAGGTCTGGCACATACGCCGAGTAGTTTTTGCCTGTCCACTCGTAGATAACCGTGTATTCGCGATTCATTCGTGTTCGCCCTCCTCCAGCCCTGCTTGCTTCCAGACGCTTTTGAGTGTTCCCGGTGCCAGTTCCTTGCTCGGATGTCCCGCAACGACCACAATCCCCTTCTTTTCGGGATGTTTGCGAATTCGGTGGCTCCCGCGCGTCCTTGCGATATACCTGCCATCCGCTTGCAGGTGTTTTAGCACATCCCGCACCTCCATCGTGTCAAGCCATCCCTGACAGGAAGATGGTACCCGCTCAGTTTCAGATTCGAGAGCGTCTCCTGCGTTTCACTGAAGATTGCTTCCGATGAGTCCGCCATCGGGTACAATCTAATTCTGTAGCCCTCTGGCTACAGGGGGAGCGCCATGAGAGCCTATAGACTGGATTTGAACGATGTCGTCCAGCATCCTGGGCGACGGGTCGAGTACCCGATCGAGGTCTGGTTAGAGCGGGACGAAGCTCCCCCGCAGTCGGAACCGGTTCGAGGCACGCTGGTCGCCGAGAGCGGCGGTCGTATTCTGCGTTTATCAGGCGCGTTTCACACGGTCGTCTGGCTGGAGTGCGGTCGCTGTCTGGAGTATTACCAGCTGCCTATCGATTTCGAAATTCACGAGGAGTTCCCCCTCGTGGGTACGCCTGCAGGGTTGAACCCGCAAGGGTTTGCCACTGTGGAAGATCGGGACTCGTTCCCCGTGTTTGAGGGAAACTGGCTGAACGCGGACGAGCTGCTGCGGCAGTATCTGATTCTGGAGTTGCCGATAGCGCCCGTCTGCCGCCCGGACTGCAAAGGTCTCTGCCCCACCTGCGGGCAGAACCGCAACGAGCGTGAGTGCAGTTGCCCTGCGCGCAAGGGGCATCCTGCGTTTGAGGCGCTGGCTCGCGCATGGTACAGCGAGGAAGACTAACAAGGAGGGAAACCGATGGCGAATCCGAAACGACGACACTCGCACGCGCGGGGCGCGAAACGGCGCACCCACTACAAACTGGAAGTGCCTGGTTTGAGCCGCTGTAAGCACTGCGGGGCGACCATTCTGCCCCACCGCGCGTGCCCGATTTGCGGCTATTATCGCGGGCGCAAGTACGAGAACGCGCTGGGAAGCGTGGAAGACGAGTCCTGAGCGATGCGCATCGCTGTCGACGCGATGGGGGGCGACTATGCCCCCCAGGAGATTGTTGCGGGCGCCTACGAATCGGCGCGGCAGGTGAGCTTCGAGATTGTGCTGGTGGGCGACACCGAGCAAATTGAGGCGCACCTGCCCAGGCGCGGGCGCCCGTCCAACCTGCACATCCATCACGCCTCGCAGGTCATCACGATGGAGGATTCTCCCGTGATGGCAATACGGCGCAAGCGCGACTCGTCGCTGGTGGTCGCCGCCAAACTGGTCAAGGAGGGCAAAGCGGACGCGCTTGTCTCGATGGGCAACACGGGCGCAGTGGGCGTGGTGGCGAAACTGCTCTGGGGCAGTCTGCCCTATGTAGACCGCCCCGCGATTGCCACGGTGTTGCCCACCTACACGGGACGGTGCGTGCTGCTGGATAGCGGCGCGACCGTCGACTGCTCCCCGCGCCAGTTGCTGGATTTTGCGCTGATGGGACAAATCTACGCCGCGCAGGTGCTGGAGATTCCCAACCCGCGTGTGGGGCTGCTCAACATCGGCGAGGAAGCCACCAAAGGCAACAGCGTCACCAAAGAAGCCTACCAGCTGCTCATGACCCACCTGAAAGAGGACTTCGTGGGCAACGTGGAGGGCAAGACCTTCTTTGAGGGCGTCGCCGATGTGGTGGTCTGCGACGGGTTCGTGGGGAATGTGTTTCTCAAAACTGGCGAGGGCGTGGCGGAAACGGTGTTGAAGATTATCAAAGAGGAGCTGACGCGCAACCGCCTGAATAGGCTTCCGCTGGCGCTGCTGAAGCCCGCTTTCGAGCGCATCAAGCGTCGTCTGGACTATCGGGAGTATGGCGGCGCGCCGCTGCTGGGCGTGGATGGCGTGTGCATTATCGGGCACGGGCGCTCCGACCGTTACGCGGTGCGTCAGGCGATTTCGGTGGCAGCGCAGGCAGTCGCCCACCGGCTCGTGCCGACCCTGCGCCACGCGCTGAGCTTGCTCCACGAAAGCAAGGAGGGCTGATGGCGCTCACCGTAACCGTGCTGGGGTGCGGCACTTCGATGGGCGTGCCGATGATTGGCTGCCGCTGTGCCGTCTGCACCTCCAGCGACCCACGCAACCACCGCTCGCGCCCCGCCGTCCATCTGCGTACCGAGACCACTGCCCTGTTGATCGACGCCCCGCCCGAACTGCGACTGCAACTGATTCGCTCCCAGCTGGACACCCATCTGGACGCCGTGCTAATCACCCACACCCACGCCGACCACATCATGGGGCTGGACGATGTGCGCGGCTTCACTCTGCGCACGAACCGCCCCATCCCCGTATACGCCGAGGCGAGCGCGTTAGAAGACCTCAAGCGCGTCTATCGGTATGTGTTTTTCCCCTATCCCCCTGGCGTCAGCACACCACAGATAGAGTTCCGCGAAGTCACGGGTGTTTTCACTGTCGGCGACATGACGATAGAGCCACTGCGCGTGTTTCACGGCGAGATGCCCGTGTTGGCGTTTCGCGTGGGCAACTTCGCGTATGTTACGGATGTGAGCTATATCCCGCCCGACACATCGGAGCGCCTGCAGGGGCTGGAACTGCTGATTCTGGACGCCCTGCGCTATGCGCCGCACCCCACCCACTACAATCTGGAGCAGGCGATCGAGGTCGCCCAGAAACTCGGCGCCAAACGCACGCTATTCACCCACATGACGCACGATTTTGACTACGAGACCGTGAATGCCCAGCTGCCCGACGGGATTGAGCTGGCATACGATGGGCTGGTGGCGGTGGTGGAGTAAGGTTTCTTATTGGTAACGCGGCGCAAGCAAGTAGAAGGTGCGCCCCAGCACCTCCCGACGCTCCAGCAACAGTACCCCAGGATCCTCAAGGCGTGTGGCATCGGTGGTAAGGCAATAGGCGCCTTCCGTGCGCATACGATGCAAAACGGTTTGCCAGTCGTCTGCGCTCGCATACTTTCCCTTTCGGTAAAACTGCAGGCTGGGGTAGCCCGGGTTCACCCGATACAGCACCAGCGTGCGATAGGTCGGCACAGCCTGTGCCAGTTCCCGAATGGGTCGCAGAGCGAGGCGGTCATAGCCTGTGAGCGCGCCGTTCCAGCCCACAGCCAGCGTCAGCACGCCCAGCGCGAGCGTCCAGCGCGGCTGCCAGTTCCAGAGGCTTGCAAACGCAATCGCCCCTGTGCCCACCAGCAGAGCATATGCCCCCGGCGTCGCGCTCATCACGCCCAGCGCGAGCGTCCAGCGCGGCTGCCAGTTCCAGAGGCTTGCAAACGCAATCGCCCCTGTGCCCACCAGCAGAGCATATGCCCCCGGCGTCGCGCTCATCACACCCAGCGCAACCCCCAGCCCGCCCCAGAGCAGGGCAGGCGCCTGCACCAGCCAGCGCAAACGCCCCGCCTGCGCCGCTTTTTGCAACTCCAGCCCCGCCAGCAACGCCAGCGCAGGAAACATTGGGAAGATGTAAGCAGGCAGTTTCGTGAAGCTCAGCGTGAACAACCCGAACACCAGCCAGCACCAGCGCTGGAGATAGCCCATGAACGGGTCTTCGGCGCGACGCCACAGCACTGACGCCCACGCCGCCATCGGAAAGCCGCCCAGCCACAACACCACGACATAAAACAACAGATAAATCGCCCCGCCTGCAAGCATACCCGCTATATCCCCACGCAGAATCAAGGGCAATACCGAGTGCGCCGTGTCGCCCCCTGCAAAGCGCAACAGATTCTGCTTCACCACGAACTCGGTAAAGAATTCCGCGCCGTGCTGCAGGTAAACGCCCCCATACCACGGCGCGGCGGGCAACAACGCCACACCGCGCGCCCCCAGCACCCAGCGAAATCGCACGCCCCGCGCCCGCAACTCCCGCAGACTCACCATGTAGAGCAACCCCACCAGTCCCAGCCCGAACGGTCCCTTCGTCAGAACTGCCAGCCCCAGCGCAACCCCCCCCACCATGCTCCAGAGCATGGGGCGATGAGGTAGCTCCCAGAGCGCTATCAGCGCCATCAGCAAGAAGAAGGTCAGCGCCATATCGGTGATAGCAAGGCGTGCGAGAATCAGGCTCAGCGGCGCCATCGCAAACAGCAGCGCCGCCGTCGTGCCCACGCCCTGCCCCAGCCTGCGATTGCCCCATATTCCGAGCGCTATCAGTGTCAGCGCGTACATGACTACCGAGGGCAGGCGCAAGACGAACTCATCGGAGAACAGGCGCAAAGGAAGCGATTCAAAGGCGCGCATGCTGAGCATCATCAGCCAGTAGAGCAGGGGCGGCTTCTCGAACCAGGGTTCATTCTGGAAAGTCGGTGTCAGCCAATCGTAGCGCTGGTGCATCTCCCACGCCACAGACGCATAAAACCCTTCGTCCAGATCCGTCAACCCGAAAGCCGTGATGTCAATCAGCGCTGCTAGCACCAGAAGCCAGATTAGCCCACGCACGCCCCAGAGTGTACCATGAGGCTTAGAAGGCTCGGAAGGTATGGCAGGGGCATGTTCTTCACTTGTAACATCGCTCATAGTAGGAATTTACGACTTCAAGGCGTATACTTCTCGAAAAAGCTAAATCAGAGCCAAGCAACCGTGTCTGCAAAGATGCGGGAACAGAAGGGGTGAACGATGAAATCGCTAGGCGTAATTCTGTGGGCACGCACTTCCTGTATAGAAGCCTACCTGTGTGAGCACCTCAGTACGCATCCGAAACTGCAGCTACTTCAGTCGAGGAGCAGCTCCACCTGCCCTGATTCTGCCAGTGCGCACTCGCCACCTCAGCCGATTCGGGTCATTCTACTGGCGCGAAACCCTATGGTAGAGGCGTATCTGCTTCAAGAACTGAACGCGCTTCCAAACCTCTCGCTTACTTTCACTAGAAAGCAGGAAAGCAAACCCGATGCAGTGATCATCGATAGCAAGGTGCTGACTCCGAGTGAGCGCCGTGTGCTGCAGGGGTGCGCCGAGTATGACCGGCTTGCGGAAGCGGCTGAGGCGCTTTGTCTGGCTGAGGCAACCATCAAAAAACATCTCTGCCACATTTACACCAAGTTAGGGCGGCACAGTTTGCATAGGGTGTTGTTATGTGCAACGGAGTGGGGATTGATTGAAACACTCAGATAGACAATTCTCCGAAAGTGGAAAAAAAAAATTCGCCCTCAGGGGAGAAAACAGGCGCAGACATGGCGTATAATGCCAACGCTGAAGGGGTACGGCGATGGCGACCTTGAGCCGAACCGAATCAACTGGGGGTACCCGCCGCCGTGGGTGGTGGATTGAAGTGCTGTTAGGCGCGGCGCTCCTCTGGCGGGCGCTGATAGCGTATGCCGAATGGCGAAGCGAGGGACACTACCTGTGGCTGTTTGGGGCGACTTACGACGCAGGTGTGGTGCGCCCTGGCACAGTGATCCGCCACCGTGTATGGGTGTTCAATCCCACTATGCGTCCCTTGGAGATTAAGCCAGAGCCCAGCTGCGGCTGTACCCTGCTGGAAGGGGGTTCGCGTCAGTTAGGTTTGGTGGACGGCTTTCCTCTGACCGTCGTAGTGGACACCACCGGGAAGCCTGCGGGGCGGCAGACGCAAGGGGTGGAGCTGGTTGTCCGCGACATAGAGCGCGGCGTGAGCTGGCGGGAACACATCGAAATTCGGTTTGAGGTTGCCAAACCTACCGCCTCAGCGAAATCAAACTGACCGGAGGAGAAAGACGATGAGACGAAAAGAGTATGGAGTGATGCTGGTGCGTAGCACAATGCTGATGGTGAGCATATTACTTGTGATGACACTTGCGATACAGCCGAGCTGGTCGAAAAAGTGTGGCATTTGTCATACTCAGCGTGTGCGGATGTGTGACGAATCTGTGTGTGGCGTATTTCCTGCATGCATGGGGCCTTGCGAATGTGAAGAGTGGAACTCTCGAAGCTGCCAAGGCGATGGGCTGGATTGTAGGGGAACCCATGTTGGCAATGTGCCAGTGACGGTCTATCCGGGTAATTGCGATAATGGCACGCGTAGCTGCGTCTGCAGGACAGATCCCTCCGTACCCCCCTTCAGGCAATTGCGCCCTAAAGATGTATGTACGCCGTGCTGAGGATGGTAGAGACTATGCGCACTATAGTGGTAGTCCTATCTACTTGGCTGGTGCTGTTGGGGGCGTGGGCAAACCCCTTGCCAAAGAAGTTGGCTCATGCCCTCCAACAGCGAGAGCATTTTTACTATAATCGTCATATTGTGTTCATAGTAGAAACTCAATACGACATATTCAAGCCGCGTCGCAATCAAGCACAATCACGGTACATTTTGGAAATATTTCGTTCAAAAGGGGCAATCATGGCAACTCAGCGTCCTTTGCAAGGAACGAAATATCGCACAGAACTTGGGAACGACATCTATGTTGAACTTGACAAAGGTACTAATGGTATCATCATGACATCGAGCTGCTATCTCGGTGAGGAGGTAGGTGCTTTAGTGGAGCCAGACATGGAATTCCAAAGTCAGTCGCCAGCGAAAGTAGGAATGGGAGCTGTAATTGGAAGGAATGCAACTCAAGGTCCCTACGGCAACCCTCAAGTGCCGAGCTTTGTTTGTCAAGAGGTGTGTAACCAGCGAGGGGTCTTCACTGTTGGCTTAGATGTCTCTAAACTTTACGGTGCCCAGTGGGAACGAATCGAGGAGCGTGGGAACCGGTGGATTATGATCGGCAGGATCAATGCACCCGATTATGATTCGGCGGCGACAGAAAATGAACCTGATGTTGTTATTCGTGTGGAACTTAGCAAATCCGATGCTCTGGTTTTAGAGCTAGAAATATTTAGACCCCTAAGAGCAGCGAACAACTGGCAGCGTGGTCGATTTCGTACGGTGAGAACTCATGAGGTTGACGGTTTTAATGTCCCCGCAGAGATAGAGTACCGTGCTGAAAGTTCTGGTGGAGGCTATGTGGTTCGTTCGCACTACAAGCTTGTTAGCATCAAACCTTTCAAGAATGTTTTGTCTCTCGAGATACCTCTAGGCACCAGGGTGGAGGATCGTAGGTTAGGGCGCCCCGTTAGCTACCGTTGGCAAGGGCGCTTGCCGACCGAAGAGGAACTCAAGCAGCTCGCGTTGCATCAAGGCTACCTGCTTCCTGCAGAGTCGCCTCAGCGGCGCTATTCGCTGTGGTTATTTGTGCCTGCAGTGGTCTTTTTCGCGGTGGCGGGGTATCTTTACTGGAGACAGAGGCGCAAATGAGGCGTAGAGGGTTCTCGCTGGTGGAGTTGCTGGTCGTGTTGGGGATTATTTCCCTGCTGGCGGCGTTGCTGTATCCCATCTTTGCCGCTGCGCGGGAGCGGGGGCGCACGGTTCGTTGTATTGCGCAAGTGCGACAGCTAACACAAAGCACCCTGATGTACCTTGTCGACTCAGGCGACACCTATCCGCTGGCAGCCTATTTCAGCACGCACAACGGACGGCCCTGCTTCTTCACGCTCTATCACGCGCTCGTGCCCTACGTCAAAGATAAAGAGATTGTCCAGTGTCCTTCAGACCCCAGACCGCTGGATGTGGAGTGGGCGATCAGTCAGATGGCGACCCTGTGCCCTGCGATGGGCTTTCGCTACAGCAGTTATATGGCGAACTGGTGTCTGATTGAAACGGGCACTTTGCTGGGGGACTTTCATCCGCCTGTTTCCGCGGCGCAGGTGGAGTTTCCTGCGGAGACAGCCCTGTATTACGATGGGAGCATCACAGGGTTGCCTAGCTTGTATCCCTTTGTTCAGGGACGCCATCACGAGCAGGTCGTTGTGGGGCTTGCCGATGGGCACAGCAAGGCGTGGAAGGCGCGTCGGGGGTACGGGCATCATCGGCGAGCGGATGGGGTTCTGGCGGCGCGCCACTGCCTGATTGAGCCATCGGCATACTATCGGGGCGGGATTTTCTGCGAGGATATGATAATCGGTGTCGTTCGCCGAGACCGTCAGGGGCGCCCTTGCTGGTATTGCCCGAACCGCTCGCAAGGAGGCGTGGGGTACCTTGAAGGCAACTGCGAATAGGTGCGCAAGCAAGCAGGATTTGCTCTGGTTAGCGAGCGCGGTGGGGGCGGCACTGGCGTTTCCGCCAGTTAATGCGTGGTGTCTGCTAACAGTAGCCCCTGCAGGCTGGCTATGGGTTCTTTTGCGGGAGCAGGGGACGCGGAGAGTCGCAATCGCGTTCAACTGGGGATTGACCTTTATTGCAGTCCAGAGCGTATGGGCGTTGCCGACCTTTGCTCAGCAAGCCCAGGCGGACTGGGCGGCGGGAGTTGCGTGGCTAATCGTGCTAATCTGGTACGCTTGCTGGTGCGCCCTGTTTGGGGGGCTAATTGGGCGCTTGCCATCCACAGGATGGAGCTGGGCGGTAGGCGCAGCTTCCGCATGGGTGGTAGTCAGCTGGCTCCGAAGCTTGGGGGCTTGGGGCTTTCCGTGGGCAATGCTGGCTTTACCGCTGGCGCGCTTCCCACTGCTGCTGCAACCTGCAGAGCTCGGTGGGATATGGCTTGTGGAATGGCTCCTGATGCTCTGGAACGCGCTACTGGTCCAGGCATGGAGGGGAGCAAATGGCAGAGCGTGGGCTGTACCTCTGAGTGTTCTTGCGCTCTGGATAGGGGCGAGTGTCTGGCTCTGGCAGCGGGCGCGCACCGCACCTCAGGAAACACCCCTCCGGGCGGCAGTGCTGCAAACCGAGTACGATGCTCCGCGCATGTTGTTCTCTGCCCAAATTTATGAATCAGGCGTCAAGCGATTACTAGAACACGCACGCCGGTCTGGAGCGGAGTGGGTAATATTGCCCGAATCGTCCGAAACCTACTTCTGGTCGTCATTGATAGATCGAAGGCGCCTGCGACAGTGGCAAGAGTGGGCAAGGGATTACTCTGTACACATCCTGACAGGAGTTACTCGTCAGCACGGGGAATACAGCTTTAACAGCGCCCTGGGGGTTGCTCCTACGGGCTTGTGGGTGTTCTATGACAAGGTGAAACTAATGCCCTTCACAGAGTACGCACCTGCCGAACCGATAGCAAAGTGGCTGAAGTTGCTGGGCGCTTCGCGCCGGTCGCTCCGAGAGGGTGAGCAGGTTCAAGCCCTTCGTCTAGGTAAAGAGCCACCTGTTGGGGTGTTGATTTGTTACGAGAGCCTCTATGGGTGGATAGCGGCGCAAGCGGTGCGTGATGGAGCAAAGTGGCTGGTAGTAATGACCAGCGATCGATGGCTTCTGGGTACCGGTGTGCGTGAGCAGTTTGCAGACCACTGCGTCGTGCGTGCAATCGAGACACGACGTTGGGTCGCGCGCGCGTCAACCGTCGGAATCAGTGGCTTCATCAGCCCCCTCGGCGAGCGCTGGGAAGCCCCCGCAGGACGCCCGTATGTGATGGCTCACACACTCTACTGTTCCACTGGTCAAACTCTCTATGCACGCTGGGGTGACTACTGGAGCTATCTCAGTGGGTTACTCTACTGCGCAGGCGTGATTTGGCGAATCGCCTTATCAACGCGCCTGCGGTGCATTCCCGCGGCAGACGCTGGCTGAGCAAAGAACAGGATAGCCCCGCTCAATAGTAGTAGTCGGTGGCAGCCGCCATATATGCCTGATAGCTCACCCCCACAGCTGCACCGCCCACCAGCAGAATGCAGATCAGCGGCAGTACAAAGCGCATAGTGGGCTTCAGGCGACTTCCGAAGGGAGTGGCAGGAATCGCCAGCGCCAGCACGCAGAGCGCGAACGCCAGCAGGTACGGCGCCTGCAAGCTGGCATATGCAAACCCCAGCGCCCACAGAACGCCATACAACATAACCGCCACGGCAATCGCGCCACGCCCCACACGGAATGAACGCATCACCCAGCCGATAGGAACGCCAAGCCCCATAATCGCGCCCAGCGAACCTGCCATCTGCGCAAACGAGGCGCTTTTCGCGCCGTAAAACAACACCCCCGCGCTGACGCCGCCTATCAGCGCCACAAGAAACGCCGTCTGCCAGCCCGCCAGACGCTCCTCTGCCGAGGCTGCCGCCAGCGTGAGCGCCGCCAACCCCACCCCGAACACCAGAATCCATGCAACTCCCACCGAAAGCGCCCAGTATTCGCTCTGCATAAGAGGCGAGAAGAGCAACACGAACACCCACGGCATTACCAGCGCCAGCCCCCAGCCCGCGACCCAGCGATAGGCGGGCGCGATTCCTGCCAGCCAGCCCAGCGGGATCAGTCCCAGAGCCAGCCAGAAGACCCATTCCTGCGCATCGGATGGGAGAAACGCGGGCTTGCCTAGCATGAGCCAGTAGACCAGCCCCATGCCCAGCCCCACCGCCAGCGCACTGAGCCATCCATGGGCGCGGGGCAGCCGCCCGCCCACCAGCCAGAGAACCCCAGCCAGCAGGGCGGGCAACCCTGTAATCAGCAGGTTATTCAGCGCGAAGTTCACTGGCGTATCGCCTCCACGCTGATAGTAACGCGCACCTCATCAGAGAGACCCCCATTCAGCCCATAATTGATGCCGAACTCACTGCGCTTGATGGTGAAAGTGGTCTCGTATCCGATAATCTCCTGCCCACGCGGATTGCGCCCCTTACCCGTGAAAGTAACGCGGATCGTCAGCGGCTTGGTAACCCCGCGCAGGGTCAGGTTGCCCTGCACCTCCACGGTGGTGTCGTTGATTTTGCGCACGCGCGTGCTCTTGAAGGTCGCTTTGGGGAACTGGCGTGTATTGAAGAAGTCGGGGTTGCGCAGGTGGTCATCGCGTTGGGAGTTGCCTGTATCCACGCTGTTGAGGTCTATCTCAAACTGCACGGAACTGCGCTCGGGATTCTTCTCGTCCACCACCAGCATGCCGGAGAACTGGTTGAACCGCCCGTAAACATAGGCGGTGTTCATGTGTTTCACGCGGAACAGGATACTGGAATGCACGGGGTCAACGCGGTAGGTAACGCCTTGAGCATAGAACGGTGTCAGCGTGCTACTGAGCATTGCCAGCACAGCCAATCCCATCATACCATGCGTTGCGAACTGTTTCATCATACTCCCTCCTCGTTTGTGGTTTTACTGGTCTCATCAGTCGTGCTGGAGATGGACTGCGCCCACTGCTGGAGTGTCTGGGCGAGCTGGTTCAGCGCGTCGGGGCAGACGCGGAAATAGTGATGCTGCCCCTGCTTGCGCATCGAGACCAGCCCCGCCTCGATGAGAATGTTGAGGTGGTGCGAGACGGTCGATTGCGCAATCGGGAACTGTTCCGCCAGCTCGCCGCACGAAAGCTCGCCGCCCTTCACCAGCGCCAGCAGGATGCTAAGCCGTGTCGGGTCCGCCAGCGCACGCGCGACCTTCGTCAACTGCTTTGCGTCCATTTCCATAGACCAATGTACCAATATCTATACGATTGAGGGCGCCCGCTAGTTCCATCGAGGGGCGGGTATACTGCTTTCGGCGATGCGGGTTGGGCTAACCATCGCTTCGGCGATTGCAGGCGCGGCGCTGGCAGGCTGTGGCGCGGAAGAGAGCGTACCCGAAGGGCGCATCCGCCTGCGCCTCTGGAGCATGTGGGCAGGCGACGAAGAGAAAGTTTTCGAGGGCGTCGTAGCGCACTATAACCGCATCCAGAACCGCGTCTGGCTGGAAAATCTGGGCGCGGTGGAGGACACCAAAACGCTCCGCGCGATTGTGGCAGGCGCGCCGCCCGACCTGTTTACTCTGCGCGAGCCAGGTTATCTGGCGCCCTTAGCCGCCAATAATGCCCTGCTGCCGCTGGATGAGTGGTTCCACGAGTCGGGTCTGCGTGAGGAAGATTTCGTGCCCGCTTCGCTGGCGCAGGGACGCTACAATGGCAGGCTCTACTCCATGCCCTACTTGCTGGATGCGGGCGCGCTGTTCTGGAACCCCGACCTGTTTCGCCAGGCGGGGCTGAACCCGAAACGCCCCCCACGCACGCTGGAGGAGATGCTGGATTATGCCCGGCGGCTGACCCGCTTCGATTCGTCGGGCGAAATTCGCGTGCTGGGAATGCGTCCCCCTGAGCTGATGGAGCTGATAATTGCCTTCGGGGGGCAGTTTGTAGACCCACGCACGGGCGCCATCACTGCCGACCACCCAACGAATATTGAGGCGGCACGCTACTATCGTGCGCTGATTGAGGCGATGGGCGGCGGCAGGCGCGTGCAGGCGTTCACTGCAGGCTTCGGCAACGAACAGGGCACGAACAACCCCTTCTTTCTCGGCAAAATCGCGATGATGATTAACGGACAGTGGAACCCCTACTGGTTCCAGAAGTACGCTCCCCATGTGCCCTACGATATCGCGCCGATCCCGCACCCTTCGAAAAAGCCCCATCTGGCGCGCCCCACATGGATCGGGCAGAACATGTTTTGTATTCCGCGCGAGTCGCGCCATCCCCGCGAAGCGTGGGAGTTTCTGGTGTGGGCACAATCTGAAGAGGCGCAGGTGCTGTTCGCCGATACGATGCACGGCATCCCAAACATCCGCAAAGTGTTGAAGAACCCGCGCCTGCGCCAGCCGCAAAACCCCAACGAAATCTGGAAGCGCGGCTATGCGAAGTTTTTAGACCTCGTGGACAGCCCCAACGCGCGATTCTTCCCCGTGACGCCCGTCTCCACGCTCTATCTTCACGAGCTGAGTACAGCGCAGGACTTTCTCATGAGCGGAAGTAAAACACCCGAGCAAGCCCTCCGCGATGTGCAACAGCGGGTGCTTGCCGAGTGGAGGCGGTGGCGGTAGAGGAGCCTGCGTTTACAGTTTCACAAGCCCGCCCAGCAGGAGCGCCATGCTCCAGCCGATGAAGCCAACCAGCAACGCGCCGATCAGCCCCACCAGAAACGGCTTGAGACCGACGCCCTTGAACACGCTGAATGAGGTGGCTAAACCGACCGCCGCCATCGCCGTGCCCAGTGCATAGGAACCCCAGGTCTCGCCGATGGCTTTGGTCAGACCTTTCCACGCACTCTCGTTCCAGATGCCGAACGCCAGCCCGTTCTGGAGCGTGGCGTCGCCAATCGAGCATAGCACCGCCATCAGAATGAACCCCAGCACAAAGGTGGGCAGCAGTTTCGCGATGTTGATTTTCGTGCCGTTCTCGCCCTCCTGCCGTGCCTGGCGTTTCAAATAGAGGTAGGACAACAGCGGCACCACCACTGCAAGGAACAGATTGCGCGTCAGCTTGGTTACGGTTGCGGCTTTCAGGACGACCTCATCGTTGAAGACTTCTTTATAGGTCAGCGCCGCCCCTACCACCTGCGAGGTCTCATGCACTGCCGTGCCCAAGAACAGCCCAATCTGCTCGGAAGTGTGCAGAAGGTGGGGTGCAAGATAGGGATAAAGGAACATCCCCAGCAAGCCAAACAGGGTAACATTCGCAACGGCATAGGCGACCTCCTTCTGGTCGGCTTTGATGGCAGGCGCGGTGGACACAATCGCCGTTACGCCGCAGATGCCTGTGCCCGCCGCAATCAGCGTGCCCAGACGCTCCGGCAGGTTCAGTTTGCGGTTAATCCACGACACAAAAATCAGCCCGCTGGCAATCGCGCTGACCACTACGGGAATGCCCCAGGCGCCCAGCTTGAACACATCCATCAAACTGAGCTTGATACCCACCAGTATGATGCCTAGGCGCAGAATCTTGGTGGTGCTGAACTTGATACCTTCTTCAATACTCGCAGGCAGGGGCAGCAGGTTGCGGATAAGAATCCCGATCACGATTGCGGTTAGCACCGCTGAGATGGGGCTGGATTTGCCCGTGGGGTCAATCCCCTGCAGACTCAGAATCCACGCCCCCACCACATTCGTGAGGGGGATTGCAACCAGCATAATCGCTACCGACAGTAAAAATCCAGGTAAGATGCGCACGACGCCATTCCAATCCGGCACGCCCAGCAGCGCGTTCAGAAGCCAGTTGGACTTCTGCGACTCTGTGGGCGTCTTAATTGCATTTGTTGCCATGTTTGATTTCACCTCCGTAGTGTAGGCGTTGCGCCCCCGCCCCGCCTCCGTGCAGGGCAGGGGCGTATTTCTGATTAGTTATAGGCTCCTGCGAGGGCGCAGACATTCTTGCCCAGCTCCAGCTCGCTGGCTTTCTCTTCATCGGGTGTGAGCAAACCCGCGTTCACGCGCTTAATGTCCACATATTGCGGCGGAAACACCGGCAGGGTGTTGAGCAGGAACTGGACAAACTCCTCCTTGCTCTTTGCCTGATACTCCCGCGGGTTGTTGCGCTTGATGGTCCCCAGTGTGTCGTAGAAGGTTCCGTCGGGGCGTCCCTCGCGGCTGGCGGTGGCGAAGTGAGCGGGGAACACCACCGTCTCGTCAGGCAACACGAGCAGTTTGTTGTAGAGTGAGTCGTAGTGCAGTGGCGCCCACTCTTCACCGCGCCCGCCGAGGTCAGGACGCGCCACCGACACAATAAAGACGGAGTCGCCCGTGAAGAGATAGCGGTCGTTCACGAGAAATGCCATGTTGCCCAGCGTGTGGCCGGGAATGTGAATGCCCTTCAGAGTCGCTTTGCCAAACTGGAAGGTGAAGTTGTCTTTCAGGTACTCATATTCAATCGTGGCGGGGAGCATGTCGATGGGGTGAATGCCGTCGTAAGGGTGCAGGAAATAGGACACGCCGAGCTGCTTCGCGAGTTTGGGGCCGCCGCTGATGTGGTCGGCGTGCGCGTGCGTGTCGAAAATCGCCACGATGCGGAAGCCCTCGCGCTCGGCGAGGTTGATGTATTGATCGATGTGGCGGGTGGGGTCCATCAGGATGCCCTCGCCCTCGCTGACGACGGCGTAGGCAAGGTCGCCCCGCGCGACGCGAATAATCTGGTAGATGGCGAGGTCGCCAGTGTCGGGGATTCGGCGCACGCGATAGTAGTTGCCCCACGCAATCATGCCGCCTTCGAGGTTGACCGCATCGTAGCCGCGCTCACGGAGCGTATTTGCCACATAGTCCGACGCTCCCCCTTTCGCGCAGACCACCACCACCCGTTTGCCCTTCGGCACACGCGCGATATTGCCTTCCTCATCCTCCAGAAAGGCGAAGTAGGGGATGTGAATCGTCTCAAACGGGTTGCGTCCTTCGATCTTCCAGCGCTCGAACTCGTCCTGATTGCGCACATCCAGCAGCAGGAACGATTCACCACGCTCTATCATCTCGTCCAGCTCAGCGACCGTAATCGCTGTCTTAGTCAGGGTTCCCATAGTGATACCTCCTTGTGATATTTCTATGTGCCCATTTCGGGCGTTTTCATTTCATTAGAGGCGAGGCGGGGGGAAAAGGATTCATAGGGGCAGGCGCGAACGGGGTGGTAGAAGTCCTCTGGTCGCGGGCGTGTCAAAGAAGGCGAGTAATGAGAGGCTATCGCGACAACGAGCAAGCTTCGAAATCAGCGAGTGTTTTGGGTGGGCGGGCTGGAGCTGCCCTGTCGCAAAGAACCGAGGATTCGCGGAACAGGACGCGGGAACCGCGTCCCACACGGCGAAATCTGCCGTGCCACAAGGGGGAATGTGCCTCCCTGCACCAGGGCAGCTTCAGCCGTCGGGGATAAACGACATGCTCACTTTCGCCAAATCGCCTCTTAGCTCGTGTCTTCCCAGAGTTGCTTCAAACGGGGCAGCAGATAAATCTCGTATTCCGCATCGAGCAATCGGTTCAGGTAGGCGTTAACATTTGCGCAGCTCACATCTTCCCCCATTTCCTGCCGAACATACTCTTGTGCCTTCTGAGCCAGCTGCTCGCCGAAAACAAAAACCCCTTTCTCTTTCAACCATTTGGCGTAGCCGTTGGCTCCGAGAATCTCTTCGCGCAGGCTTTTTGTGTTCATGGTTGTTTTTGAAGAATGACGATATGCTCCTCGGTCATGGTGGGGGATAACTCGCCCGTTTTATTTGTGGGGCTGTTCCGTAGGGGCATACGCTTGTTGGGGATGTTGCGATGGTGTGTCGTGAGATGCGCCCACCCGAAGCATGAGGCAATTTCGATGAGAATTTGATCGGTCGGGATTCGGACACCTTTCACGGTACGGTTGCCGACGACAAAACAGGCGTACCCACTTGGCTTAACCGCGCGGGTGATTTCTGGGAAGCACAGGGCGAAGTCGTCGTAGAACTGCTTGACCTGCTTGGCGCGTTTGGGGCATGCTTGAGCGATGGTGTCCAAGGTGGCTGCCAGGCTTGGCGACTCGTAGTTCACCTGAACAGGTGCAATCTTCCCACCCAGCGCGCGCCTATCGATGGACTTCGCTGTGTCGTCGTAACCCAGCCATTGCAATACTAACCGCGAGAACTGCCCATAGGCGACGGTGGTCTGCGAATCGCCATAAGGAGGCGAGGTCACGATGATGTCCACGGTGGCGGTTTCTATGGGAATCTCTTGCCGCAAATCGCGTTCGTAGACCTGCACAGAGGTTGAGGGAACTCGTGTTTGGAAGAACTCTTCTAATCCGCGCAGGTTTCTTCTCACGCGCTCCCAGAAAATGTCGAACACGCGGGGAGTATGCGCGTGCAGTTTAGATTCGGGGATTCGGTAGAGTTTGTATTCATCAAGGCGGGTGTTTGAGATTTCGCGGACTTTGGCGGCGAATGCTACCAGAAAGAAATCGCGTGTTTCAGCGGGTATGACCTGCTCGATGGCGTGTCGGAGCAAGGCTAAGTCCGCTTCGCTTCGGGCTTGAACCAATAGTCAATGTTGAAAAACTGGGGCGGTTCGAGTTCAATACCGCGTTTAAGTAAGTCGTCTACATAGTTGCGAAGCTCACGCGCTTGCTGATGCACAACGATTGGGTCATAATCTGTCGTCTTCGTGCGCGCCAACAGCACAGCGAAGGGATTGATATCAAGTCCGACCGCGTTCAGTCCCGCTAAACGCGCTTCCACTAACGAAGTTCCAGAGCCACAGAAAGGGTCGAGGAGCAGTGTTGCGCCCTTGCCGTAAGTGCGAATGAGCCGACGCGTGACCTGCGGAATCATCATCGCGGGGTAGACATGATAGCAGTGCGTATGCGTCTTGGTGTCTGCGGAGGCGTAGTCCCAGTCTGAATCATCTTCGTCCCCTTGCATCCACCACAAGAGAGGCATCTGTTCACGCACTCTATCCGTTGGGGCTGCACGAATCGGATCCCGCTCCATATGGCACAGATTATACCCACAGAAAAACAAGTGCAAGATACGACCCTACCCCTTTCAGAGGTATACTGCGAACGCGAATGAGTCGCGGGATAGGGTTGGCACTGGGGAGTTGGCTCCTGCTGATGGCGTGCGCGTGGCCGGACGCGCTGGTGGTGCATGTGCTGGCGGGTTCTGCCATGTTTGAAGAAAGCGCGTGGGTGCAGCGGAATCTCTCTAAAGGCGCGGCGGGCTGGATGGTGGGAGCGCCTGAAACGCTCTACTGGCAGGAACCCGACTGGAGTCTGCGCGATGTGGCGTACACAGGCGCGGTTTCTGGGGGGACGCCGCTTCCGCTGGTTCGCGCCCCGCGGCTTGCTTATGGCGTGCGCGCGGAGATACCCAAGCCGTTCCCGTTTCGCGAAGGGGTGGGCGTGATCGAGCTGGGCGAGGTAGCGCGCGCCGAGGCTTATGCCCGATGGTGTACCCTGAAACAGGCTAAACTCCTGAAACAGCGTGCGTGGCGGCATATCGATACGCTGCTGGAAACCCTTGCTCGTGAAGCCCAAGCACGCGGAGCCAGACTCTGGGTGGTGGGAGTTGCATCAGAGCGAGAACCAGCGCCCCGTTTGCACGCCGTGTTCGGACTTGGAGTGGGCACGGGCGTGCTTTATGACCCTGCCCTTCGCGAGCCGATGCGGGTGGGGGCACACTCTGCCGCTGAATGGCAGGTTTTGCCGCAGCCCCTGGAACGTCAACGGCTCTTAGACGCCCCTGCACGCTGGCGCGCGAAACAGCGCATGACCAATTGGGGCAAGCCACTACTGTTTGGTATCTGGAGCGTGGGACTGCTGGGATGGGCATGGCAGGCAACACGCCCGCGTAAGGGGGTGAGACGCCTCGCCTTGCGCATCATCCAGCCCAGTTCCCAGAGCGCTCCAACACGCACGCCTCTGATGGCGCTTGTGATGGCGGCGCTGGGTGTGGCGAGCCTGCTCCCTGCTGCCTTGCCCCAGCCGACCCCCATGACCGGGATATTGGCGGCGCTTGGGGGTGTTGTCCTGCTGGTGAGTCTTGGTCGAGCGCTGGATACCCGTGAAGTGGCGCTTGGCGCGATTGCAGGGCTGGGTATTCTGGCGCTCCTGCTGGACATGCAGGCGGGGGGCGTCTGGAACCGCGAGGGACTTCTGGGTTATGGCGTGCTGACCTCCCAGCCTCCGCTGGGCTTGAGCGAGGCGCATGGGGGCTTAGTGCTGGGTTGGGCGGCGCTGCTGACGCTCGCGTGGCTTCGCATAGAGGGGAATCCCCTCATGCTGGTGTACGGGTTGGGCGCACTTTGCCTGTGGATGGGCTGGCGTGGGGGCGATTGGGTGATGACAGGGGCAACTGCGCTGTTCAGTGGCTGGCTCGGCTTCAGCACACTTTGCCACGAGATGCGCTCCCGAAAGCAGATACGGGTTATACTCCAGAACCGCCCTGCACGAATCGTTGCGATTCCGCATGAGAGGCACTTATGGTGGGCAAAGGGGGTTCTGGGCGCAATGATACTGGGCGGAGTGATTCTGGGAATGCGGGCGGGTGTTACGGGGATGAGCGCGACTCCCAGCCCTGTGGGCGTCGTGCTACTGGGCCCATGTCTGCTAACGGGCTGGAGTCTGTGGTGGACCCACCGCTGGCGCGCTCTCCCGATGCCTTTGCTACAGGCGGGGCTGGCGGCGAGCGCTTTCAGCCTGCTCTGGTTGCGCATGGAGACCGCGGCGTTGCTGATTCTTTATCTCGCCCTGCCGATTCTGGCAGGAGAAACGCTTATGCCGTCGAAAACCCCTCCACAGGAGGATAGACCATGAAATGGGTTAGAGAAGTAGCATGGAGTTTGATTCTGACGATACCGCTGATGGGTATCGCTCAGGAAGCGCCACAACCGCCGCAAACACAACCTGCTTCAAAAGAGCCGATAGAGCTGAATTTTGAACTGCCCAATTTGCCTGACCCAAACACGGTGGTTGCCACTGTGAACGACGAGCCGATTCTGGCAGGCGAGGTGGTGCGGGTCGCCTACGACTGGTTCGCGGCGACCACCGTAGAGGAGCTGATTCTGGTGCGCCTGATAGAGCAGGAAGCGCGGAAGCACGGAATTCAGGTCAGCCCTGAAGAGATTGAGGCACGCGTGCTGCAACAGGTACAGAATGCAGAGGCGCAAATGCCGCCTGGCATGACGCTGGAGGACTTTCTCAAGCGCAATCAGTTCCCACCCAGCCGACTCTATATGCGCGTGCGCATTCAAATGCTGGCGGAAAAACTGGTGGAGCGCGAGGTCAACCTGGATAACTTCGTCGAATATAGCCAGATAGTCGTTCGGATTCAGGGCGCAAACCCCGAAGAGCAGGAGAAAAACGCTGCTCAGGCGGAACAGAAGGCGCGTGAAGCCTACGAAGCCATCAAAAACGGGCTGGAGTTCGCCGAGGCGGTCAAACAATACTCTGAGGACCCGTTCACCAAAGACCGCGGCGGCAAAATGCCTTGGCAGAATAAGCTGTTCCTTGTGCCCGATATGCGTAGCAAAATCGAGAGTCTCAAGCCAGGAGAGTATACCGAGCCGTTCCGCACGATGGCAGGCTATGTGATTATCAAACTGGAGCGCACAGGTTCCCAGGCTTCTGAAGAGGAGCAGAAAGAGCTGAAGGAACAGGCGGTGCGCATCGGCATCAGCGACTACATCCGCCGGTTGCAATCGCAGGCGAAAATCACGAACACCATCGTGAAGCCCTTCAACCCGGAAGAGACGCCTCCCCCACCGGGCGGACCGCGTCCCGGACCCGGACCGCGCCCTGTTCCACGCTAACACAAGGAGGGAGATACCTATGGCAAAACGCACGCTGAACGTGGCGCTGATTGGCTATCAGTTCATGGGCAAGGCGCACAGCAACGCCTATCGGCAGGTACGCCATTTCTTCCCCGAGCTGGAATATGAACCCGTGCTGAAAGTCATCTGCGGACGCAACGAAGAGCGCGTCCGCGCCGCCGCCGAAAAATACGGCTTCGAGGAGTACGCCACCGACTGGCAACAGGTGGTGGCGCGAGACGACATTGACCTTGTGGATGTGTCCACGCCAGGCAACCTGCACGCGCCCATCTCCATCGAGGCGGCGAAACACGGCAAGATTGTGCTGTGCGAAAAACCCCTCGCGAATAACCTCGCCGAGGCGCGCGCGATGGTGCAGGCGGTCGAACAAAGCGGCGTCAAGCATGGCATCTTTTTCAACTATCGCAAGGCGCCCGCTGTTGCGTTCGCCAAGCAGCTCATCAGTGAGGGCGTGATTGGCACCATCTATCACTTCCGCGGCACCTACTTGCAGGACTGGATTGTGGACCCGAACTTCCCGCTGGTGTGGCGCCTGCGCAAGGAAATCGCAGGCAGCGGCGTCCACGGCGACCTCAACGCCCACATCATTGACCTAGCGCGCTACCTCGTCGGCGAGATTGCAGAAGTGTGCGGCATGATGCACACCTTCATCAAGCAGCGCCCCATGCTGAAAGAGGTCGATGACCGACTCGGTGGGCAGGCGGGAACCGAGATGGGCGAGGTTACGGTGGACGACGCGGCGATGTTCCTCGCCCGCTTCGAGAACGGCGCAATCGGCACCTTCGAAGCCACCCGCTTCGCGCTCGGACGCAAAAACTACAACCGCTTCGAGATTAACGGCTCCAAAGGGAGCATTGTGTTCAATCTGGAGCGCATGAACGAGCTGGAACTCTATCTGGAGACCGACCCGCCTGGGATGCGCGGCTTCCGCACGATTCAGGTAACCGAAGGCGTGCACCCTTACATCAGCGCGTGGTGGCCGCCGGGGCACATTATCGGCTACGAGCATACCTTCACACATCTGGTACGCGATGCGCTGGAAGCCATCAGTAAGAACGAGCTACCTTCGCCCAACTTCTACGATGGGCTGAAGTGTCAGGCAGTGCTGGAGGCGGTGGAAATTTCCGCCAACGAGCGGCGCTGGGTCAAACCCAGTGAACTATGAGGTTGCAGGGCGTGCTGGGGCGATTCTCCAGCGCGCCCACGCGACCCGCACCCACGCACTCAGCCGAATCAGCCCGATAATCGCCCCATACGCCCACACTGGCAGCCGCGACCGATAGTGCTTGCGATAGAACGCCTCCAACGCCCTGTGTGATTCTCGAATCGCGCTGAGGCGCACCTGCCGTGTGCTGGCGCCTCCATGATGGGTAATCACCACATCGGGCACGAACATAATCTTCCAGCCCGCCTGCTTGATACGATAGCACCAGTCCACATCGTTGAAAAAGAGCGGGAACGCCTCGTCCATCAAACCCACCTGTTCCACCACCGCGCGGCGTACCATGAGGAAAGTGCCCATCGGCTGATCCACTTCCAGCGGGCGGTCATAGGGGAACCATCCGTAGCGGTAGGTGGCAAACAGGCGACTTCGGGGGAAGAGCTTTGCCAGCCCCAGTACCTCGAAGAGCAGGTTGCGTGGCGTGGGAAAAGCCCTCAGCGAAGGTTGCAGGCGCCCGTTGGGGTAGAGTTGCTTAGCGCCTATCGCGCCCACTTCGGGGTGCGCCCGCAGAAAGTCAATTGCGCGCTGGAGGGTATCGGGGTGCATTTCGGTGTCGGGGTTGAGTAGCAAAATGAACTCGCCGCGCGCCTGCCTTAGTGCCTGATTGTTGCCCGCCGCATAGTCCCGATTCTCAGCGTTCGCAATCAGGAACACATTTGGAAACTCGGCGCGCACCATCTCCGCGCTGCCGTCGGTGGAGGCGTTGTCGACGACGATGACTTCATAGGGTTCTGCAGGGGGATAGCGTTCGATAGAGCGGAGGCAAGCCCGAAGCAGCTCGCGCGTGTTCCAGTTCACGATGCAGATGCTGAGCGTCATGCAGGTTAGTCGAGGTCTAAGTTGCGGAATCGCGCGGCGCTCTGGTCCAGGTGGACAAGGAGTGTTCGATACGCCCACTCAATCTGGGTAAGGATTTGCTCGGCGCGAGCGCGTTCTGGCGAGCCTTCGGGGAACCGGTCGGGATGGGCGCGACGGCTCAGCTCCTGATAGGCGCGACGCACGCGGCTCAGATCGGCCCCCTCTTCCAGCCCCAGGGTGCGATAGGCACGACGGATTTCCGATTCGGCGGACGCCGCGGACCTCGCGCTCGAAGGCGCGGGAGCCGATTCGGGCGTGATGGGGCGCTCCAGCTCTTCCAGAGCCTCCGCTCGCGCCTGCGCCTCCTGCTCATGCTCGCGGATGATTGCCTCGATGCGCTCCCAGTGATGGTTGAGATAGGCTTTCATCAGTCGGGTCACGCGCTTGCCGACGCTCATCAGAGTTCACCTCGCAGTTCAATCGCCACGAATTGAAGTGTACCCTGATTCCCTCGAAACACAAGCGCCGCACGCAAGCGTTCCGCCACAGTCTGTTGCAACGCCACACGCCAGCTGAGGGTGCCGGCATGGCTTTGGTACGCCAGCCGCAGGTCAGGGTGCAGGGGCGAATCGGCTGGTTCCCAGTGGAGGCTGAACCAGTGGGCGTCGGGCAGGGAGCCGCTATCGGTGTAGACCCATTCCAGCAGCAGGGTACGCTTCGGCAGGGGCGGGCGCCAGTCTGCACCGTAGAGCGTTTGATAGCCTTGCGGCGCGCGCGGCTCTTCGGGCAGTTGCCAGAGCGCAAAGGCGTGCGGGTCCGTGCCGAAATGGCGCCCTGCGCCTACCGAAACGCCCCCGTTCTGTGTGCCCACTCGAACCAGCACGCCTTGCTGGCGGTCTTTGCCGTTGAAGACATAGGCGACTCGCATCGGCAGGTCGCCAATCGCGAAGCGTGTGGGCGACTGCACCGCCACCACGCTCTCGTTGAGCAGTGTGCCTGCGCCGAACGGAGTATAAAATTTGCCCACACGCCAGCCCCCGACGCGCTCCACATAGAACTCGTCGAGCGCGGTGCGTGTGCGGTCGCCCCGGATGTTCTGCAGGCGCTGGGCGATATAGGCGCCATACCCCGAATCGTGGTAAACCTGAAGCGAAACGGTGGCGTGCTGGGCGAGGTCGTTGTACCAGAGCCAGCGTGTGGTGTCCGAATCGGCGCGCAGCTGGGTGAGCAGGCGCACGCCGAAAAACGCGGTGGGCGGCTGGCTGTAGCCTGCGCTCAGGAGGCACACCAACAAGCAGAGGTTAGCCGCTCTCACGCTCGCTGCTGTCGCCCGAAGAGGTCTGAATCTTGCGTTCCAGCTCTTCCAGTTCCTTGAGCACATCGGCGTCGGCGACGCTCGCCTGCACAGTGGGTTGCACGGATTGTTCCGTTGTGGCGGGGCGCAATCCCATACGCTCCTCGATTCGGCGCAGTTCTTCTTCGGCTTCGGCGTCGAGTTGCGCATCCTGAAGCGCGGCGAC
>JBBIQJ010000014.1:0-26716 GCA_037442385.1 Armatimonadota bacterium
CTATGGCTGTCAGGTGCCCAACGGAAAGTAGTCAGTGCCCACTCAACAACCGCTGGGCGCCCAGCGCACCCAGCACCAGCATCACCAGAATCAGCCCCATCACCAGCCAGCCCACTACCGGCGAGAGCTTGCGCTCCGCACGCCGCTCCAACGAGACCGACTCCTGCCGCGTGCGTCGATCCCGACCAAACAGAAACACGAAGTAATATCGCACAAACAGAATCGGGATGACCCCGCGAATGTCAATCAGGTGGCGACGATGATACTGGCGCAACGCCCGCTTCAGCGACTCGTACTGCTCTGGCGTGAACGATTCCACCAGCTCGCGGGGCAGGCTCTGAATCAGATGCGCGATATACACATCCTGCGGATGCTCTAGAGGCGCGTCGTCGCCCTCAAACGCCTCCTGAATCACCCACAAAGGCGGACGCTCCTCTTCGGGTTCGGGCAAGGGCGCAGGCTGTGCCATACCCTTGATTATCGGCAAAAATCGGGCGCGTTTTACCGCGAGAACACGGTTTTTTTGAGGTATAATCGGCACGATGAAGATTCCCGTGGAACTGGTGGAGCAGGCAGTGCGCCTGATGGAACGCTATCAGCTGCAGGAGCTGAGCCTCGAGCAGGACGACTTCAGCCTGCATCTGGAGCGCGCGGAGCCAGGCGCGGAACTGCCCGCAGTCGCTGTCGCTGCCCCCAAACCCACCGCTCCCGAAATAGAGGCAGATACCACGCCCTTCTATCCTGTAGAAGCGCCCATGACAGGCATGTTCTATCGCGGTCCCTCGCCGAACGAACCTCCCTATGTGGAAGAGGGTGATGTCGTGCATGAGGGGCAGACCATTGGGCTGATTGAGGCGATGAAGGTCTTCAACGAAGTCCCCTCGCCCGTTTCGGGAACCGTGCGGCGCATTCTGGCTCAGAACGCCACCCTTGTGCAACAGGGGGATGTGCTGATGCTGATCGAACTGCCCGAATAGGCGCTATCAGGTATAATCCTTACCTGCAAACCGATGGGAAAGAAGACTCTCCGTATCAGCCTTTTGGGCGCAGGCACAGTCGGCAGCGGTGTCTGGAGCCTCCTTCAGGAAAACGCAGATCTGCTTTATGCCCAAACGGGGTGTCGCTTTGAGGTGCGCCATGTGCTGGTGCGCTCGCTGGATAAGCCCCGCAAAGCGCCCATTCCCTCCGAGCTGATGACCACTGACGCCCAACACGCTGTGCTGGACCCTCAAGTAGATGTGGTGATCGAGCTACTGGGGGGACTGGAACCGGCGCGCTCACTGATAGAGCAGGCGCTTCATGCAAGCAAGCATGTGATTACCGCCAACAAGATGGTAATGGCGCTCTCGGGCGACCGGCTGATTGCGCTGGCATCGGCGCAAGGGGTCCGATTGCTCTACGAAGCCAGCGTTGCGGGGAGTCTGCCGATTCTGACCAGCCTGCAGGGCGCGCTCGCTGGCAACCGCATCACGCGCGTGGTGGGGATTGTGAACAGCACTACCAACTTCATCCTGCGCGCGATGGAAGAGGGACTGGAACAGGGCACGCCTGCCGAAGACTCTTACCGAACCGCCCTGCAAAAAGCGCAGGAGCTGGGCTACGCCGAAGCAGACCCCACCAGCGATGTGGAAGGCTACGACGCGCAATACAAAATGGCGATTCTGGCGCGACTGGCGTTCTTGCAATATGTACCCGTAGAGGCAGTCTATCGGGAAGGGATTGCGCATCTCAGCGGGCGCGACATGGTGTGGGCGAAGCGGCTGGGGTACGGGATTAAACTGCTCGGCACAGCAGAGCGCCTGCCCGACGGACGCCTGAATGTGCGCGTGCATCCTACCCTCATCCCCACAGAAAACCCCCTGTGTGTGATTCGTGGCGCGTTCAGTGGCGTGTGGCTGCAGGGGAACGGCTTTCAGGACATGCTTTTACATGGGATGGCAGCAGGCGCACTCCCCACAGCCAGCGCAGTTGTCGGCGACTTGATTGAGGTCGCCCGTCATCCGAAGCCGCTTCCCATCCCCGACCCCTCGCTCCAACCGGGCGAGACCGCGCCGATAGAGTCGCTCACCTTCCGCTACCTCGTGCGGGTGCAGGGCGAAGGACCTGCTCTGGAATCGGCACGCCGTGCCATCAACGAATGGGGCGTCTCCCACCTCGAAGAAGACCGCGAGGCAGGAGAGCTTATTGCCCTCACTGCACCGATGCTGGAAGGCTACTTTCAGGAGCAGCTGGCGAAACTGCGCACTCAGGGCGAGGGCGCGATTCAGGTCATCCGCATGCTGGAGTAGGCTCAGGCAGCCGCTTGCCGACTCGCCTCAAGGCGCGGTTTGCCCCACTGAAGCAACTTCTCATAAAGCAGTTCGGGTTTCAGTGGCTTGCTGAGATAGTCGTCCATGCCGACGGCGAGGCACTTTTCGCGGTCCTCCGACATGGCGTTCGCCGTGAGCGCAATAATGGGGATATGCAGGCGTCCCCCTGTGCGTTGCTCATAGTCGCGAATACGGCGCGTGGCTTCAAAGCCGTCCATTTCGGGCATCTGGCAGTCCATCAGAATCAGGTGGAACGGCTCGCGTGAGAGCCACTCCAGCACTTCACGCCCGTTCTCGGCAATTTCGTAGTGGACACCCCATTTCTCCAGCACGCGCCGCACCACTTTCTGGTTCACCAGGTTGTCCTCCGCAACCAGCACGCGCAAACCCGCAATCTCTGTCGGCTCGGCAGGCGGCTTCGAGGCTTGTTCCAGCAGCACGCTGGGCGGCGTGGCGCTTCGAGGCAGACGCAGCTCAAACCAGAATAGGCTCCCGACGCCTTCCTGCGATTCAACACCGATCTGCCCGCCCATCAGCTCCGCCAACTTCTTGCAGATTGCCAGCCCCAGCCCTGTGCCGCCGTAGCGGCGCGCCGCGCTCCCATCCACCTGACGGAACGGCTCGAAGAGGGTCTGCAGCTTGTCTGAAGGGATCCCGATCCCCGTGTCCTGCACTTCAAAGCGCAGGTGGAGCCACTCGGCATCCGAGTCGAGCAGTTTCACCCGCGCCACCACCTCGCCCTGATGGGTAAACTTGACGGCGTTGCCAATCAGATTGAGCAGAATCTGACGCAGGCGTAATGGGTCCGCTTTTACATAGAGTGGCTGCTCTGTCTGGGTCTCCATTCGCAAAACAATCCCCTTGAGCCGTGCCTGGGGCAACGCCATCTGAACCGTTTCCTTCATCAGAGCGGTCAGGTCGGTGGGGGTTTTGTCGAGCCGAACCTGTCCTGATTCGTACTTCGCAAGGCTGAGGATGTCGTTCAGCAGCGCCATCAGATGCTCCGCGCTTTGCTGGGCGGTCTCTATCAGCTCGTGCTGTTCGGGGTTGATGGGCGTATCGGCGAGCAGGCGGAGCATGCCCAGCACGCCGTTCATCGGGGTGCGAATCTCGTGGCTCATGTTCGCAAGGAACTCGGAGCGCATCTGCGCCAGCCGTTCCGCCTGCTCTTTGGCGTGGCGCATCATCTGCATGGAGCGCTCTACCATCATCGCGCCCCCAATTAGCTCGCCCAGCCGACGCATAAACTCACGCTCCAGTTCGCCCTGAACCGGCGGCTGAACGCCTTCCGCAAACAGAAACAGGAGTCCCGTGTTAGAACTCAGCCACCCCAGCGGGATTGCCCACACATAGCGCGGTGAGTCTGCGTGAATCATCATGGGAGCAGGGAGCGCGGAATCGCTCAGCCACTCTTCCGCTGGTAGCACACGCCAGCGAGATAAAAACGCCTCCGAATGCTCACCCCTGATGCAGCAGAGGTTCAGTTCGCCTCCCTCCAGATGCCACATCAGGTACTCTGGCGCCAGATGCAGCGCGCTCTGTCGAGAAAGCCGCTTCAGCATAGAGTCGATTCTCTCAGGCAGGGGTGCAGGCGACTGGAGCGCAAGCGCAGCTTCGGCAAGCAACGCGTCGTACTGGGCGCGACGCTTCTCTTGTTGCTCTTTGAGAACCTGCGCTGTAATATCGTTTTGAATAGAGAGGTATCCCAGAAGATAGCCATCTCTGTCATGAATCGGGGAGATAACCACCTCCGCCCAGTAGTGCGTGTCGGGATGGAAGGGCACCGGCATCGCCTCGGTATGCTCAGGAACTCCCCTTTTGCGGTTAATCAGCCGCCCCCGAAACACTTCCCCGCGCGCAATCGTGGCGTAAAGCTCTCGATAAAACTCCTTGCCCTGGAAACCGCTTTTCATGATACTGGGGCGCTTCCCGATTGCTTCTTCGGGTGTATAACCCGTGATTCGCGTGAAGGCAGGGTTCACATAGCGAATGAGAAACTTCGTGTCGGTTATCACCACAACACTGGGGGAGGTCTCAAGGGCGCGGATGAGCATGGCAATCTGGTCCTGCGCCTGCTTCTGCTCGGTGATGTCGCGCCCCACCGATTGCAACTCCACGAGGTTGCCCTCCGAGTCAAAGAGCGCGCGGTCGGTCCACTCCATCCAGCGCACCGAGCCATCAGGCGCAAACACCCGGTGCGTGTAGGTGTGAAAAGGCTTCTCTGGCGTAAGCTGACTCACGACCTGATGAATCACCCCGCGTCCCTCTTCAGGCAGATAAATTAGAAAATTGACCCCTACCAGTTCCTCAGGGCTCTTGCCGAGATAGCGGGCGTAGGCGCCGTTGACAAAGGTCAGCGTGCCGTCGGGCTTCCAGCGACAGATGAGCTCGGTCTGGTCTTCCACCACCGATTCGTAGAGCCGTGCGAGGTGTTCCAACTTGCTCTGCGATGCCCGATTCGCATAGCGCACCAGCAGAGCCATGTAAGTTCCAGCAGCGATTGCCACGCCCCCAGCAAACAGCACATGGGCAAGGTTCAGCGGCATGTCCAGCAGATAGCGCATCACCAGCAAGAGCGCCACAAACATCGCCAGCACAGGGCGTGTGGCTTTGCAGAGGTCTAAGAACCTCTGTGTGTAGGAACAGGAAGCTCCAGCCCTGCCGATGCGATTTTTCATGATGGCGCCTCCTACGCCGCTTGCTGACGCACGAATTCCTGGAGATACGCCTGCAGGGCGCGCCAGCTCTCATGAAGCTTCCGCAACGCCTCATGGGCGTTGCTCAGGTCGCCCGATTTGCCCATCTGCTCCAGAGCATAGGCGTCTTCTGCCAGCGGGTCTGCGCCGATAGAGCGCGCGCTCCCTTTGATCGTGTGCGCCACGCGCCCGAAGGTCGCTGCATCACCTGATTCAAGCGTCGTCTCCAGCTGGCTCAGCAGCGCGGGCATCTGACCCATAAACTCCTGAAACAGCTCCACCTGGAACTCCACATCACCGCCCGTGATTTCTTCCAGATGTTCCCAGTTGATCCGTTGCATCATCCTCACCTCTTTAGGGGATTTTTCCACATCGATTTGCCTTTGCTTTGCTTCGAGCCACTTAATAAGGGTCGCTTTGAGTTCGGCGGGTTTGAGTGGCTTGCTGAGATAGTCATCCATGCCGACAGCGAGGCACTTTTCGCGGTCGCCGCTGAGGGCGTGCGCGGTCAGCGCGACAATCGGGACGCGCTCGCTTCCCCTCTGCGCCTCTTGCCGACGGATGTGGCGAGTGGCTTCATACCCGTCCATCTCAGGCATCTGGCAATCCATCAGAATCAGGTCATAGGTTTGAGCGGCGGCTTTTTCCACCGCTTCGCATCCATTCACAGCCACCTCCACCTCCACGCCCAGCTTTTCCAGCAAGCGTATCGCCACCTTGCGGTTGACCTCGTTATCTTCCACCAGCAGGATCCGCTTCCCCGACAGAACATGGGGGTCCTCCCGTTTGTTCCCCTGACAGGAGTCGCCTGCCTGGCAGATGGCTTCACTCTGTATTACAGGAAGCGGCAGATCCACGAAGAAGGTGCTGCCCTCGCCCACTCTACTCTGGACGCCGATTTGACCGCCCATCAGCTCTGTCAGTCGCTTGCAGATGGCTAAGCCCAGCCCTGTGCCGCCGTACTTGCGCGTGGTGGAGCTGTCCGCCTGCGTGAACGCCTCAAACAGGCGCGCCTGCTTCTCTTCAGGGATGCCGACGCCCGTATCCCGCACGGCGAGCCTGACGCCCTCCTTGAAGGCGCGACTGGGTTCTACAGACACCACCACCTCTCCTTGATGCGTGAACTTGATAGCGTTGCTGATAAAGTTCGCCAGAATCTGGCGCAAGCGCACGGGATCGCCCATCACGGCTCTGGGCGCCCCTTCATGCCGCTCCACCCGGGGCGCGAGTCCTTTCTCGCTGGCGCGCCCGTAAAACAACGCCAGCGTTCCCATCACCAGCTCTTCCAGAGAGACGGGAATTTGCTCCAGCACCATTTTGCCCGCCTCAATTTTGGAGAAGTCGAGAATATCGTTCAGGAGCGCCATCAGGTAGTCTGCGCTCTCACGAAGCGTCTTGAGGTAATCACGCTGTTCGGGCGTGAGCGGCGTATCCCAGAGTAGCTCCACCATACCCAGAATGCCATTCATCGGCGTGCGAATCTCGTGGCTCATATTGGCGAGGAACTCCGACTTGGCCTTGCTGGCAGCTTCCGCCTGCACTGCCAGCTCCTGGGCGTGGAGCAGCGCCTCCTCGAGGCGGCAATTCGTTTCATTAAGCAGGCGCTCCGCATGTTTTTGCTCGGTGATATCTCTTACCAGCACCACCACCTTGTCGTCGCCGTAGGGCACATGACGCGCTTCAAAATATTGTGTGCCCTGAGGCATCTCCAGTGAATACTCTATCGTTTGAGGTGCTTTCAGTTCCAGCGTGAGGTGAATAGCGTTCAAACTCAGCGTGGCGATGGTAGAGGGCAACACTTCGTCCACACGGCGTCCAAGAAACTGCTCGGGTGGCACGGTGAGCATCTCCGCGCTGGGTGCGTGGTAACTGAGGAATCGCCCTTCCCCGTCCATCACAAACATGATATCGGGCAGGGCGTTCAGCAACGATCGCGTATAGGCGAGATTCTCTTCCAGCTCGTGCTGAGCTTTCCAGTAACTGAGAATCATCGCCATAGTTCGCGTCCATTCACCAATCGTCTCCTGCTCCAGGTGGCTGGGGGAGTGGGGCACCCGCGAGTAGACAGCGAAAGTGCCCAGCACTTCGCCTTCCCTGCCGATAATTGGTTCTGACCAGCATGCCCGAAGACCGAACTGGCAAGCGATCTCTCGATACTCGCTCCAGAGCGGGTCGCTGAGAATGTCTACCGTTACCACTCGCTGTTTGCGATGAACCGCTGTGCCACATGAGCCAACCTGGGGCCCCACTGCTACCCCGTTCACAAGATGGCAATACGCTTCGGGCAGGCTGGGAGCCGCAAGGTGATAGAGGCGCCCTTCTCGATGCTCCAGAATGGAACAGAGACTGCCCGGAAAGAGTTGCTCGAAGCTGCTGCACGCCTCCTCAAGCACTTCGCGAATGTCCTGCCCAGCAAGCATCCCCTCAGCGGCGCGCCCCTGCATCTCAAGAAGTTTTTGCCGGACCTGGTGCCTGCACTGATTCTTCCGGCGCAGGTAAGTCATGAGACCCACCAGCACGCCTATACACATGGAAGCCCCTACTCCCTGCTCGAAGCTCTTCCAGAGCGATTGGTCTCCCTTCTTAAGGTACACCAGATATCGGTCCGCCAGGATATCCACGCCCAGCGCGCCAATCACCTCACCATGTTGACTGCGCAAAGGTACATAAGCGCTCACAAATGAACCCCAGTAGTCCGTAACGATTGGAGTAGTAATGGACTCCCCCGTACGGAGAGGCTCCAGCATTCGTCGAACATCTTCTTCGTTTGACGACTCGTAAATATCCCCGATGTAGGACTTGTCCTCTACGCCGTCGTTGTCGTGGTCGCCGGGG
The DNA here is from genome assembly GCA_037442385.1 of Armatimonadota bacterium. Classification (GTDB taxonomy): domain Bacteria; phylum Armatimonadota; class Fimbriimonadia; order Fimbriimonadales; family GBS-DC; genus LDYB01. Next base: position 7,841 of record JBBIQJ010000014.1, read on the forward strand.
GGCGTAGGGTCGAGGATGAAGACAGCTTTCCCGTTCTTCTCTATGTAGGTGTAGACATAGCGGATTTCGGGGTGTATTTTTTGAAAGCGCGCCAGAGGGTCAATCAGCCTCTTGTAGAGGGGCGTGTTTTCCTCACCGGGCTTCAGCTTCAGCTGGGCTTCGGCATCCACCAGCAAGGAGGCGGAAAGCGCCAGATTGAGCAAGTTCTGGCGAAATTCTTTATCCAGATTTTCCACATGCTGGCGGTGAAGCACCTGGAGACTCAGGTAGGTAGTCCCCATCAGCACCCCCGACACAACTATTCCAGCCCCTGACGCCCAGAGCCAATCGCTCAGTCTGCTCTTCATTGCCTTTTGTCTCTGGAGTTATTCCACACAAGCGTCTGCTTTTTCACGAGGGATTTGTCTCCGCGCTTCGAGTTATCCACAGGCAATTAACCGGAGTCCCTATACATATATTGAGTCCCTGTTAAATTAAGGGGCTGTGGACATGTGGATAACTCGGGTTTTTCGAACAGCGGGTAGGTATAATTTGGTTCTGGCTGGGGGCGATTTTGAGTTCAAAATTGCGGTTTTCCGAGCTGACTCATGAGTTATTTAGCCTCGTGAAACAAATTGTGGATAACCTGTGGATAGCCTGTGGATAACTGTGGATAACTCAGGGGCGGATTGTGGATAAGTGGGGGGTATCCACAGAGTTATCCACAGGGGAGGTGGGGTATAATTGAGGTACGGGGGCCCGTAGCTCAACGGCAGAGCGGGCGGCTCATAACCGCTTGGTTGCAGGTTCGAATCCTGCCGGGCCCACCACTTGAATGTATCCCCCTTTTTGCCGATAATTTCCCTGTGCTGTTGTGCTGGCTATGGCTCGGTAGCAGTGTTCTGGTGGCGGCGCTGGGGCTGCGACGGGTGGGTTCCCTGTCTGCTGGCGAGTGTTCCTTCGGGCGTGCTTTGCGGGCGATTAAGCGGCTGTTTCTGTTTTCGGTGGGAATCAAAGTCGCGACGCTATTCGGTACGCTTTCGCTTGGCTCGCTTTACTCGGAGCCTGCACTGGCAGGGCTGCTCGTTGCGGGGCTGGGATTGCTGCTTTGCGAGTTTGGAGCCATTTTCTGGCGTCTTTACCCCCTGGAACGACGATTCCGAGGGGTTGAGATTGGCGTCTGGGATTATGTCGTGATGCGGCTGGGACTGGTTTTCGAGATGGCGGCGCCTCTTGTGGGGGGAGGGTTAATGTTTCTTTCCATAATTTACACACTTCGTGGGGGATATAAGGAGGAGGGCGGCTTTGGTATTCTGCTGGCGGGGTTGATGGGTACGGGGGGCGTGGCGATGGGGGTTCTGTTCTTCCGTCGCCGACTGATTTTGCCAGTGCGCCCTGTAAGTCTCCCAGAGAGCCTGATGAGTGAGGTCAGACGCATGGCGCGTGAACTGAGGATTACGATTCGGGATGTGGTGGTTCTGGATGGGCGACGCATGCGGATGGCAAACGCCTTTGCGCTTTCAGGAGGGCGAATTGCGATTACCGACTATCTGCTGGCGCATCTGGAGCCGAAGGAGATCCTGGCGGTGCTGGCGCATGAGGTGGCGCATGTGGCTCAGCGGCGGCGACTGGTGCGCCTGTGGGTATATCTGCTGGGTGCGGCGGTGGGGTTGACGGTGGGACTTGCGCCGCTGTGGGAACAGTTTCCGAACTGGGTGGGGATTTTGCTGATGGGGCTGCTAGGGTTCGGGATGAGCCTGCCGCTGGTTCTCTTGCGCGCCCGCCATGAGCGAGAGGCAGACACCTATGCTGTCGGTGAGTATGGGGCGGAAGCGCTTCGTTCGGCACTCATCAAGATGGCTCAACTTAACCATCGTGAGGCGCAAGAGCAAAGCGACCGACTCCACCCCAGCCTTCAGGAGCGGCTACGGTTAATAGAGCGGTTTGAGAAGCATCAGAAAATAACATACAAAAATGAGCGCGTTGCAGGATTGAGAAGCCCATAGACTTGGCAAGCTGGGGTTGTTCCTGAAAGCGGTTGTGGAAATTCACCTCCGACGGCTGAACCCGTTCCGAATATACAAAGCCAGCCTGCGCTGGCTCAAAACAGCCGACGGAGGTCGGCTTCGTGTCATAGGAACGGCTTTAGCCGTCAGGCAAAAACGCGCTCTGATTCCGCCGCTTGCTCGTTTTCCTGGGGAGCCTTTTCTTGCCTGAAACGCAGAAAGGGACGCGCTTCCGCGTCCCTTTCGTAGATGGAAAAGCGGTGGGAATTTTCACGAACACGGGTGGGGGGTAAGGTCGGTGAGCGCGTCCCAGAGCGCCCGACACATCTGTTCGCAGGCTTGCAGGGCGCGCGCGCGCTCGGCTTCGCTGAGCGCGCTCAGCCGTGCCAGCAACTTTTCTGCCTCATGATGGTTAACCGAATGCACCTCAAAATAGGGGCGAACACCGTCCGGCAGGCGGTAATGAGTCGCCAGCCCTTCCAGCTTAGACTGAGCGGTGGCAGGTTGCTGCACTTCAAAGGCGTAGAGGGCGCCCAGCGCCGTAACGGGGTCGGCGAAGAGCTGGCGCGCCGTCTGCACCAGCTGCTTGACGGCGGGGCGTTCTGCCTCGCTGATATGGGTTCCCAGCGCGTGGGCGAACGCCTCCCACAGTTCAACATGCTCTTCCTCTTCGTGGGCAGTTTCGGCGTCGTTTTGAACCTGCCAGCCCGCAGGCAGCTCGCGGATGAAGGCGCCGTACTCACGGGCGTAGTCCCGAAGCGATTCTACAGGGAGCGTGCCTGCACTCCATGCCTGATAAAAGGGGTGATTCAGCAGATTCCACTGCGACACAATGGTATCCAGCTGCGCTTTGAGTGTCATCGTTTTGACCTCCTTGCAAGATTGGAGATCTAGTATACCCCAGCAGGCTACGAGTGGGCGTACTGCCGATCGATCGTGATGAAGCGCGAATATTCGGTCTGGAACATCAGCTCGGCGTGCCCGATGGGACCGTTGCGGTTTTTGGCGACGATGACTTCGGCGATCTGCTGGGGGGGTGGGGGCGCAGGGCGCGAGTCGCCGTCGCCTGCCTGCTTGTAGTAGTCTTCGCGGTGGATGAACATCACCACATCTGCCTCGGCTTCGATGGAGCCGCTATCGCGCAGGTCAGAGAGGATAGGGCGCTTGTTTTCGCGTCGTTCCACAGAGCGCGAGAGCTGCGACAACACCATCACGGGCACTTTGAACTCGCGGGCAATTTGTTTGAGCGCGCGGGCAATCTCGCCAATCTCCTGGTTGCGGTTCTCCACGCGGCGGTTCGAGGAGCGCATCAGCTGCAGGTAGTCTATCAGCACCAGCCCCAGGTTGGTGGATTCGCCCATGCGGTTCTTGATTTCGGAAACGAGTCGGCGCAGTTTCGCCCGCATCTCCATCGGCGAGAGGCTGGTGGTGTCGTCGATATAGATGGGGGCGTTATAGAGGCGTTCTGCAGCGAGGTGGAGTCGGTCCCATTCCTCATCGGAGAGTCGCGCATGCCGAATCCGTTGCATGCTCACCATCGCATGCGAGCAGAGTAAGCGCTGGATGAGCTGCTCTGTGGACATCTCAAGGCTGAAAATGGCGACGGGCAAGCCCTCGCGGAGCGCGATATTCTCCGCGATATTCAGCGCAAGTGAAGTTTTCCCCATGCTGGGGCGCGCTGCCAGCACAATCAGCTCCGAAGGCTGCAGCCCCGAAGTGAGGCGGTCTATGTCGGGATAGTGCGTGGGGATGCCCAGCACAGAGCGCCCTGCTTTCTGCACCTCCTCGAAGTGTTGAAGCATTTCCAGAATCAGCATTTCAACGGGTTTGAAGCTTTTTCGGTCGCGTTCGTGTGCGACCTGGAAGATGGCTTGCTCTGCGCGGTCTACAATATCTTTCACTTCGAGGTCGGGTTCGTCAACAAGGCGGATGATGCTGTGGGCAGCTTCAATAAGGCGGCGCAGAATCGCTTTTTCACGCACGATCTGGGCGTAGTGTTCTGCGTTGGCGGGCGTAGGCACACTCTCGACAAGGTTCGCCAGTGTCTGGACGCCCCCCACTTCGTCCAACTGGTTGCGGTGCGCCAGCTCCTCGCGCACGGTGAGCAGGTCTACGGCGATGCGTCGCTCGTTGAGCGAATAGATGACTTCGCAGATAATCTGATGCGCAGGGTGATAGAAGTCGTCGGGCTTGAGAATTTCAAAGACCTTTTCGAGCGCTTCCTGGCTGAGCATCATGGCGCCCAGCGTACTCATCTCGGCTTCAGTGCTGTGGGGTAGCACACGGGTTGCGCGTTCGAGCATGGACAACTCACCGCCTCTAATGCAGGAGGAATTATACCCGTCAGCCCGTGCCCCAGAAGCGACGGTCGATGCTCCGATATTGCACCGCCTCGGCGATGTGGGGCAGGAGGATTCTGGCTTCGCCCTCGAGGTCGGCAATTGTGCGGGCGATTTTCACGATTCGGTCGAAGGCGCGGGCGCTCAAACCCAGCCGCTGCACGGCGGTGCGCAGGTAGGCGCGCGCTTCCTCGCTGAGGGGGCAGAACTCGCGCACCATTTTGCTGGTCATCTGGGCATTGCACACCAGTCCGTAGGGTTGAAGCCGCTCCCGCTGGCGCAGGTGCGCTCGGACCACACGCTCCCGAATCTTCGCGGACGACTCACCGAACTCCAAATTCAGCAGCTCTTCCTGGCGCAGGCGGGGAACCTCCAGATGGATGTCGATGCGGTCTAGCAAGGGGCCTGAGATGCGCTGGAGGTACTTGCGGATGGCGGTCTGGCTGCAGTTGCAGGTTTGCTGGGGGTCGCCGTGAAAGCCGCAGGGACATGGGTTCATTGCGGCGACGAGCATGCAGCGTGCAGGGAACTCCACCGCTGCCTGCACGCGCGAGACGGAGACCACGCCGTCTTCCAGGGGCTGACGCATCGCTTCCAGCACATCGCGCTTGAATTCGGGCAGTTCGTCCAGAAACAGCACGCCATTATGCGCGAGTGAGATTTCCCCTGGTCGGGGCACGCTGCCGCCGCCCACCAGCGCCGCGTAGGAAGTGGTGTGGTGCGGTGAGCGGAAGGGGCGCGTGGTCATCAGTCCTGTGCGCGGGGGAAGCGTCCCTGCGGCGCTGTAGATACGGGTTGTTTGGAGCGCCTCTTCTAAGGTCATCGGAGGCAGGATGGTGGGCAGTCGGCGTGCGAGCATCGTTTTGCCTGAGCCGGGCGGTCCGATCAGCAACACATTATGCCCGCCGGCGGCGGCAATCTCCAGCGCGCGTTTTGCCTGCTCCTGACCTTTGATCTCGGCGAAATCGACCTCATATGCGGCGGGTTGGTTCAACAGGGCGTTCACATCCACGCGCACAGGGGGCTTGCTCTGGGGGTTGAGAAAGTATTCTACGGCGTCCAGCAGACTCTCCACGCCAATCACCTCGATACCGCCCACAACGGCAGCCTCTTCGGCGTTCGCGCGGGGCACCACCATCACCCGTTTACCGGAGTCGCGGGCGTGCATCGCGATCGAAAGCACGCCGTTCACGGGGCGCACGCTCCCGTCCAGAGAGAGTTCGCCAATCACCAGCGTTCCATCCAGCGATTCGGGGGGAATCTGCTCCGAGACCGCCAGAATACCGATTGCCATCGGCAGGTCGTAGGCGGGTCCTTCTTTGCGCACATCGGCGGGAGCGAGGTTGACGGTCAGGCGGCTGAGCGGAAAGTAAAGCCCACTGTTGCGAATCGCCGTGCGCACGCGCTCGCGCGACTCCTGCACGGCGGCGTCAGGCAGCCCGACGATAGTCCAGTTGGGTGTGCCGTTCTGGAGATCGATCTCCACATGCACGGTGAACGCTTCAATCCCGTGCAGTGCGGCGCTGTCCACCTTTGTTAGCATAGAGCCTCCCCGTGCTATGGTTCGCCAAGACAGGGGAGGCTCCTGCTGTCAGTCCTCGTCAATCGGAGAGAAGTAGATAACGGTAACCAGATCGTCAGGGCTGATGGGGCGGTCGTAGATGCGCTCCAGCAGGGCAATAACATCCTCAATAGAGCGAAATTCGGGGTTTTCGCGTTCAATATCGCGCGGGCTGAGGTCCGAGATGGGTTTGACCTCCACCCGATCCAGAATAGCCGTGAACAGTCGGCGTCGTCTGCCGAAGCGCGGACCGACGGTAATCCATACAATCTGTCCTGTTGCGTACTTGCGCGATTTATCGCCCAGTCGGATGGTCGCGGTCTTGCGCAGGCTGCGCAACATGTCCTCGTACAGCTCCGTGTAAAAGTTCAACGCAAACATACCTGTCATCCCTCTCGGATTATGCCATATTTGGGTTAGGGATACACGATTCGATTCCTGCTACTCACGAAGCGCCACCCCAGAGGCAGGGATCAGGCTTCCTCTGGGGTACTCTCGGCAGTTTCTTCGCTAACTTCCTCCTCTTCGGTTCCTTTCGGCGGGGTTACGGTAACCACGGTGGCGTCAGGGTCGTCCATCACCTGCACACCCGGTGGCAGGTTCAGGTCTCGCACATGGATGGAGTCGTGGAAGTTGACCAGGCTGCTGATGTCCACCGTGATGGCTTCGGGCAGGTCTTTGGGGAGACAGCGCACCGTGAGCGACTCCAGCGGGTGAACCAGCGTGCCGCCCGACTTTACAGCGTCCGATTCGCCCACAAAGACAATCGGCACCGTGGCTTCGATGGGTTCGTCCATCGGCATCGCCCACAGGCTTACATGGCGGATGCGTGCCGTAATCGGTTCACGGTCTACCTCACGCAGGAGAGTGGTGAACTTTGTGCTATTAAGTTCCACTTCGATCAGGTGGCTTGTGCCTGCGAGATGGAGCACATGGGTTAGTTCGCGCTCGCGGAACTGGGCAGGATGCGACTCGCCGTTCGAACTGAACACCACGCCGGGCACCCAACCCTGTCGGAGCAGGCGCCGTGCCTTTTTGCCCAGCAGCGTGCGCGGTTCCGCTTTGAGTGTGTAGGATTTTGTCATGCGTCGTACACCTCCTTGTTTATAAAGTGTACCCGACGCATCAGCCGGCTTTGCGCGCCCGTTCGCGCCAGCGTGAGGAGAAGATGCGATATTTTGCGCGGTATTTGGTAACCGTGCGCCGTGCGATGTGGATGCCCATCTCCTCCAGCTTCTCGGCGATTTCGGCGTCGGTGAGCATGACGCCGTTGCGCTCGTGTTCCTCGATGAGTTGTCGGATTAAAGCGGCGACCCGATAGGCGTTATCGAAGAAAATATCCATCGGCACGACGGAGCGGTTCGGGAGCTGGAGCCACTTATTGCGCACGGCGCGCCCGATGGTGGAGCGGTGCAGCCCTGTCTCTTTTGCCAGTTCGGCGCGGGTCATCGGTTGAAGGAAGCGCACATCACTGGTGAAGAAGAAGGAGCTTTGCTTCTGAATCAGGGCATGCAGGATTTTTTTGAGGGTCTGTTCGCGTTGCTGGAGCGCTTGGATAAAAACCTGAGCGCGTTTGAGGAAATGGCGCAGGTGGGTGTTTTCTTCGTCGGTGGCGTGGACTTCACCCTGGCGCAACTCCAGAAAGCGGTTATAGTAGGTGGGACTCAGCTTCAGGAAGTGGGGCTTATAGCCGCGAATCTCCACATGGAACCCGTTTTGGGAGAGGGAGACCACAATATCGGGTTCGCGTGGGGATGGCTCTAAGAGTTTCTCTTCAAATTCGGCGAAGCCTGCGGCAGGATAGGGCGCCAGCTCATTGCGAATGAAGCTGAGAACGCGCTCCAGGGTGGGTTTATCGATGCGGAGCCGTCGCATCAACTTGTCATGGCAGGCACGAATCAGATGCTCCCAGCCTTCCGTAACAACGCGCCAGGCCAGCTCCAGGAGTTCCGAGTCCGGGTGGTTGCGCAAGGCTCTAATCTGGAGCTGAAGGCACTCCTGAAGGGAGCGAGCGCCCACGCCTGGCGGGTCGCACTGCTGGAGCTGCTGTAGCACCGCTTCCACCTCTTCGGGCGAGCAGTTAAAGCGCAGGGCGACCTCTTCCACCGAAGTCGTCAAATAACCCCGATCATCCAGCGAGTCCACGAGAAATTCGGCAATCGGCTTCTGGTGGGGGGCGGCAGTCAGCATCAGCTGTCCCCACACATGCTCTTTGAGGCTCATCGGGGGGGCGGCGACTTCTGGCTCACCGTCTTCTTCCGTGTCGGTGTAGGCTGTCTCGATACTGCTCTCTTCGGGTTCGTGGTGTGCGACGGAAAAGGAGAGCGTATAGCGTTCGAAAGGGGTCCCCTCCTCGGTAGGTTCTAGCGCAGGATTCTCCTCCAGTTCCTGCTGGACGAGGCGTTCCAGTTCTTCCACATTCAGCGTGAGCATCCTGGCGAGCAGTTTCAGCCCTGCGCTGGCTTGCACTGCTGTTTTGCCCGTGGGCGCGACTCTGGCTTGCATTCGCCCGAAGGGTTTACTCATTTTTAACCTCCGCTCGTGTTGAGACTCATGTTTTGCACGCGCTGGTTCCTTCCTGCTTCATGCGGCTTGTAGGTACGCATTCTGACCCTCTTCATAGGTGCAGACGCGGTTGCGCCCGCTATGTTTAGCCTGATAGAGCGCCTGGTCTGCCTGTTCAATTAGTTCTTGCCGACTGTGAATATTTTCAGTAAGGCTTGCCACGCCGAAGCTACCCGTAACAGGGCGCAATTCCCAGGAGGCGTGTTCAATCGCGTAGCGGAACCGCTCCGCAACGCGCACGGCATCCTGCAATTCGGTGTTGGGCAGCACAATAGCGAACTCCTCACCGCCGTAGCGGGCGACAAAATCGGTCTGGCGGGCGTTCTGTTTGAGTATCTCGGCGACTTTCTTGAGGACTTCATCCCCTGCCTGATGCCCGAAGGTGTCGTTGTATTGCTTGAACTTGTCCACATCCATCAGAATCAAAGCGAGGGGGGAACCATACCGTTTCGCACGCTGGAACTCCTGCTCCAGAAAGTCCTGAAAAGCGCGATGGTTATACAATCCCGTCAGCCCGTCGGTGGTGGCGAGACTCTGGAGTTTTTCGTTCATCGCCTTGAGCTGCTGCTCGTACTCCACGCGCTGGGTTACATCCACGACGGAGACCAGTCCTCCCACCACCTCGCCTGCTGGGTTGCGCAGGGGGAACGCGCCCCGCAACACATTGTGGCGCCGCCCTTCGGCGTCATAATCTTCCGACTCAATCCCGTTCAAAGTGGAGCCAGCAAGTACCATGCGCATCAGCTCGCCCATGCGGATTGCCGACTCGCCCCGAAATACTTTCTCGAACATGGAGCGGAACAGCACCTCGGCTTTAGAGTAGCCGTACAGTTGCTCTGCGGCGTGGTTCCACTCGTGGAGGACACCTTCCGCATCGAAAGTGAAGCAAGCAATTGGGAGATTCTCAAACAAGTCGGAGAATCGGCGGTTGGCATGTTCCACCAGGCGTTGCGTGGCGAGCAGGCTCTCATGCTGGGTTTGCAGCTCCGCATACATTTCGCTGAGTTGCTGGTTTTGCTCTTTCAGTCGTGCTTCAGCGCGCAGGATGCGTTCGGCACTCCGCAGACACGCTTTGAGTTCGGCGAGATCGAGGGGTTTGTTGAGGAAGTCATCGGCGCCTGCCTCCAGCGCAGTGAGCTTGTCTTCTTTCTGGTCGCGCTCCGTCAACAGCACGATATAGGTATAGGTGTCCTGTGGAAACTCCCGAATCCTGCGGCAGAGTTCGATTCCATCCATTTGGGGCATTTCCCAGTCGGTAACGACCAGCGGCGCGGGTTGCTCCTGGAACATCTGCCACGCCTGCGCACCGTCGTGGGCAACCCGCACCGTGCATCCCAGCTGGCGGAGCGCACGCTCCAGCACCTTAGCTGAGACCACGCTATCTTCGGCAATCAGCACCTGCATTGCGCCGACCCTCCATCACTTGGAGAGTTATTCCACATCGGACACCAGAATTGGAAAGAGGGTCAGGCGATGGGGAGCGTGTGCAGAATTTTCTTCTGAAGAATCAGGAGTTCCGTTTCGGGATGGATATTTAGCTGCTGGCGTGCGGAGCCGCCGTTGATGGCGACTTCAAGGTGGCGGTTGCTGCCGAAATAGGCGAGCGGTTCGCCCCAGGACACCTCGCTGAAGGTTTGTACCAGCGGCAGCGTGCGTTCGCCCAATCGTACCTCCACCAGATGTTCGGGCTGGCGCCAGCGCAGGAAGACTGCCTCGCGTAGGTTGAAAATCACATTGCCGAAATGGTCGGTGTGGAGCGGGCGGGTGCGAATGGAGTCGGCAGTGAGGATCGGATCGATTCCTTCCAGGGTCTGCAGGCTGGCGGGGTCTATCGGCGTGCCGAGCATAGCGAGGGGGAATCCGTTCGCGTAGTGGGCGCAGGTGGGGGCGAAAATGTCGCGCCCGTGAAAAGTGGCGCTCACGGCGGGCAGGTGGAAACGGGGATTGTCTAGCACGACAGCCGCCTCAGGAGGGTCTTCCCGAAGTGCGAGGGTCAGTAAACCGTTATCGGGCGCGAAGTAGGTGCATTTGCGTGCTCGAACCGCCACTGCACGACGCTCTGTGCCCACGCCCGGGTCCACAACCGCAATCACCAGCGTGCCTTCGGGTAAATAAGGCACGGCGGTACTCAGCAGGTAGGCGCCTGCACGGATATCCTGCGGAGGAACCTCGTGAGTGAGGTCTAAAAACTCCACCGACTCGCACATGCGCAACAGAACCGCCTTCACCTGCGCCAAATAGGTATCTTTGTGCCCATAATCGGTTATCAGGGCGACCAGACGGCTCATGGCTCCGACTCCTCTATCAGCGCCTGGCAGCAGTCGATGAGGCGGATAGTGCCGATAAACTTGCCTTCGCCGAGGACGGGGAGGGTATCCAGTCCGCTCTGGCGCATCAGGGCGACCGCTTCGGCAATTGAGGCGTGCTCGCTCAGCACGGGCGGGTCGGCTTGCATCCACTGAGTAATCGGAGTCTGTGCGAGCGCGCGTGCAGAGGGTCTCTCAGCAGTTTCAGGGTAGAAAATCTGGAACACCCGCCGCTCGGTGATGATTCCCTGCACCGCGCCTGAGTCGTCCAGCACGGGGAGCAGGGTTACCTGGTAGAGATCGAGCTTATCCACAGCGTCCTGCAGAACGGCGTCCGTTTGCAGGAAGGGGGCGTGGGTGTTCACGAACTCCTGCACGCGCATCATCGCATTGCGACGACTTCCCGAATAATGGCGAGGGTCAGGTCTACCCCGCGCACGAGGTCGTCAATCAGCACGAACTCTTCGTGGGTATGCACCTTCTGCATGGCGGTTCCCACAACACAGCAGGGGAGTCCGCGCGCGTTGTAGACGCTGGCATCGGAGCCGCCGCCGGTTTTGCGCATGGGCGCTTCCAGCCCGATTTTCTGGGCGGCGGTGCGCGCCACTTTGACGGGCAGGTCGTTTTCGGTGAGCTGGTAGCCTTCGTAGTGGCGTTCGTGGTGAATTTCCACGCGCCCGCCGAACTTCTGGGCGGCGCGCTCGAACTCCGCTATCATATGGGCGACCTGGGCCTCCAGCTTCGCGCGGCTCCAGCTGCGCGCCTCCGCTTTGAGATACACTTCAGGGCATACAATGTTGGTCATCTGCCCGCCCTGAATAATGCCGATGTTGGCGACGGTCTCCTCGTCGATGCGCCCGAGCCGCATGTTAGCAATCGCGTCGGCGGCAATCTGGATGGCGCTGATGCCCTTTTCGGGTTCCACGCCTGCATGCGCAGGTTTGCCAATCACGCGCACTTCCAGCTTGTCGTGGGTGGGCGCTTCCACAATCACCGAGCCGACAGGTGGACCTGAGTCGTACACGAACCCGAAGTCGCTCTCAACGAGCGCGAAATCGAGCGCACGCGCCCCCAGCAGCCCCACTTCTTCACAGACGCTAATCAGAAGCTGAATCTGTCCGTGAGGCAGGTTGTTCTCCACCACAATGCGGATGGCTTCCAGAATCGTGCTGAGGCCTGCCTTATCGTCAGCGCCGAGGATGCTGGTGCCGTCGGTGTGGATTTTGCCGTCCTGAACGATGATTTTGACATTCGGGTTCGTCTCGACGGTATCCATGTGGGCGCTGAAGAAGATTTTGGGGGCGCCGTCGATGTTGGCGGGCAGGGTGGCGACGATGTTGTTCGCATTCCCACCCACAATCTGGCTGGCGTTGTCCTCTTTCACCTCCAGTCCCAGCCCGCGCAGGAAGCCTTTGACATACTCCGCCACTTCGCGTTCGTGGCGTGGAGGCGAGTTAATCTGGCAGAGCGTGGTGAACAGCTCCACCAGTCGGTCGCTCTGGAGGGGTGGGGGCGTCATGTTAGTTGCTTGCGGGGATCACGCTCACGCGGCGACGGTTGCGCGGTCCCTCGAACTTGACATAACCGTCCACGAGGGCGAACAGTGTGTCGTCGTTGCCGCGCCCGACATTGCGTCCGGGATGGAACTTGGTGCCGCGCTGGCGCACGATGATGTTGCCCGCACGCACGAACTCGCCGCCGTAAGCTTTCACGCCCAGAAACTTCGGATTGCTATCGCGTCCGTTTCGGGTACTGCCGACACCTTTTTTGCTTGCCATATCGGTTGCCTCCTCGTCGGAGGATATTATACCCGATTGCGCTCGCATGGGTACACTTGGGAGGGTTCATGAGCGCCATAAGCGAGTTGGTGCGGGCAAGCGCTTTGCGGGGGGCGCTGCTGGGTGTGGCGCTGGGCGACGCGCTGGGGCTACCCTATGAGAAGCTCAGTCCGCGTCGGGCGTTGTGCCTTTATCCTGAACCCATTCGCCCGCGCCTTGTGGGACGCTGGGCGTGGGTTTCCGATGACGCCGAGATGGCGCTGATGACAGCGCGTGCGCTGGCGGCGTCGGGCGGCGAGCCGGGCTGTTTTGAACGCGCTCTAGCACGGGAGCTGAAAATCTGGCTGGCGACCCTACCGGCAGGGGTGGGGCTGGCGACCGCGCGGGCATGCCTCAGGCTCGGGTTGGGTATCTCGCCTGCGCGAAGCGGGGTGTTCTCGGCGGGTAGCGCGCCCGCGATTCGGGGACTGGTGCTGGGAACCGCGCTCGCCGGGCAGCCGCACCGCTGGCAGGCGCTGTGCCAGACCGCTACACGGCTCACCCATACCGACGACAGGGCGCTTCACGGGACCCTGGTCGCCGCGGCGCTTGCAGAAAGGGGGACGCTGGGGCATCGTCAGCCTTGCATAGGGATGAGATTCTGCAGGCGTTGAGCCAGCTCCCTTCGCTGGAGGGTACGGCTCTGTTCCGCCTGATTCTGCAGGCTGTGGAGAGTGCGACATGGGGTGAACCCACCGAACAGTTTGTGCATGCACAGGACTGGAGTCGTGGGGTGTCGGGGTTTGTGTATCATACCGTGCCCGTTGCCCTGCATGCGTGGTTGACGCACCCTGCAAGCTTTGTAGAGGCGCTTCGGGCGGTGATTCGGTGTGGCGGCGATACCGACACTATCGGGGCGCTGCTGGGAGGCTGGATAGGGAGCCATCTCGGCGAGAGCGCCTTCCCGGAAGAGTGGCTTGCAGGGCTGAAAGACCCGATTTGTTCGCGTGAGTCGATTGGCGCGCTCAGTGCCCAAGTCGTGTCCGCGATAGGCAAAGGAGGGGCGGTTTCTGTGGCTCGCCCCTTTTATGGGCTACGGCTGGGGCGGAATTTAGTTTTTCTGGTGATTGTGCTGATGCACGGATTTCGGCGTCTGTTGCCGCCGTATTGAGCGATAGAGTATGCAGTTCAACCCTCAGGATACAGAAAGTCAGGTATAATCCGCTTATGCTCACGCGGTTGATTGTGCACCGCCTCAAAACCTTCGAGGAAGTAGATATAGAGCTTGGGCAGCGCGTGGTGCTTATCGGTCCGAACAATTCAGGCAAAGGCTCCGCTTTACAGGCGCTTTCGTTGTGGTATTTGGGAGTCAGGCGCTGGATAGAAAGGAAAGGGAAGGAGGTACGCTCTCAAAACCGCACGGGCGTCGCTATCAATCGCCGCGATATGGTCAACATTCCTGTTTCCAGTGTGCGAATGCTCTGGAAAGATCTCGGGGTTCAACAGGCGCGTCAGAAGGGCGCGAAAATGGTTTCCGAGCGTATCCCGATAGAGATTATTGCCTTTGGCGAGGGAGATTCTGGGGCATAGGAGTGTGGTCTGGAGTTTGAGTATGCAAATGCTGAGCAGCTATACTGTCGCCCACTCGTGAGCGAAAGCGAGGTGTTCACTATCCCCGAATCGGCTGCTAAGCTTCAGGTTGCTTATCTGCCTCCGATGTCGGGGCTGATAGGTCAGGAGGTGCGCTTAGAGCCAGGCGCCATCAACGTGCGGATTGGTGAAGGGCGTACTGCTGAAGTGTTGCGCAATCTCTGCCATCAGGTATCGATCGAGAAGCCCGAGCAATGGAACCGCATTTGTGAGCGAATGCGAGAGCTGTTCGGCGTGGAGCTGGACGAACCGCAACACATTGTGAAAGGGGCGAGATAGAGCTTTACTATCGTACCCGTAGTGGAACGCGCCTTGAAATTCAGGCGAGCGGACGCGGGCAGCAGCAGACCCTTCTGGCACTTGCTTACCTTTCTACACATCCGCAGTCGATTCTGCTCATAGATGAACCCGATGCGCATCTGGAAATCTTGCGCCAGCGCCAGATTTACAATCTCATTACCGAAACCGCCGAGCAGATGGGTAGTCAGGTGATTGCGGCAAGTCATTCCGAGGTCATTCTGAATGAGGCGGCGGATAGAGATGTGGTCATTGCTTTCGTTGGGCGCCCCCATCGTATCGACGATAGGGGCAACCAGGTGCTAAAGGCGCTCAAGGAGATAGGCTTTGAAGACTACTACCTCGCGGAGCAGAAAGGGTGGGTGCTTTATCTGGAAGGGTCTACCGATCTAGCTATCTTGCGTGCGTTCGCACAACGCCTCGAACACCCCGCTGCGGCGCATCTGGAACGTCCCTTCGCAAAGTATGTGGGCAACCAGCCACGAAAAGCCCAGGAGCATTTTCATGGGCTTCGTGAAGCGAAGCCAGATCTGGTGGGGATTGCAGTCTTTGATCGGCGGGAGCGTGAGCTCCCGCCGGATCCCTACTTACAAATGTTTGAGTGGCGTCGGTGTGAAATCGAGAATTACCTTTGCACCCGTCGGACGCTCTTGAATTATGCGCGCGCTCTGGCGGAGCAAACCGGGAACGGAGGATTGTTTGCGGAAGAGTGGGAGCAGGCGATGGAGGACGCCCTCCGCGAGGTAAGTGAGGCTCTGCAGACCTTAGGAAAGCCCGATCCCTTTGGCGGCGACTTGAAAGTGAGCGAGGAATTTCTTCCAGGGGTGTTCAAACGCTCTTTCGAGAAACTGGGGCGTGAGAACTCCATGCGAAAAACCGATTACCATGTGCTGGCGAACCATGTGCCTGTGGACGAAATTGCGGAAGATGTGCGTGAAATGTTAGAGTGTATCCTTCGCACTGCGGAACGGGCGCGACCTGAAGGAGAAGAAGAGACTTAGCCCAGCTTCGGATCCGTTACGCGCTGTTCGCGGATGCGGGTCTTGGGCTTGGAGTGGGCTTTCAGCTCGTTCAGCAGCGCGTCATATTCGGCACGATCCACGGGGATGGACACCGGTTTGCCGCGCTTGCTGGAAAGAATCAGGGCATTAATCAACTCCACGGTCCAGATGCCCTGTTCACCCGGCGAGGCGAGCGGTTCGTCGTAGAGAATCGCGCGGGCGAAGTTCTGAATCAGCGCAGGTTGGTCGCCGATTTCGGGCGGCGGGGGCAGGTCTAGGGTGAGCTTCTCGGCAGGGATGCTGTCCCACATGCCTTCCGCGATGTAAGTGAACTCACGGATAGGATGCGCCAGCCGCCACGCCTCGAGTTGACCGTTCTGCAGGCGAATCTTGCCCCTGTCGCCGCAGATTTCAATCAGGTTCTGCCCTGGCTCTTCGTTGGTGGTGGCGTACAGGTAGCCGTGAGCGCCGTTGGGGTAGTCCAGAAAGGCGAACGCCTCGTCTTCGGTTTCGATTTCGTGCAACACAGTGCGGGTCTGACCGTACACGCGCTGGGGTAGTCCGCCCAGCCAGAGGAGCAGATCGAGGTAGTGGGGCGCCTGATTAATCAGCACACCGCCGCCCTCGCCTGCCCATGTGGCGCGCCAGTCGCCCGAATCGTAGTACGCCTGCGTGCGGTACCAGCAGCTCAGCAACATGGTGCGCCGCACTTCGCCGATTAAGCCCTCTTCTATCAGCTGGTGCGCGAGGCGGTTTTCGGGACGCATCCGCTGCTGGTACATAATCGCGAACTTTTTGCCCGACTGGCGCCACGCCTGTAACATCTGGTCCGCTTCCGAGACTGCCACACAGAGCGGTTTTTCCACCAGCACATGCAAGCCGTGCCGAAACGCTTCAATCGCAATCGGGGCGTGGAAGTAGTGAGGGGTCGCAATAATCACTGCGTCGGCGACGCCGCTTTGAAACAGCTCCGCGGCATCCGTGAAAGACGGCACCCCAAACTGTTCGGCGACTGCCTGTGCCCGTTCGGGATGGCGGTCGCACACGGCAGTCAGCACCGCTTCGGGCACGCGCTCAGTGATGAAGCGGCAGTGCCCCATGCCCATGCCGCCCGCGCCGACCACGGCAAAGCGCACCTGCTTCATATAATCTGCACCTCCCGTGAGCCACGCTGCACCTCGCCAATCAGCCACGCCTGCTCGCCTGCGGTCTGGAGCAGGCTCAAGACTTCGTTCACGCGCTCGCGCGCGACAATCAACACATAGCCGATGCCCATGTTGAAGGCGCGAAACATCTCTGCCTCAGGCACATTCCCCAGCTCCTGAATCAGGCGGAAGATGGGGGGCACTTCCCAGCTGCGTCGGTCAATCACGACGCGCGTGTCGCTCGGCAGGGCGCGCGGGATGTTTTCATAGAATCCGCCCCCTGTGATATGCGCCATCCCATGCACCACATCCGATTCCAGCAACGGGAACACGGCGTTAAAGTAGGGGCGATGGGGTTGCAAGAGCGCCTCGCCCAGCGAGGTCTCCGAATCGGGCAGCGGGTCGTTGAGGCTCATGTTGGCGATATCGAACAGCACGCGCCGCGCCAGGGTATAGCCGTTGGTATGCAGGCCATTCGACGCCAACCCGATTACGGCGTCTCCTGGCGCCACGCGCGAAGGGTGCGGAATCTGGCTATATTCAGCGATTCCCACGATACAACCCGCCACATCCACCTCGCCTGGCATATAGACATCGGGCATCTCGGCGGTTTCGCCGCCCAGCAGCACAATCCCCAGCGCCTGACACAGCTCCGAAGCGCCCTCCACCACGTGCTGCAGCACCTCTGGCTCCAGCTTCGCCATCGCCAGATAGTCCAGAAAGAAGAGCGGTCGCGCCGCCTGCACCAGCAGGTCGTTCACCCCGTGTGCCACCACATCGTGTCCCAGCACGCGATACTGCCCCATCATGCGCGCCACGCGCACTTTCGTGCCCACGCCGTCGATGCTGGCGACCAGCACGGGTTGACGGTAGTTCTGGAGGTCTAACAACATCATTCCGCCGAACGAACCCATTTCCGACAGCACGGCGGGCGTGAAAGTGCGATGGACGCTCTCCTTGACGGACGCCAGCGCACGGTTCATCGCGTCGATATCGACGCCTGCGTCCCGATATGTGAACTCTTCGGGCATGCGCTGGAGTATACCCGATTGGGGAGGACTGCAAGAAGGGTTTTGCAGGGTGGCGGAAGTCAGCCTCCCGCCGCCCTGGTGCGGAGGTTTATGCGGCGTGGGTGTAGGTGGACTGCTGTGTCTGGCTCAGATCAAAGGAGCGCAGCGCTTGCTGGAGGGTTTCGGCGAGGCGTTGTAGCCCACCTGCCAGCGCCGCAATCTGCTCCATCTGCGCAGAAACTTCCTGCGTCGCCGCGCTCATCTGCTGAGTGGCAGCTGAACTCTCCTCGCTGAGGCGCACCGTCTCGTCCATCACACTCGCGACCTGATCGGCTTGCGTTGCCATCTGAATCGCGGCGCCTTCGTATTGTTCCACCACCGCCGCGATACTGGTGATTGCCTGGCTCAGCTGGGACTGGACTTCCTGCGTGGCGCGTTGCATTGCCCGCACCACCTCCTGCACGCTCTGTTGCATCGAGCCAATCAGCGCGCCGATTTCTTTGGCGGAGGTGGCGGAGCGTTCGGCGAGGTTGCGCACCTCTTCGGCGACGACGGCAAACCCGCGTCCGTGTTCGCCAGCGCGTGCGGCTTCGATGGCGGCGTTCAGCGCAAGCATATTGGTCTGGGAGGCGATGCTTTTGATGATTTCGACAATGTTGCCGATTTGCTGGAAGCGGTTGCCCATGTCGCTGACGCGGTGGGCGGTTTCGTCCATGAGGGTATTGAGTTGCTGGGTGACGGACTGGGCGTTTTGAACCGCCTGAGCTTGCTGCTGGGCGCCGTGGGCGATTTGTTGGGCGGAGTGTCTGATTTCGGCGACAGCCTGGGTAGCGCAGTGGACTTGCTGGAGTTGCTGCGTGGCGAGGCGAGCAACCTGTTCTATCGTGGTGGCGATGTCCTGGGTGGCTTGGCGGGTCTGATCCGTGGCGGACGCCAGCTGCGCTGAGGTTTGGTGTAACTCGTTGCTCACCTGCTGGCTAGTTGAGAGGACCTCCTTAACACGCGCCTTGACCTGTCCCATGCAATCCGAAAGGTCATAGCGCGTGCTGGAGACCTGAAGCGTATCGGTGTTGAACCCGAAGGAGCGAATCATGCTCACCAAATACGAGTCGCACACGCTTTGCAGGTCGTAGTTGAACACCTTGCTGATGGCGTTGAACGCCTTGAGGGCGAACTCGTCCCTTTCTGGGAAGCTTTCGCGAAGCGCTTCGCGTACAAGGTCGTAGTAAAGTGTGTAGCTGCCGAGGTACCATTTCTGGG
>JBBIQJ010000015.1:0-26506 GCA_037442385.1 Armatimonadota bacterium
AGGATGGTACGCGAGACGCTCTTGTTGGGTGCGGGAGGTGCCTGCGCGGAGACACGGATAGTGGCAAAACCAGCGAAGCGCGGGTCCGCCACCACGCTCCAGCTGACAGAGCGCGTCTCACCGGGGGCAAGGCGTGGGATGGTCTTTGTGCGGGTCTCGCCCGGTGCCAGGCTCAGATTGTTGGGTAGCGCAATATCCACTGTGATATTATTCAGATCTACTTCGCGCCCTACAACGAAGAACTGGTTCGTCACATTGGCTATCACCGTGAAGACGCCGTTATTTTGGAGCTGCGAGAGATTGTTGCGGTCAGGCTCCACAACGGGCAGCGCCTCTACCCCCAGCGCCATCGGAGGCTGCACATCGGCATCCACTGGTGTCAGCGAGACATAGAATACAAACTCACGCTCCTGACCGGGTGCAAACACGCGGTCGTTCACAAATAGGTTGATCGCAGTATCGCCTATTGTGGAGTCAGGGAATAGCCGTGGCGCCCAATCGGTGGTTCCCTGAATGTAGAACCACTTTGCAACCACCATCCCATCGATGGGTGTGGCGTCCTCAAACCCTTTGATGGGCTTCAGGATGTAGCGGGAGGCGCCGCGCAGATCGCCGCGTGATTGATAGAATTCTATTGCGTTCGGCACAGGCTGGCGTCCACGCAAGCGGCTGAACTCGGCAGGCAGGTTCTGTTCGATCTCTGCAGGCAGGTTGCCCAGAACGGTGTCCACCGTGATGGGGCGAACGCCCTGCGCGTAAATGTAGGGCGGTCCTGTCTCCACGCCTGTCTCCACATCGGAAGCGAGGCGCAGGGAGAGGCGTCGGGTCTCGCCGCTGGTGTTGTGCACCTTGAGGCTGATACGCACCACCGACTGGATCAGCTCGATGCGCATATCGGTATCCCAGCCCTCTACATTCCAGATGCGGCGGATATAATAGCCGCTCGCACCCCGCCAAGCCTGCGAGAAGACCACCGAAGGACCGCCCTCGCGCCCCCACACAAAGGGGTCGCGGTCGTCGGGGCGCATCGTGATAAAAATCCCGCCCGGATAGACTCCCCATGGATAGCCCGAAGTGAGCGCATAGCCTCCGTCTCCCACGAGGGCGGAACCCCGATCGGTACCCACCTGGATGCTCCCCTCCGCAGGACGTGTGGTGCATTCAGCATTCTCTATGGGGAAACAACCTGTAATCCAGGTTACCGTTCCGCCCAAGCCCAGCGTGGCGCCCAGAACCCCGTTGGTAATGTTAATCGCGGCATAATCGTCGCTCACAGGATTCTGGTTATCTGGGCACTGGCACGGGGGGACGAAAGGGCTATAACTTTGCCCACTGGCGAATCCCCATATTAGACCCAACACCAGAGCGATTAGCTGCTTGCTTCTCATCATATCCATTGCCTCCTTAGCGGGTAATCACGACGGGGCGCACAACACGTGCTGTCTCGCCCTCTTCGGTGGTGGCGATAATCTGTACCTGATAGGCACCGGGTGGCACGGCGATGCCGTCGTCGGTGCGTCCGTTCCAGGTGACGCTATTGAGACCTGCGGCGCGGCTCCCTGACTGCAGGTGCGCTATTGGCTTACCCGAAGCATCCTGAATCAGCACCTGCACATTCGCGTTGCCGCTCAGGGCATACTGGATGGAGAACTGGTTGCCGCGTGTGCGGGTGACGCCGATATTCGTGATGCGCAGCTGCCCAACGCGCGACGGCTGGAACTCGACGACGAATCGGCGCCGACTGGTCTCATCCGTGCGGAAGGTGTAGGCGCTCTGTTGAAGCATCGAGATTTTCGCGCCCGTTACGGTGTCGGTCAGCACCAGTCGCGCGCCTTTCGGCACGGGTATCTCCTGATTCCAGGTGAGCGTTACCTCCGCGTTGGGCTGATCGGTCGTGACCTCCACTTCCCATCGCTGGGCGCGTCGGATGCCCTGGCGCACATCCTGCGCCAGCGAGGCGCGTGAGCGCGGCTCCCGAATGGTCAAGTTCACATAAGATTGGAACAGCGGCGGCTTCTCGACGCTTTCGGGGCGTGCGCCTGCGCCGATGAAGTTGTTGGCGTCTTCACGGTCGCCCGAGCGCGCTGCGAGCCGTACCAGCCAGCCGTTGCCGGGGGTCGGCGTGACGCGCTGGGAGTCGTCCGGAGCGCTGCGCAGGCTCCCTACAGGCGGCACAATCAGCACGCACGGCTTCAACACACGCACCCAGTGCGCTTCCCATGCCCGCAGCTCGCCCAGCGGCGCAGTACGCCATGTGTATGACCCTGTAAGCGGGACATAGCGGTAAATCTGCAGGCGGATGAAATCGCGGTCGGCTGCCTCCTGCAGGGTAATCCGCTCTGTAATCCCTTCCGCGCCTGTAACTTCTACTTCGCAAGCATTCCAGGGCACATTGAACGGGAACGGATTCCCAATCATGTTCCAGCCCGGCTGTAAGGGGATGCGATAAGCAACATTTGTGTCTATTTGTTCATCGCCGAGGATGAAGCCGGGCGCGGGGGTGCGCAGGAAGTAGCCCAGCCCGCGTGGCGGCGTCGGCGTGGAATTATTAACAGGACGCACATCCACATTCGGTGGGTTGAAACTGGCGTTCTCATCAGGATTGTTGAGGGTATAGCGTGCATAGGTTCCCTGTTCGGGCAGATAACGCGCCAGCACCACATCGGGGCCGAAAATCTCTTCTGGGCGCTGGGAAACCTGATAGGGCACCGCGAACATCGTCAACCCCTTCTGCTGGATATGGGCTTTGACGATAACCTGAAGCGAAGAAGTTTTGGTAAGTCCATCCTGCCCTACCGCGCTGACTTCCACCGAGTGGCGCCCTTCGCCAGGGAAGGTGGCAACAAACTCTATCGTGATGGTCTTACGAGCCACATCCACCACGGCGTTCGGCGCCCACTCGCTTCGGGGAACCACATCCTCGTTGACCTTGATAGTAATGTTATCGGTGGAGTTATCCAGCACGCGGCGCACCACTGCTTTCACCTTCACACGGCGCGTGTCGAAGGTCGCGCCCGCAGTCGGTTCCACAAACGCAATGGCGGCGCCGCCCAGACCACGCAGTGCTGCCTCCATATCGACAATGCCTGCCCCGAATTCGGGATCGGGCACCTGACGCCCGCGCGGGTCAGCGGTTTCCATCAGAATCTCCAGCGCCGGGGGCACGGTATCGGCAGCGGTGTGCCGGCGCACGCCTGCAGAGAGGACCAGCGCCAATGCCGCCGAGACATAAGGTGCCGAGTAAGAAGTGCCCTGCACATAATCGTAGCGCTGGCTTGTGCTAACAGTGGTCAGCACGCCGTCTTCGTAGCGCGCCTCCTGGTCGCCGCCGGGCGCGGTAATCGTAACTCCGCCATACGCGGAGTACGATGCCAGCAGGTAGTCGGGGCCCACAGCAGAGACCTTCACCACATTCGGGAATGAAGCTGGATAAGAGGGCACCGAGCTTCCATGGTTCCCTGCTGAAGCCACCGGGATAACCCCTGCCTGATAAATGCGCTGCATAAAATCGTTTTCCTGGGTTGAGGGGAAGAAGCCCCCGTAGCTCATGTTCAACACATGAATTTGGCTGGCATTATCCAATACATACTGATAAGCACGAAGCATTCTATCCGTGGTCAGAGGTCCCAGCGGATTTTCGGCCGTTTTGATGGCAACAACCGTCACTCCTTCCCAGCACAGTCCAGCAATGCCTTGTCCGTTATTTGTGTTCGCGGCGGCGACCCCCATCGTGGAAGTACCGTGTGAAAAACCCGGACCTTCCGGATCAATGTTCGTGTTGCCGCCTTCTTCGTCAGTGGCAAAGTTACGGGAGAGCGGATCAAAGCGCCCTGCCAAATCAGGATGTGTCGTTTGAAAGTTGTCATCAATAATCGCGATGCGAATTCCCGCCTGCCCCTTCTCGGTGTCCCATGCACTGGGCGCTTTTATCATCGTGAGCGCCCACTGTTGGGAGAAAAGGGGGTCGTTGGGAATTTCGTGGTACTGGCGAATCCAGTTCGGCTCAATATAGAGGACACCCGACTCGTTTTTGATTTGCTCCACCACCTGTACCGTTTTATCTACCAGCGCCTGCGCGGGCAGGTTCTCGCGCAGGGTCAGCACATAGGTATCAGGCACTTCAATAGGGCGCAGGTCGGCGTTGTAGGCGTTTGCTATCGCGCGAGCGCGTTCAATCGTCTCGCCCGGACGCAGACGCATTACCATCTGCCCCGGCACAAAATCGCTGGGCGTGTAATTCTGCGCCCACAGAACGCCGATTATCAGCACCATTCCAATCAGCCATCGCCAGATGCTCTTCATGCTTTTGCCCTCCCGTAGGGGTATAGACGATTCATTTGCGGGGGTGTTTCAGCGCTATGTTCGAAACACCCCCGCGATAGTGTTAGGGACTCGGCGGGAGTTCTTGTGTGGTGAATTCAAAGGGTCGGCTCCAGACATAGCGCAGTCCACCCGGACCCGGAATCGGACCGGGGTTGTCGCTGAGGTTGCGCGCGCCCACACGCCAGTAGAGCGTGACGCGCTGCCCCGTAAGCCCCAGTCGGTTCAACAGCGCCGTTTCGAGATTGATGCGTTCCGACGACACGGGCGTGCCGCCCTGCGCTGTGGAGAGGGTCTCGTTCGACACGAAGGTGCGGTTGCGGTCGCGGAAGGTCGGGTCTGTGGAGACCTCGATGCGGTAGGCGTTCGCACCTTCGGTTGCCAGCCAGGAGAACCGCACATCGGCGGGGTTGACATCCTCACTGCGCTGCACAGGCTCCAGCAGCTGCACCGGGTTCAGCACCGTGGCTTGCCCCGATCGCACGCGATCGGACAGCAAGAAGAAAGTGATGAGGTTGCCCTGATTGCCGGTGCGCTCTTCGCTGTAGACCAGCGCCAGCTGGTAGGTGTAGGAACGCCCGGGCGAAACACCGGGTGGCGCCTCGGCGCCTGTTAGCGCTTCCAGTGAGAGGTCCTCGGCGCCTTCGCGGGGCAGGCTGGCATACGCCACATCGCGCGGCAGAGTGGTGTCGATAAAGAAGTGCTGGTTGCCGGGCACCACGCCGACAGGGCGCAGGTTGCCGTTGCCGTCCACGCCGATAAAGTCGGAGCGATAGATTTGCCACTGGATTTGGGCGCGATTATTTTTGGCGAACAGGGTCGTTTTCCACGAGACGCGCACAATCGGCTCGAAGTTCGCGTCGGTGCCCGCTTCGGCAATCACATCCTGCACAGGGGTATTACCGCCCGAAGCGCCGCGTGCCACCCCGAAGGCAATCAGCCCCAGCACCAGCACGGCGCCCAGGGCACGCAGGCTGCGGCTGGCAGCGCCCCGTGGCTGCGGGCGTCGCTCCACGACCTTGCCGCCCTTTACTTGAACTGTGGGCACTTCAAAAATGGCGCGCGCCTTGTCTTCCGACTGGATGCCTTTCGTGACGGCGATGATTTCCGCCACCGCATCGCTATCGGAGACCTGCGTCACGCGGATACGCCCCACCTCCTCACCTCGACGGATGACCACCATCTCCATGCCGACCTTGAGTCCGCCACGAATGCCGCGGTTGAGGATGACCTCCTTACCCCCACGGGTGGTCAGCACCGTGGCTTCGGGGATGGTGGCTGTTTGAATGATGCGCACCGCTTCGAACGCCGCGTTGCGGATGGCTTCCTGAATCAGCGTGTCGTCGTCGCCCGCGTAGCCAGGTCTGGGATTACTGCGCCCTGTGGCGACCGCGCCGTTCACAGGCTCGCCGGAGGCGATGTCAATTACGCGCACGGAGAGGGTGACTTGCGCCTGCTTGGGGCTGCCCACAAAGGTGATGGCGTTGACCTCGCCTGTGATGATGGACTCGGTTTGCAGAGCGCGTCCCAGTCGCAGAAAGCCGATTCGGTCCAGAGGGGGCGCGAGTTCGAGGTCTTTGAGCTGTTGCTCGACTTCGCCGCGCGCCAGAACCTCATATTTGCCTGTTTTCTGGAACTCGCTGGCAATCGCGTCGGTGGCGGCGCGGGCGATGCTCTGCCCCCCAACCCCGCTTTTGTTCTGGAAGTCAATCACGGCAATGCGGGGGAGGGTAATCTGCTGGGCATAGGCGCGCGCCGCGCCCAGCGGATAGAGCACCCCGAACGCCATCATGCTGATGACGCCGACCGTAACGGTTCGCGTAGCCCAGATCCGTTTCATCCGTGTTTTCACTCTAATAGCTCCTCCTTCACAGTTTCGTGTTTAGCGTGTGAGGATCAGGGTCGTGACTGCGCGAGCCATCTGACCGTCCTCACTGGTGGCGCGGATTTCCACCGTGTACGAGCCGGGCGGTAGCGCAACACCGTTCTGGTCGCGCCCGTCCCAGGAAACCTGTTGCAACCCGGCGCTGCGGGAAGCCTGATGCATCAGCGTACGCACTAGCTTACCGCCCGCCATGATATTCACCTGAACGGTGGCTTCTCCTGTCAGGTTGAAGGTAATCGTGTGCTGGTTGCCGCGCCCCGAGGCCACCTGCACATTCGTGACGCGCAGTAAGCCACCGCTGGACGCCATCTCGATGCGGAAGCGTCCGACGCCGTTCGCATCGGTGCGGAAGGTGTAGCTGGGCGTGGTGCGCAGGTAGCGTCGCTCGCCCGTTTGCAGGTTAACCAGCACGAGGTTCGCCGAGCGCGGCAGCTGCGCCATATCGGGCCAGCGGAGGGTCACCTCCTGTCCGGGGCGTGCAGTTTCCACCGTGAACTCCCAGCGTGCCGAGCGGCTCACGGGCTGGATATCTACGCCATAGACCCCACTGTGAGCGCCCCACTCCAGGCGCGGCACGCTGATGTAGACATAGTTCGCGTCGACGGGCGGCGGCTTCAGCATATCGTATTCACTGTCGTAGCCAGGTGTCGCAGCGCGGGAGACTCCGATATAGGCACGGTCGCGCGCCTCACCTGACTGCGCCTCGAGGGTCAGCGTCCAGCCACCCACGCTGTGGAGCGCCGCACGCCCTGTGGCGCTGCGGGTAATCGCATCAGGCGGGATTATCAGGGTGATATCGCGGTAAGCATACACCCAGTAGCCCTCCCACGGCTTCATCTGGCGCGTGACATTGTAGGTTCCAAAGGAGTAGCTCCATAGCGCACTGCCGATCAGCTGGCGCCCGACCGCTGTCGAGTTGGAGATGACCTGATTCGTGTCGGGATCCAGCACCTGCGTGCCGTCCCATGCCGCGGCGCTGCGGAACGGCGTGCCAATCAGGTTCCAACCGCGTCGGAGCTGGATCGAGAAAGGCACATTCTCATCAGCGGGCGTGCCTTCCGTCGCCAGCGGCAGATCCACGGAGGTCTCGATGAAGTAGCCGCGTCCCAGCTCGAAGCGGTTGGCAGGCGTGTTTGGATAGAACACATACCGCGTCGCCTGCGGATCCCAAGTGAAGAACTTGAACACCGCGTTCTGTGGCACTTCTAGCAGGCTCTTCACATCCTGGGCGTAGTCATACGGCGCCGACACCAGGAATCGTCCACGCACGAAGGTACGCAGTGGCGAAGACTGGAAGTTCACATTCGCCGTGGTTTGCCCGCTGACCACCGTAACCGCGCGCTCGACAGGCTCGAAGGTGAAGCCCGATTTGACCGGGCGCACCACATAGTCCGCAGGCGGCACATTCGGAATAGTGTAGTACCCGTCCGGATCAGTGGTTTCCGAAGCGACAACGGTGGAGCCGAACACCACTTGCACGGTTACATTCGGCTCGCCAGCGCCGCCAATCTTGCGGGTGATGCGTCCGCTGATGCTGCCTGGCGGGAGCGGATTCAGGCGGAAATTGACGGTTATGGTCTGGTCTGAGACGACCGTAACCACTTCCCCATCAGGCTGATAGCCGGGCGCAGATGCTGTAAGCGTATACTGACCTGCTGGCACGGAGAGGGTGTATTGCCCATTCTCATCGGTGAAGGTCTCGCCACGGCTCTGGTTGCCTGCTGTGGCGATGAGGCGGGCGTTGGCTATTGGCTGGTTGGTGGCGTTATCCACCACCGTGCCCGTCACCGTGCCTGGGCGCGGCGCAATCACGAAATCTTCGGGGAGATTCGTGGTCTGAAGCGCGACCACCTGCACATCACGGAACACGCCGTCTGGGATGGGACGCACAGGCGGCAGGGTGTAGGCAGCAGGCACTTCCGTAACGGACACATTATAGTTGCCTGCTGGCACGCGCGTCAGCAAGAAGCTGCCGTCCGCATCGGTCAACGCCTCCACCGTCAGAAGCGGGTCGGTGGTGTTGGTGGCGACGACTTTCGCGTAGCGCACAGGCTGCCCGTTAATATCGACCACGCGCCCCGCAATCTGCCCTGGCGGGCTTTTGAGCATGACCAGATTGATGGTCTGTGTGCCGCCAGTCAGAGTCACCGACTCAGGGTGCTGGATGCGGTAGCCGGGGCGGATGGCATCGATAATGTAGATCCCTGCGTCCAGCCCGACGATGCGATAGAAACCGCTCGAGTCGGTGATCGCGTAGCCTGTTATCTGGTTCGCAACACTGGGCGGGAACAGCCCGGTGATGCGCACCAGCGCGCGCGGCAGCGGGCGATACTGGCGCGTGTCGGGGTCGTACTCACGCACAACCCCCTCCACGATGCTGTGCGTCATCCAGAGATAGCCGTTATGCAGAATCTTGTTGCGGTAGGAGTGCGCCCAGAGAACCTGCGTTGTTCCTACCTGGCTGGGTGTGTAGTGCGTATTGACGCCCTCAATTCCGAAGGCGAAGAAGGCGAGCTTGGCTTTTGTGTTCGGATCGTAGTAGTAAGAGCCAGCTCGATCGGAAGTGCCCAGCCCCAGTGCGCCGCCCGGACCGCGGTTCTGATAACGATAGGGCGCTGCTTTATCGGGGCTAACGGTCACGGTGTCCAGCCACACCTGGTTCCACGCCGCATCGGTGTAGAGCGGTGTGGTCGTGCCAGCGCCCACTGGTGGAATCACATCAAAACCTAAATCGGTGAAAAACCC
Source organism: Armatimonadota bacterium (assembly GCA_037442385.1). Taxonomy (GTDB): domain Bacteria; phylum Armatimonadota; class Fimbriimonadia; order Fimbriimonadales; family GBS-DC; genus LDYB01. Next base: position 8,951 of record JBBIQJ010000015.1, read on the forward strand.
AGGATGCGATAGGCGGAAGGTTGCGGGTGCGTCAGTCCCCGGTGCTCCAGCACGCAGGGGTGGCGGCCAAATAGGGAGCCCGGCAGGGTTCTCCGGGAAGGGGTTGGGGTCTTCGCCCTGTGTCGTGTCTCCGAGCAAGCCATCGCTGGCAATAATGTGGCGCAGTCCCTGATAGGCTTGCAGGAAGGTGTCTATCGCGGTATCGCTATCGAAGCCTGCGCGGAGCGTGTTCGCCAGGAACTGGCTGGACAGTCCGCCCGCGAGCGAGAGCGCCCACGCCACATCCTGACCGCTCACAATCAGGCGCCCGCCCCCTGCCAGATACGACTGGAGCAGGGTCTGCACTTCAGGGTCCAGAAGATGTCCCGGCCCTGCCCACACATTGCCCGTGTAGGGGCTACCCCAGATGACGATTCGTTCAGCATGCAGTTTGGTGCGGTAGTTGCCTTCCAGGTCGGTCGGCTCCTGCTCGGTGCGCGGCAGGTAGCCTGCCAGCACCGAGGGCGTAATCGGGTTGCGGCACTGCACACGCCAAATATCATAGGTGTCGCCGTAAGGCGTGTTCGAGCCTAGTGTATCGGCGCGAATCCATACGGGGAATCCAAAATCGGGGTGGACGATAGCGCCATCTCCGATGATGGGCAACGGTGTTCCCGACGGCGGTTGGGTAAAGTGGAAGGGCGGTTTGGCAGTGGGGTTGTCCGTCCAGTAGCTTTCCACTGGTTGCCATGTGGGGCGGGTTACATTGGTGCCAACCTGCCCGATGCGGTTCTGCACGAAAATCTGCCCGCCCATGTAGTCGGAGACCAGCAGAATCTTGTTAGCGCCCGTAAATCGGCGCGTGGTGAAGCCAGAGATGTTATCGTAGATGAATTCGTTGCCCGCGTTGTCGCGAACGATAATGTCAAAGTAGAAATCGCTGGGCACATCTGGCGTCCGCCATCGAGCTTCATACATATCGGGTTCACCAGGAACAGGGGTCATCAATAGCGTATCGTCCAGACGCCCGTCGAAGCCCAGTGACGCCAGCGAGTAAGGGTCTTTATATTCGTAGGTCTCAGGATGTATCGCCTGACAGCCAATTTCTACAAACAGAGGCACATACGCCTGATTCTGGTCTGCCAGAATACGGTTGGGGAAGAAAATATCGAACTGGAAGAGCCAGTAGAGTTTATGTTCCAGCCCTTCGGCATCCTGCTCGGCGCTGTCAGGGTCTTTGAACTGGATTCGCACAAAGTTGATTCCGCTCTGCAGGTCTACTGCCTTAACGCGGATGGTTACCTCGTCGCCCGGGAAGAACTCCTTGCCCGACACGATTTCTGGCAGGTTTTCAATAATGGGCGGCGTGGTGTCGCGTGTGGCAGTCTCCCAGATGTCGTGGGGCCCCTCGTTGTTTTCGGCGTTCGGGCGCGTGGATTGATAAAGCACCCGGTCGCGCGCCACCACCGCGCTGGAGGGGTACTGCGCTCCTGCGAAAGCGCCGGGGTCGCCCGGATAGTTCGGGCGTGTCATCGCGGGGGTGCTGGGGTCTACCGTGTAGGAGACGGGTGTGCGGATGCCAGAATCTTCGGGCAGGTCCGCCGCGACGGCGTAGATATCGAAGATGTTGTCCTGGCTCACGGCGTTGCTGGGCTGCCCGCGCTGGTGGCGCCCCTGATCATCCAGGGATTTGCGCGTGCTGGCAAACACCAGTACGAGCGTGCCGTCTTCCAGGCGATCCCATGCGGGCTGGCGATCTTGAGGGCGATTACCTGAACCGTCTACGAAGGATGTCCACTGGGTTACAATTCGGGTATCGGCATCCACCACATGAATGTAGCTGCTGCCATCGGGGAAGGTGCGCGCAAAGGCAATCAAGCGCCCATCAGGCGACCATGCAGGTTCCAGGTCATTTTCGCCCGGGTTAGGGAAGGTGTAGCGTCGGTAGACAGTGCCGTCATCGAAGGGGCGCCCGTCGGTGCGCATGACATAGATACGAAACCGACGGTCTGCCTCGGTTTCGCCCGGTTCCAGTCGGTTCGAAGCGAAGGCGACAAGGTTGCCTCCCGGGCTAAGGGCGGGACGGAGGTTCTGGGTAACGCCGTCGGTATCGGTGGTTAGCACGACGCGCTGTCCTGTGGAGAGGTTGCGCACCACGATATTGTAGTTCCCCGAAGCCGTGAGGTTGGCGTATGCCAAGATGTTGCCCTGCTGGTTCAGCGAGGGTTGAATCTGGCTGCCGAACTGCTCATCAGGGGTATCTCCCGTGATGCGCGTGAGGTTCGTGAACAATCCCTGATTGGGGTTGCTCCCGTCGTCCATATCGCCGCGCCAGATGCGGTAGCGCGGTCCGGGGTTAGCGAGCCGTCCGTTCACGACCGCGGTGGCGTTGCTGGCAAAGAACGCACGCGCTTGCCCCGGGAAATAGACAGGATGAACATCATCCGTCGGCGCGACAGTCAGGTCGCGATCCCAGTTGGGAGCGCGCGTGGGGCGCACCTGGTTGCGCAGCTGCTCAAAAAACCGCTGGGGGTTAAACAACCCATTTTTTTGCCAGCGTGCGCCTTCCATCGGAGGGCGTTGCGGCGCCACCCGATAGTTTTGCGGTGGGATCGGACGGTAGGGCGGCTGGTTGGTATTCTGGGCAAAGCCCGCCGCGCCAATCAAAAGCCCCGCGATTGCTAACCACCATCGTTTGTTCACTGCGTTCGAACCTCCTCTTCGTACTTTGCTTGCATTCGACATACAGAGCCAGAACCCTGCATGCTTTTTTGACGCCGTGCCACCAAATTCGTTGCGCCCTGCAGTATACCCCATGCTATGAAGTCAGGGCGCGCCACACGCGCTGAACCTGAGCCAAGGTATGGTCGAGAGAGCGATGGGTTCGAATCACCCAGTCGGCGAAAGGGACTTTGGCGCGTGTGGGGAGCTGCGAGCGCAGAATCTGTCGCGCCAGAGACGGGGGAACGCCGCGTTCCTGCAGCCGGCGGTACTGCAACGCTGGTGTCGCCTGAACCACCACGATGCCATCGAACAGCCCTTGAAGTGCGACCTCGATCAGCAGAGGCACCTCGATGAGCATCAGGGGTGTGTCGGCTGCCCGAATCCGTTCGGCGATTGCCGGCACCACGGCGGGATGCACCAGGCGATTGAGCCGCCGACGCGCCTGCGCCTCGCCAAACGCAATCTGCGCCAGGCGCTCGCGTGCCAGCGAGCCGTCGCTCTGTACTATCGCCTGCCCAAACTCCGCGATCAATCGGTTCCATAGGTCCGTCCCTGGACGCACTAACTCCGCCACGATCGCATCGCTGCTCAGAGTCACGGCGCCGAGGGCTTCAAACATGCGCAAAACGGTCGTTTTGCCCTCGGCGATGCCCCCTGTGAGCGCGAAGCGACGCATTTATGCGTTTGGCGTCTCTGTTTCGTCAGGGGTTCCCGAATCTCCTGCCGATTCGCTGGAAGAGTCTTCCGATTCTTCGAGCCGAGCCAGTTGTTGGAGCTCCTGCAGCTGCGCCGACAGACGGTCCCCGATGGTGAATCCGCTGGAACGGCTCTGAGTGCGCTGGCGCTGATGCTCCTGCACGGCACGCTGGTCTTCCAGTGCGCGCACGCTTAGCACCATCCAGCGTCGGCGCGGTGTGATCTCGATAACTTTCGCTTTGACGGTATCGCCCGGCTTGACCACCTCTTCGGGGTTGCGCACTTTGCGCGAAGTAAGCTCCGACATCGGAATGAAGCCTTCGATACCCTCTTCCAGTTTGACGAACGCGCCGGTGCGCACCACGCGCGAGACGGGTGCTTCGATCACATCGCCCTCGCGATAGTGCTGGGCTGCCAGCGCCCACGGGTCGGGCAACAGCTGGCGACGGCTCAGCGCCACCTTCCCGTTTTCCGGCTCCAGGCGGATGACGACGACTTCAATCTCATCGCCCTCTTTGAGAACCTGAGCGGGGTCGTCCACACGAGTCCATGCGATTTCACTCACATGCAGCAGCCCTTCGTAGCCGCCAATATCCACAAAGGCGCCGTATCCGGTAAGCCGTTTGACCTTGCCCTGCAGGCGTTGCCCCACCTGAAGCTGGCTGAAGATGCGCTCGCGGCGTTCACGCTCCTCACGCTCGCGCTGCTGGCGAATTTCTTCGTCTGCCAGCTTATGCGATGCCACCGCCTTGCGCTTCTCCTCGTCCAGATCGATAATCTTGATGGGCAGAGTCTCGCCAATCAGTTTGTCCAGCTGGTGTGGCGGGATGCGTCGGGCAATCTGGCTGGCGGGCACGAAGCACCGCACGCCGATATCCACCACCACGCCGCCCTTGACCCGCTCCACAACGGGCGCTTCCAGGGTGCGCTTCTGCTGGTAGGCTTCGCGCAGCTCCTCCCATAGGCGCTCAAAATCCGCCTCGCGTTTAGACAGCACCGGGGTGCCTTCTTCGCCCCGCGCTCTGAGAACCTTCACCTCGATTTCGTCGCCGACTTTAACCACCTCTTCGGCAGAGCTGACCTGTTCGGCAGAGAGTTCCGAAAGGGGGATGCGCACTTCGGTCTTCGTGCCGACATCCACCAGCGCGCCCTCGCGGTCTACCTGCACGACGGTCGCACGAATAATCTCGCCTTTTTCGAACGAGCGGAAGCTCTGCTCGATCGCTTCATCCATCGTGATTGGCTCTTCGGTGGCCGTCGGTTCGGTAGTTTGTTCAGGTTCAGGCTGGGCGCTGGCTGCCGCAGGCTGGGTTTCGGCACTGGCGGCGGTTGCCTCAGCAGGCTGTGCCTCCTCAGCAGACGCTGTCGGGGTCTCGGCTGGTTGGGTCGCCTCCGCAGCTACCGCTGTCGCCTCGACGGGTTGCGTTTCGGCAGTGCCCGCGGTGGTCTCGTCGTTAACAGGTTGTTGCTCGGCGCTCGTCTGCATCGTATCGTCTTGCCACATCGCTCTTCGACCTCCTTCGTTTCGCAGAGATTTGAGAATTCTACCCTCTGCGGAGAGTTCCTGCTATAGATTCGTTGAATATTTGCAGATTCCTGCGATCCATGTGGATTCTACCTGCTGGACGATGGGGTTCCAGATGGCGAAGTCCGCATCAGCGCCAGGGCGCAGGGTTCCTTTACATCCCTCCAGCCCTAATGCACGGGCAGGGTTATAGGCACAGAGCATCGAGGCGGTCTCCCAGCTGAAGCGCTGGGTTGTGTGGCGCCAGCAGGTATCCATGCCAATCACACTGCCTGCCAGCGAGCCATTTTCCACCAGCGTCGCTTTGCCTTCGGACACGATTGCCCGATGCCCCCAGAGTTCAAACTCGTAGCCGTCGGGCATGCCCGCGCCCGCCACGCCGTCTGAGATACAAATGACCCCCTCCACCCCTTTGGCTTGTACCAGCATCTGGGCGACCGCAGGATGCGTATGCACATTGTCCCAGATGAGTTCTGCCTTGAGTTCGGGATGGGTCAGCACCGCGCCCACGGTGCCCGGCTCGCGGTGATGGAGCGGACGCATCGCGTTGAAGCAGTGGGTGGCGTGGCGCACACCCCAGTCTATCGCACGGGTTACGGCATCGTAATCGGCGTCGGTGTGCCCAATAGAAACAATCACACCTGCCTGCACCAGTGCCCGCACCAGAGGCTCGCTGCCTTCCAGTTCAGGCGCTAAGGTGATGATGCGCAGATCTTCTATCAGGCTGCCCAGCGACTCTTCCAGCGCCTGCAGGCTGGGCGGCGCGATGTATTCAGGGGGCTGTGCGCCCGCGCGTTTGGGGTTAATGAAGGGTCCTTCCAGATGGCATCCCAATACTTGCGCCCCCTCCGAGCCATGCTGGCGTACTTCATGCGCTGCGGCAAACACGGCGCGAATGGCGTCCCATGGGGCGGTTAGCGGCGTTACCAGAAAGCTCGTGACCCCATACTTCAGCAGATGCTTTGCCACTGCCTGCACGGCGTCCGTTGTGCCCTCCATCAGGTCGCGCCCGCCACCCCCGTGAATATGGATGTCGATCATGCCCGGCGCAACAACACGCTCGCGAGCGTCCACATCGGGGGGCATAATGCGCACCGTGTGGGGGTCAAACGGTTCCCAGCCCACAATCCGTCCTTTTTCTATCCGAATCGCGACATTGGTGTAGCGCTGTCCATCCGTTACCAGCGCGCCGCAGAAGACCCGAAAGCCCATCGCTTTTATTGTACCTCCTGCAGGGAGCAAAGAGCGAGAAACGAACTTCTTTTTTATGCGGAAACCGAAACCTGAGTTGCGCATCGTAGACCTCCAGACGGATGGCTGGACGAACCCTATCGGGCTGGATAATCCCAAGCCGATGCTGACATGGCGCTACGAGAGCGCTACGCGCGGGCTGGACCTGGTGGACGGACGCTGTGTGATTGAGTATGCAGAGGATGCCCGCACGCTGGAGCGCGGCTCGCGCCAGTTCCGCCACTATTTTGATACCGACCTGGACGCCTTGCGCGAGGCGTTCTACAAGGGTCCCAAACTGCAGAGCCGCCAGCGACTTTACTGGCGTGTGCGTTTTTCGCATCCCGACCTGCCTGCGCCTGTGGTCTCGGAAATTGCTTTTTTTGAGATGGGGCTGTTGAAGGCGTCTGACTGGAAAGCGAAATGGGTTGCTCCTTCCGTCGACACGCGCGATCCAGTCGGTGTCTGCAAAGACCCCGTGAATCGCCCGCCCGAGACGCTCGGCTCGCTGATGCGCTACGAGTTCACCCTGCCCGATATCCCGTTTCAGCAGGCGCGGCTCCATGTAACAGGGTTAGGATATTACGAGGCTTACCTCAACGGGCGCAAGGTGGGGAATGCCGTGCTGGAACCCTCGTTCACCCGCTTCGACAAGCGTGTGGAGTACCGCACCTACGATGTCGCCGAATACCTTCAGCCAGGGGTGAACTGCATCGGTGCGATTCTGGGGCAAAGCTGGTGGGAGGGTCCGCTCTGTTTTCTGGCACAGATGGAGATTACCTACCCCGACGGCGAGCGTTTGACCATCACCACCAACCGCGACTGGCGCTGGACGCTCTCGCCCATCCGCTCTAACTCAATCTACGGAGGCGAGGTGTACGACGCCCGCATGGAGCAGCCTGACTGGAGCCGTCCGCACGCTTCCCTGGAGGGCTGGGAGCCAGTGCGACTCGTGAGGATGCCGCCAGCGATGACACTCTCGGCGGCGTTGATTGAGCCGATTGAGGTGATCGCCACGCTCCAGCCCGTGAGCATGACAACGCCCAAACCGGGCGTGCGCGTGTTTGACCTGGGTCAGAACATCAGTGGCTGGTGTCGCGTTCAGGTGCGGGGTCAGGCAGGCATGAAGGTGATTCTGCGCCATGCGGAGCTGCTCTACCCCGACGGCACAATTAACCCTGAGAACCTGCGCTCCGCCCAGGCGACCGATACCTACATTCTCAAGGGAGAGGGTCTGGAGACCTACGAGCCGCGCTTCACCTATCACGGCTTCCGCTATGTGCAGGTGGAGACCGATCCCCCTGACGCGATAGAGAGCGGTGCGCTCCAGTTAGCGCAGCTGGAAGGGCGGCTGGTGCATACGGCTTTTGAGCAGCGGGGGCGTTTCGCCTGCTCCAATCCCCTGCTGAATCGCATCCACGAGGCAGCGGTGTGGGGCTTTCGCACGAACTTCCATTCGATTCCGACCGATTGCCCCCAGCGCGACGAGCGTCAGGGCTGGCTGGGCGACGCGCATATCGCCTCCCTCACGGGGCTTTACAACTTCGCCGCCGAGCGCGCCTACCGCAAATTCTTGCGCGATATTGCCGACGAGCTGGGCGAGGACGGCTCCTTGCCCGACACCGTGCCCCATGTGTGGGGTTCGCGCCCCGGCGACCCAATGTGGACCGCGGCGTACCCTGCAATTCAGCACGCCCTGCTGCGATTCGCAGGCAACTACCCCGAAAAGAATAAACACGACCGCGGCATCGATAAGCATATCGCATCCCTTGCAAACCTGATTGGCGAGGATGGACTGCTCCACCTCTGCCACTATGGCGACTGGGTAGCCGTGGAGGAGGGCACGCCCAAATCGCTAATTGCTTCGTGCGCCCTCATGTTAATGATTCAGGAGCGCTCCATGAGCCGACGCAAGGCGGAAAACCAACGGCAATATGACCCGGGACCCGTCGGCTTTGACTGGCTAACGCGCCGCCGTGTCAGTGAGCAGCCCCTCTGGCGCAATATGGCAAAAAGTATCCTGACGCACTTCTATCACCCCGACAAGGGCTACTTTAATGGCAACACCCAGACCGCGAACCTATTGCCAATCTATCTCGGCGTGTTTCGCGAAAACACTGCAAACGAGCAGCGAGCCGTTGAATCGCTGGTGGAGGCTATCAAAGCGCGCGATGGGGAGCATCTGACAACGGGCTTTGTGGGCACGCGCTACCTGCTGGAGATGCTCACCGCCAATGGGCACGGCGATCTGGCGTATAAAATCGCCACGCAGACCACCTACCCCAGCTGGGGCTATATGCTGGAAAACGGCGCGACCACCATCTGGGAACTCTGGAAGTACGAAACGGGACCGGGCATGAACTCTCACAATCACCCAGCGTTCGGGTGTATCGACGGCTGGCTCTATCAGTTTGTGGCGGGAATCGAGCCGCGCCTGCACGAAGGGCTGATCCGCTACCTTGTCAACCCGATTGGCGATCTCCACTGGGCAGAGGCTTCCGTCCGACTGCGTATTGGCGAGGCGTCCATCCGCTGGGAACGGAGCGACGAGCGACTCGTGTGCCAGCTCAAAGTGCCCTACGGCGTGCAGGGCAATATTTTTATCCATGTAGAGCAGCCTGCACGCCTCTCCGAGGGCAGCCACCTGATTTACGACGGCACGGGTTTCGTGGAGGAGCCAGACTGGCTTGCCGACACACTGATTCACTCGAGGCGATTCCCGCCTTTCAGTCTTGGCGTGTTGCCCGGCGAGTACGAGTTCGTGCTGACCCCCTTCCATCGGGGCAAGCGCCTGTGGGAGTCGGGGTAAAATAACGGCGATGGCGGAGTGGTCTGGCGTGCCGACGGCGACTCTGGCGCGGCTGGAGCGGTACCGATTCCAGCCACAGAAAACCCACGCAGGCGCGATTCGGGGCGAGCGTCTTTCGCCGCGCAAGGGAATTTCTATCGAGTTCGCCGACTATCGACATTACGCGCCCGGCGACGACCTGCGCCATCTGGACTGGAATATCCTCGCCCGACTGGACCGTGCCTACCTGCGCACCTATCAGGACGAGCAGGAGCTGCCCATCCACCTGCTTCTGGATTGCTCGGCGTCGATGGCGTTTGGCGAGCCGAGCAAGTTCGATTTCGCGCGGACGCTGGCGGCGTGCCTGGGCTATATCGCGCTCGTCAGTGGGGACGCGCTCTATCCTGTGGCGCTCCATCCCCAGGCGGGCGAGACGCGGGCGTTGCGTGGGCGTGTCGCCTATTCGCGCTTTGTGGAGTGGCTCCGCACACGCACACCCGACGGACGCGCCCTCAGCCAGAGCATTCAACGATTCGCTCACGCCAACCTGCCCACCGGCATAGCGCTGCTGCTGACCGACGGGCTGGACGAGAACCTGCCGCAGGCGCTTCGTACGCTCGGCGGACGCCGCCACGAGGTGGTCTGTCTGCAGATTCTCTCGGAAGCCGAGTTAGACCCCGACTTAGAGGGTGACCTCAAGCTGATTGACGCTGAAACGGGCGAGGCGGTGGAGATTACCGCCACCAGCGGCGTGCTTGCCGAATACCAGCGCCGCCTGAACGCGCACCTGCAAGCCATCCAGCAAGCCTGCCGCCGAATCGGCGCGTTCCATTTCCAACTCACCAACCGCGACGACCCCATAGAGGTGATTCTCAAACGGCTCTACCCGCAGGGGATTGTGCGCTAAAGCCCGCTCTTTTGCAAACCAATTCCTGCGCTCCTTCGTATGATAAGGTGGGTATGACGCCAACGAGTGCCCGCCACTGGTTGATATGGGACGGTCGATGCGACCTGTGCGTACGGAGCATCGCATGGGTAGGGAAACTCGACAGGCGTGCGCAGTTTCAAGCTGTGCCGTTTCAGAGTCTGCCCCCCGAGCTGCAGGTGCAGGTGAACCATGCTATGCTTTCGCAAGGTGTGCATGTCATTACTGCTGACGGGCGCGTGATTCGGGCAGGGCGCGCGGTACTGTTCATTCTGGAGCAGCTGGGCTATCGCTGGGTGGCGCGGATGCTGAGTCTCCCCCCGTTCGTATGGCTGGTGGAGTTGGGCTACGCGCTGGTTGCCCGCTTTCGCAGGAGACTGAGCCGATGGTTCCGACTGAACGAAACGCACTGCCCCCGATAGAGACTCCCGCATGGCGTGCGGCGCTCACGATGCGCTGGCGACATCTGCTCTTTGTTCACTGGCGCGTGGACCCTGCCGTTTTGCGTCCCCTGATCCCGAACGCGCTGGAGATAGACACTTTCGGCGGAAGCGCATGGGTGGGCTGGGTTCCGTTTGTGATGGAGTCGGTGCGCCCCGTGTGGCTGCCGCCAATCCCGCACTTCTTTGACTTTGGGGAGGCAAATGTGCGCACCTATGTGCGTTATGGGGAGCAGCGCGGCGTGTGGTTCTTCAGCCTGGATGCAGCGCATCGGCTGGCGGGGTGGGTTGCACGCCAGCGATGGCGGTTGCCTTACTACTACGCGCGTATCCGCTGGAGCCAGCCCGATCCACAGGAGATACGCTATGAATGCCGCCGAACCCCTGAGGTTTATGGTAGGGCACGGTCTCGCATCGAGGGCGCGCCCGAAACGCCGCCCGAAGGCTCTCTGGAGCATTTTCTGGTGGAACGCTATACGCTGTTTACTGCCCATCGCGGGCGACTTTACAGAGGGCATGTGGCGCACATCCCCTACCGCATTCAGCCCGCCCCTCTGCTGGAGATGGAGCAGACGATGGTCGCCGCCGCAGGAATCGCCTTGCCCGATACCGAGCCAGTCGTGTTCTATGCGCCGGGCTTTGGCGTGCTGGCGTCGGCAATACAACCGCTCGCACAGGAGTGAGGTATACTTCCCCCCACAATGCCTGACCAGATTCTGCTGGAAGGAATCGAGTTCTACGGCTATCACGGAGTCCCCGACGAGGAGCAGGCGATAGGGCATCGCTATCGCGTGGATGTGGTGCTAGAACTGGATTTGAGCCATGCGGGGCGCACCGACCAGCTAGAGCATACGGTGAACTATGCCGAAGTCGCCCAGCAGATTGTTACCATTGGCACGCGTACGCAGTATCGCCTGATGGAGGCGCTTGCGGAACGGCTGTGTCAGGAGATTCTGGAATCTTTTCCGCAGGTTCAGCGTGTGGAACTGACCCTGCGCAAACGGCTGCCTCCTGCGGGAACCGTCATGGAAAATGCAGGAGTCCGAATCGTACGGGAGCGGTGAAATGCTCACACAGCGGCTGATTCTAACGGGCGACCCTGCGCACGATGAGCCGCTGATTCGGCAGGCGGCGGCGGTCATTCGCGCCGGGGGGCTGGTGGCGTTCCCCACCGAGACCGTGTACGGGCTGGGCGCGGATGCGCTGAACCCCGTCGCCGTGCGGCGCATTTATGAGGTCAAGCGTCGCCCCGCATGGGATCCGCTGATTGTGCATGTGGTGAGCCGCAACCAGATGCGCCTGCTGGTGCGCGAGATTCCACCCCCTGCAGAAGCGCTGATAGACGCCTTCATGCCCGGTCCGCTGACGCTGATACTGCCTCGCTCGGAGCGCGTTTCGGATATTATCACCGCAGGGCGCGACACGGTGGCAGTGCGGATGCCCGTTCACCCGGTGGCACGCGCCCTGATAGAGTATAGTCAGACGCCGATCGCCGCGCCCAGTGCAAATCGCTTCGGACGCCCCAGCCCCACCACCGCCGACCATGTGCTGGAAGACCTCGCGGGCGAGATTGAGACGGTGCTGGATGGCGGCGAAACCCCCCTCGGCGTGGAGTCGACAATTGTGGATATGACCACCCAGCCGCCCACACTGTTGCGTCCTGGGGGCATCCCGCTGGAGGCGATCGAGTCGGTGATTGGGACGGTGCGCCTCTTCGGCGAGCGCCCTGCGGAAGGGACGCCCCTGCCCTCACCGGGCACCGCACCGCGCCACTATGCTCCGCACGTGCCCGTGCTACTGACCGCGCCCGAACCGAACATTCTGTTTGGCGCAGTGAAAGACGCTCTGAGCCAGTACGCAATCGTCGGTGTGATGATTCCCGAAGGCTGGCTCACGCCCGACGACTCGCGCGTGGTGCGTTTCAACTGGGGTCCGTGGGGCGATTGGGAGACTCTGGCGCGACGGCTCTTCGAGGGGCTACGCTGGCTCGAATCAAAGCAGGTGCATGCGATTCTCTGCCCCCTTCCCCCCGCTAAGGGGCTGGCGCGGGCGTTGCGCGATCGTCTGCAACGCGCCGCGCATGAGGTACACTCTTAGGGCTATGGGCGTTCCACAGATTAAGTTCGGTACGGAAGGCTGGCGCGGCGTGATTGCCGACGATTTCACCGTTGCGAATGTGCGTCTTGTTTCCCATGCGATTGCCCGACACCTGCTGGATGCGCGTCCCCCTGGCGAGGGTGTGCTGGTCGCCTACGACTGTCGGGCGCAATCGGAGGTGTTTGCCCAGGCGGCGGCAGAGGTGCTGAGCCATCACGGCTTCCCTGTGTGGCTGGTTCCGAAACCTGTCTCGTCGCCTGCCGCGGCGCACGCCGTGATTAAAAACCATCTTCAGGGCGCCGTCATGTTCACCGCAAGCCACAACCCGCCCATCTTTCACGGCATCAAGTTCAAGCCCCACTACGGCGGTGCGGCGCTGACCGATATTACCGCCAATATCGAGAAACACCTCAACGAACTGATGGCGGATTACGCCCGCTACACCGAACCCATCGAAACCCAAACGCCCATCCGAACCATGGACCCTGTGCCCGACTATCTGGAGCATGTGCATCAATTCATCCGCATCGATGAGCTGCAGGATGCACCGCTCCGTGTGGTGACCGACGCGATGCACGGCTCTGGTGCAGGCTATCTCAAGTCTCTTATCTCCCGCCTAGGAATCGAGGTCCATGCTCTACGCGAGGATCGCAATCCCTACTTCGGGGGTGTGAACCCTGAACCGATTGCGGCTAACCTCAAAGAGCTGATTCACGCCGTGCGCCACCTGAGAGCACATATCGGGATTGCGATCGACGGCGACGGCGACCGTGTGGGGGCGGTGGATGAACACGGTAACTTCGTAGATAGCCACCGCATTTTTGCGATTACCCTGCGCCACCTTGTGGAACGCCGCAGCTGGCGAGGCGGTGTTGTGAAAACTTTCTCCGTGAGCCAGATGATTGACCGCCTCTGCGAGCATTACGGGCTGCCCCTGTCCATCACGCCGATTGGGTTCAAGTTCATCGTGGAAAAGATGCTTCAGGAAGACATTCTGATGGGCGGCGAGGAGAGCGGCGGCATCGGTATCACCCGCTACATGGTGGAGCGCGATGGTGTGATGATGGGCATGCTCTTGCTGGAGGCGATGGCAACCTCGGGTAAGTCGCTCTCCGAGCTGGTGGAATCGGTGTTCGAAATCACGGGACCCTACTTCTATCATCGTATCGACGCCCATTTCGAGCGTTCGCAGATGCCCGAGCTACGCGAACGGCTCAAAGAGCTGACTCTGGAGCGCATACTGGAAGTGCCCGTCGTCAAGCGCGACACGCTGGACGGCATCAAGCACATTCTGGAAGACGGCACATGGCTGCTTTTGAGGGCATCGGGCACGGAGCCTGTGGTGCGCATCTACGCCGAAGCGCGAACGCCCGATGCGGCGCGCCATCTGGCAGAGGAGGGGCATCATATCCTCAAGCGGCTGATTGGGGCATAAAAACATTGGTGGAGCGGAGCGGATTCGAACCGCCGACCTCTTGCATGCCATGCAAGCGCTCTCCCAGCTGAGCTACCGCCCCACGCGGCTTCGATTATACCCCAGCCTCGCGGCGAATTGCAAGGGCAAGCGCCCTTACTCCAGCGCGGGCAGGGTCATGTCGCTGCTGTGTCCGGGGAACATCTTCGCGCTGGGGTCTAAGGTGTGTTTCGCGTGGTTCACGGCGATACACACTTCGCCCACGCCTGTGGCAATCAGTTTGAGCTTGCCCTCGTAGGTACATACATCGCCCGCGGCGTAGACGCCTGGCAGATTCGTGCGCATCAGGTGATCCACCTTGATGGCGTTGCCCTCCAGCTCCAGTCCCCAGTTTTTGATGGGTCCCAGGCTTGCCACAAAGCCCAGATTCAGAATCACGGCGTCCACAGGGAGTTCCATCTCTTCCCGCGTTTTGTTATGGAAAATAACGGCGCGTTCCAGCCTACCGTTGCCCTCCACACGACGCAGCTCGTAGGGTGTAAGAATACGCACAGGCGACTGGCGCAGCTGGGCAACACTCTGCTCGTGAGCGCGGAACTCGTCGCGGCGGTGAATCAGCACCACCTCGCGGGCAATCGGGTAGAGATGAAGCGCCCAGTCCACTGCCGAGTCGCCGCCGCCCACAATCAGCAGGCACTTGCCCTCAAACTGGGCTTTATCGCGCACGCCATAATAGACGCCGTTGCCTTCAAAGGCTTCCACGCCCTCGGCGTTCAGTTTGCGCGGCGTGAAGGCGCCCGCGCCCGCACAGATAACCACCGTGCGCGAGGCATGCTCTATGCCTTTGCTGGTGGTGATGACCCAGTAATCGTCCCGTCGGGTGAGTTGCTCGGCGCGCTCTTCAAGGCAAACGGTAGGCTTGAAGCGCGACGCTTGCCGAATCATCTGCTCGGCGAGGTCTTTGGCTAACACTTCGGGGAAGCCGGGCATATCGTAAATATATTTTTCGGGATAGAGCGCGGTCAGCTGCCCGCCCAGCTGGGGCAGGCTATCGATGATTTTGGTCTTCATGCCGCGCAAGCCCGCATAAAACGCGCCAAACAGCCCCACGGGGCCGCCGCCGATAATCGTGATGTCGTACAGTGCCTCGTTCACGGGGATAATTTTACCACCAGCGCGTCCCGTTCCCGAAGTAGGCGCCCAAACCCAGAACGCCCAGTATGCCCGCCGAGAAGCAACAGAACCCCAGCACGCTCAGCACGACTGAGACAATCCCCAGAATCATCCCCGCCTGCGCGAGGCCTTTCTCGCTTGGATGACCCTGACCTGCCTCAATCTCGGTGAGCGCATTTTTGCCCAGCACCCACGCCACGACCCCCAGCACCAGCGGTAGCGGGATACAGAACGGTGCAAAATAGCCCGTCAGCAACGATATCAGTGCTACAATCCCCAGCACCAGCGACAGAACCGCCATTTCTGTCCCCCTCATTTGCAATTATACCTGAATCATAGCAGCAAAAGCAGGAATTACGGAGCCAGGCGTAAATGTTAACAAAGTATGCTGGGGCGTGCTAACTACTGGGCAATCAGCATCTTCTGGTTAGGGGTCAGTGTTCACTGGGCGGCGTTTTTGACGATTGTGATGCAGGTGCGCACAGCAGAGCTGGTTGCCCCTGAAATCAAAGGCACGATGCTGGGGATTCTTTCGGCAGCGGGCGCCCTCATCTCGACGGTGGTCGAGCTGATGGCGGGTCCCATCAGCGACCGCAGTACCTCGCGCTGGGGGCGCAGGCGTCCCTTCATCTTCTGGGGCACGCTGTTGAGCCTGCCGTTTATTCTGCTGTTTATGGTCGCGCCGAGTTTTCCCATGCTGGTTGCCTGCTTCGTGGCGATTCAGCTGTTTCTAAACTGGGCGAACGGTCCCTATCAGGCGGTCATCCCCGACTATGTGCCCCCTGAACGGCATGGGCTGGCGTCCGCCTACATGGGCATGATGACTCTGGCGGGGAATCTGATCGGGCTGGCGCTGGCAGGGCTGACGCTGAACGAGCCGCCGATTCTGTTCGCGGGATTCCCCTACACAACACGCCTGCTGATTGTGGGCGTGATTCTGGTCGCCTGCCTACTGCTGACGATGCTCTGGACGATACTCGGCTTGCCCGAGCCAGCGTGGCGCCCGAACCATCCCGACGAAGCGCGGCTTCGCTGGCGCCACTTCGTGGATATTTTGATGAACGACCACCCCAACTTCCGTCTGGTGGTGCTGTCGCGCTTCGCGTTCAATCTGGGTTTCTACACGGTTCTCTTCTTTCTGGAGTATTATCTACGCGATACGATGGGGCTGGGCAATCAGGCGCCCTTTTTCGCATTTATCGTGATGACGATTGCCACCCTCACGGGCGTGCTGGGCAACTGGTGGGCAGGGATTCTGGGCGACCGCACGAGCAAAAAATGGGTGATTTTCCAGACGGTCTGGATGATGGGTATCGCCACTCTGCTGTTCCTGTTCGCGAGCGCGATGGCGTGGGTCTACCTGCTGGCGGGGGTGTTTGGCTTTGCGTGGGGGGCATTTTCTGCAGTAGACTGGGCGCTTGCCAGTAACCTTGTGCCCACTCATGAGTCGGGACGCTACATGGCAATCTGGCATATCTCCATGACCGTGCCACAGGTGATTGCCCCCCTGCTTGCGGGCTGGCTGGGGGATCAGATTAATCAGGCTTACGGCTTGGGCGTCGGCTGGCGCTGGGGGTTTATGACCATCCCGGTCTACCTGCTGCTGGGCGCGTGGCTGCTCAGGGGCGTTCAAGAACGCATGCCCCGTAATTAAAGAAGGGGGCACAAAAGCCCCCTTCGCGGTCGTTTCCGTCTTTAGAGACTGCTCTACTTCGGGACAACATTGCGTGCCTGCAAGCCCTTCGGTCCCTGAACGACCTCAAACTCCACAGACTGCCCTTCGTACAGCGTCCTGTGCCCCGACATGTTGATGGCGGAGTGGTGCACAAAGACTTCACGACCGTCGTCGGCTACGATAAACCCGTAGCCCTTCTGGTCGTTGAACCACTTTACTTTACCCGTTTGCATTGCTAACCTCCTTCCGGGTGAATATGGACGGGTAGACCATACCCCCCGATGTGATACAGGAGCATTATACCCTACCCTTTCACGAATTCCTGCATTTTTGGCGCGCGAAAGGGGGAAATTGGACAAAATTGGGGGTGAATTGCGGGCTTTCCGCTCTCTGTCGGCATCGCGCGGTGCGGGGGGTACTGCTTCAGTTTCTTTGCTCAATCAGTTAGCCCAATAGAAAGCGACTGAAAATGTCCCTCCCTATCAAAATCAATAGAGCAAGAGCTTTTCTCAAACTCCAGCACCATATAGTCTTCATAATCGCGTACCCGTTTGACGGGAACATTCCGTAAGAAGCTCACCACCTCGCGACGAGGCGTTCCTGGCGACAGTATCAGTGTCCGATCCCCCACACGCACTAATAATCGCTGTTTCAAGTCCATTTGTTCCTGAAGCGCCTCAGGTTCAAATCTGATGGATGCCACCTCATCAGTGTTGGTGTACAAGACCCATGCAAACACACCGCCATACAGGTTATCCATGACATGCTCGGGATCAATCCCTTGTCGCAAGGCGGCATTGCTCGGCATTGCTTCCACCAGAGGCTTGCCCAAGACTGCCTCCACCTGCGAACGCTTCATGCCCAATTCCAGACACCCCGAAATGCCCTTG
>JBBIQJ010000016.1:0-24123 GCA_037442385.1 Armatimonadota bacterium
AATCGCTCCCTGCGGGCACAAAACTTATTCCCCATCTGGAGCGCTCCAAACTGGTGAACGGGACACTGCACACGGTGTTATACAACCTCACAGAGGGCGGCTTGCTGGTGATTGTCCTGCTGTTCCCGTTTCTCCTTCAATTACGCGCAGGGCTGATTGTCAGCAGCGTGATCCCCCTCGCAATGATGGTGGCAGTCGTCGGTATGCGTGTGTTCGGGGTATCGGCAAACCTGATGAGTCTCGGCGCCATCGATTTTGGGCTAATCGTGGACGGCGCCGTGATTATTGTGGAAAACACGGTTCGGCGTCTTTCCGAGACTCTGCACGCTCAACCCCAGGGGCTGACAGAGGATGAGCGCGAACGCCTGATTCATGACAGTACTGTCGAAGTGATTCGCCCAGCACTTTTTGGAATCTTTATTATTATCGCGGCGTATGTGCCCATTCTGACACTGGGCGGGATTGAGGGCAAGATGTTCCGCCCGATGGGACTCACCGTGATTTTCGCGTTGGTGGGCGCGATGCTCCTTTCGCTGACGGTCGTGCCCGCACTGTGCGCCCAGTTTCTCAAACCCGTGCCCGAACGCGAAAACAGGCTTTTGACGCGGCTTGGGCGGCTTTACCAGCGTGCCTTACGGTGGCATCTTCAGCGTCCCGCTTTCACACTGGGAGTGGCAACGACATTTGTGGTTGTGTGTTTCTGGCTGTTCACTCATCTGGGAAGCGTATTTGTGCCCGAGCTGGACGAGGGCAATATTGCCATCTCAGGCTTCTACCCGCCCGACACCTCGTTAGAGGAGACTATTTCTCTTTCAGGGCGCCTGGAGCAGTACCTGAAAACACAGTTTCCAGACGAAATTGCCCACATCTTCACCCGAATCGGACGCCCTGAAGCCGCCACAGACCCCATGCTCAATAATCAGGTGGACATCATGATAGAGCTGCACCCGCGCGAGCGGTGGCGGCGCGCTTCGACCAAACACGAGCTGGTGGCGCAAGTAGCGGAAGCGGTGGCGAAAATGCCAGGCTTGAGCGTGACATTCACTCAGCCCATCAAGATGCGTATGGACGAGATGATAGAGGGACAAGGCGTGCGCGCGGACTTAGCGGTCAAAATCTTCGGAGCGGATCTGGAGGAGCTGAACCGCATCGGGCGCATGGTGGAAGCGGAGGTGCGCAAAGTGCGGGGGGCTGTGGACGTGGCGCTGGAGACAACCGAAGGCTTGCCTCAACTCCAGATTGCTGTGCGCCGCGAGCAACTGGCGCGCTACGGCATTTCCGCCAGCACAGTGATGGAGGCCATCGAGAGCGCCCTCGGTGGAGCGACAGCGACCACCGTCGTTACAGGAACGCAGAAGGTGGAAGTGGCAGTGCGACTGCAGGAGCCATTCCGACGCACGCCGCAGCAGATAGGGCGATTACTGGTGCCAACCTCCAACGGGACGCGCGTGCCGCTTGGGACTATCGCAGATATCGAGATTGTGGAAGGACCTGTGCGCATTACTCGCGAGAACGGTCAGCGGCGCGTGCTGGTGCTAGCAAACACTCGCGGGCGCGATCTGGGTTCCGTCGCCGAAGAAGTGCATCGACGCCTGCAACGGATAACCCTGCCTGTCGGCTACTGGATTGAGTACGGGGGCGCCTACGAACATCTGGTATCGGGGCGTACCCGCCTGAGCATCGTCGTGCCTACGACATTCCTGGGCATTCTGATGCTGCTGGTGCTGGCTCTGGGTCAGGTGCGCTATGCCCTGATGGTGTTCACGGCCATCCCGTTCGCGCTCACAGGAGGGATTCTGGCGCTCTGGGTACGGGGTATGCCCTTCTCGATGTCTGCTGGAGTTGGCTTTATCGCGCTGGGCGGGATTGCGGTGCTCAACGGACTGGTGATGATTAGCGCCATTAATGCTCTGCGTCAGCGGGGTCTGCCGTATCAGGAGGCGGTGATGGAGGGTGCGCTCACCCGCATGCGTCCCGTGTTGATGACCGCCTCGGTGGCTGGGTTCGGTTTCGTACCGATGGCGCTCTCGCAGGGGATGGGCGCCGAGGTGCAGCGTCCGCTGGCGACCGTTGTGATTGGTGGGCTCATCACCAGCACGGCGCTGACGCTGATCGTGTTGCCGACGCTCTACGCATGGGTGGAGCGACGCACCGCAGCGCGTACCCAGGTCCGCCATGCCTTCGGGAAAGGCGTCAAGTAGAACCTCTGAGTGCATGGTGTTGCATTTTCGTGCAAATTTCGTGCATACGCGCCGTTTCGGTGTATAGTAGGGGCATGGAGGTCAACACCATGCGATACACGGTGCTTTTGGGGATTCTCGGATGGCTGGTTCTGACACTCGCCAGCCCTGTTATGGCGCAACCGTTCACCTATCAGGGCATCCTCAAACAAAACGGACAACCCGTGAACGGCACACTCAGTATGAGTTTCAAACTCTTCACCGCGCTTACAGGAGGAGCGCAGGTGGGCAGCACGATTACCCAGAATGTGGCTGTGCAGAACGGGCTGCTTACCGTGCCGCTGGACTTCGGCACTGTGTGGGACGGCTCCGATCGCTATCTGGAGATTAGCGTCGGCTCCACTGTGCTGTCGCCCCGTGTGAAAATCACCCCGACGCCGTATGCCAGCACTGCCTTCTTCGCGCAGCGTCCATGGCAGACTTCGGGGAGCAACATCTTCTACACCGCGGGCAGTGTGGGAATCGGCACAACCAGCCCTTCTGTGCGCCTGTCGCTGGGGGCGACAACGCCAACACGAAGCTCGCCACCTGGGACGGGGCGCATCAGGCGTGATGGGCTTTGGCGTGGCACCTTCGAAGTTCCGCATTCACCTGCCCAGCACCAGCAATCGCTTCTCATTTCTGGACGCGTCGAACAGCAATGAGATCGTAACTTTCCAGGGCAGCGGCAATGTCGGGATTGGCACGAGCAGCCCCAGTGAACGCCTGCATGTAAGTGGCGATGCCTTTTTCACGAACAACAACACCACGCTCCAGGTGCTGCCAGGCAATCTGCTGGGTCAGAGCCAGGTGTACGCCGCCACGCTGGAGATCCCAGGCGATGGCACAATCGGCGTGTGGGACAACATGACCGTTTCGGGCACGCTCCGTACATACGGCGACCTGTATGTCGGGGGCAACATCTTTACGCTCGGAGGTGGTACCGCCCCAATATGGAGACGCGCTTATATCAAAGTGGTAGATAGCGGCGGTGGTGCATACGTTGGAATTATTCGGAGCGAATGGGCACGGTAACATCAAGCTTGCAAATATAACCGGCTATCCCAATCATGGTGCCGTGACGGTTCATGATAGCAGCGGTACCGAAAAGGCATGGCTCTATGTTTCCAGCAGAGGACGAGGCACTCTCCTTGCGGAGGATAAATTCTTCCGTGAGCCAGACCCCGAAGACCCCACGCGCGACATCTGGTACGGCTGTATCGAAGGTCCCGAACTCGCGATATATGTGCGCGGCACGGCGCGACTCGTCAACGGGCGCGCCCGCATCGAACTGCCCGACCACTTCTGCAAACTCGCCGACGAACAGGGCATGACCGTTCAGCTAACGCCTCTCTCGCCTGAGTCTAAAGGCTTGTGCGTTGTGCGCAAGGGGCTGGACGGGATTGAGGTTGCCGAGCTGCTGAACGGGCGCGGCAACTACGAGTTTGACTGGGAAGTAAAAGCCGTGCGCAAAGACCATCGCGACTTCCGCGTATACCGTCCGTGGGATGAGGTCCTGACCGCAGACGAAGACCCTGCGCAGGCGTGGCAAGCGCGGCTGAAGTCCATCGAGGAGCGCAAAGCCCAACAGAAGGAGGTAAATCCATGAGAACACTGACACTGTGTGCAATACTGATCACGCTGATGGGCGTTGCCTACGCCCAGTCGCGCGGCGGCTACGACCTCAGCTGGTGGACGATAGATAGCGGCGGAATTACCTTCGCCACGGGCGGCACTCTCGGTCAGCCCGATGCGAGCAACGCCCTTACTGGGGGTAGCTACAGCCTTACAGGGGGCTTCTGGTTTGCGCCTGCCTGTATCGCGACCAACGGCGATGTGGACGGCAGCGGCTGCGTGGACGACGCGGACCTGCTGGCGGTGCTGTTCGCCTTTGGGGCGACAGGTCTGAACCCCGCCGATGTGAACTGCGACGCTACTGTGGACGATGCCGACCTGCTGATTGTGCTATTCAACTTCGGCAGCGGGTGTTGAGAATCGTCCCAGCACGCGCTGCCACCAGAGCGTCGTGTGAGGCGCTCGTGCGTTGCTGAACTGCTGGAGGCGCAAGTCTGGCGCTTGCGCCTCCGATTCCATGCCACACTGGCACAGCACCCGCACCCACACCAGCGATTTGTTAATGGATTGCTGGATTCGTTGCTCTTCGGGGTCTGCCAGTATCGGATTGTCCTGCAGTAAGCGCAGCGCCCGCTCCCCGTGCCCCAAGTTCGCCAGCACCAGCGCTTCGGAAAGGAGAATATTGGGGTCTTCCTCGCGCCATGCATCACTTTTTTGGTGGGCGAGGGTATGGACGGCGTGCGCCTCTTTGCGGCGGCGTGAGAAGCTCAGATACTCGGCGATATTGCGTCAGAACCACGCGGCGTGTTCGGGGGCATAGCGCTCCGCATGGGGGAGCCAGCGGTGCAAAATATCCACCCCCTCCATTGGCGCGAGGCGCGCGCCGCATTCGGAGGCGTTTTTCGCCTGCGCATGGATGATGTAAAACCAGTGGGGGCGCATCGGGTCTGCAGGGGTGATCAACCGCAGCGCGCGATAGATTGACATCTGCGCCTCATGAACCCGCGCGTGCGACACCAGATAACGACAGTGATAGGCGAGGGCGTCAATCAGCAGGCTCCTGGGCGCACGGTTCACGCTAACCATTTGCCACAGGCGCCCCTGAAGACAACGATAGAGCAAATCGGTTATCTCAGGGTTGACCGGAGCCATCTCATGGTTGAGTGTGTCCAGCAGTTCAGCGATTTCGGAAGGCGACACAACCTCAAATGGGAGCCGCATCAGCACGCCCTGCCCACCTTGAAGCGCCTGATGTTCTTCTGGAGTCGCGCCAGATGCTCAGCGGAGGACCAGCTCTCCGAACGCTCCCAGCGACTCACGGTGCTGATGGTTACTCCCAGGTGCAGGGCAACCTGCTCCAGTGTCCCGCCGCGGCGTGTACGCATGGCGCGTAAGAGTTCGCCCCCTATGGGCGCGGCGCCTTCAAGGGGGGAGTCGCCTCTTTCCGCTCCTGCGGCGAGGGGCGCGGCGCGTGGTGCCTGGAGCAACTGCCATGCCTGCAAGCGCTCCTGCTCCTTAGCCTGCAGAGCGTCTAAAACCGCCTCTAACTCATAAACGCGCGGCGTGGTCGTTCCCGACTCCCAGCGGCTCAGCGTGGAGGCGTTCACTTTCGAGGCGCGCTAATTGGCGAAGCGACTTCCCCCGCGAAGCACGCAGACAACGCAAATGCTCTGCCAAAGACAAACCCAACACCTCGTAGAGATTATACTCTATTTTTCCACAAAACACCGCTTGTCAAAAACTCATTTCGCTGCTTCTGCATGCAGAAACAGGGAAAAGGGACAGGGGCGAATCCCCCTATCCCTTTTTCATAAATGGGCTTTCCACCACGCCAGATATTGCTCCAGTCGGTGCCGGCGCAAATCGGGTGGACCGCTGCGCGATAGCCCGTGGCTGCTCTCCTGCGGGTAGCGGATGTATAACACCTCGCGCCCCAGCCGTTTGAGCGCCGAGAAGAGCTGGTCCGCCTCGCTGATGGGACAGCGCAGGTCGCCCTCGCTATGCACGATCAGCAGCGGCGTGCGGATACGCCCCGCATACGCCAGCGGCGAGCATTCCCAGAGCTTCTCGGGCGAATCCCACCAGTTGCCCTGCCAGTAGCGGTCGGGAATCTGGGGGAAATCCGAAGTGCCCGCCATGCTGACGAGGTTCACCACACTGCGGTCGGTGATCGCGGCGCGGAATCGGTCGGTATGTCCCACAATCCAGTTGGTCATATAGCCGCCGTAGCTGCCCCCTGCGACGCCCATACGGTCGGCGTCCACAAACGGCAGGCTGGCAAGGTAGTCGGCGACGGTCATGAGGTCCTTGAAGTCGCGATTGCCCCAGTCGCCCTTGATGGCGCGCGCGAACGCCTCGCCGTAGCCCACGCTCCCGCGCGGGTTGGTGTACACCACCACATAGCCCTCGCTGGCGTGCAGCTGAAACTCATGGAAAAACACACGCCCATACATCGCGTGGGGACCGCCGTGAATCATCAAAATGGTCGGGTAGCGCTTGCTGGGATCAAAATCGGGCGGCTTCAGCAGCCAGCCGTGAACTTTGACGCCATCGTCGGCTTCCACCTCAAACTCTTCGGGCGCGACAATCGCCACCTCATCCAGCAGGGGCTGGTTGAAGGCGGTCAGGGCGCGTGTCGTGAGCGTGTTGCCGACGCGCTCGCCTGCGAACACCTCGTGGGGCGCTGTCGCCGAGCCAATAGTGAGCGCAAAGCGATGGTCATCCCACGCTACCGACATATCTGCTACCTCAAAATCGCCGTCGAGCAGTTTCTCCAGATGCGTGCCATCCACCCGCACCCGATAGGGGTAGACCCCGCCGCGCTCACTGACCAGAAAATAGAGCGTGCTGCTGTCGGCGTTCCATATCAGGGGCGCGCCGCCCCCAAACTCGCGCACATCGGTCAGCGTGCCCACACCCACTGTGTTGTCCAGGATCGGGATGAGATCCACCCCTTCGCCCCCTTCCGCAGGGATTCGCCACACATGGTCGTTTCGGGGGTAGGGGTCATCGGGGTAGGGATTCCCGATATAGGCGAGCCACTTGCCGTCGGGCGACCAGCGGAGCGTGCTTTTGGGCCCGTCGGGCGCGGCGACACGCTCTGGCTCGCCTCCTTCCACCGAAACGCGCCAGATTTCCATCCAGCCCCAATCGTCCTGACGCTCCGTGTTGCGGTTGCTCAAAAACGCAATCCATTTGCCATCGGGCGACCAGGTGGGGCTGAACTCATTGAACTCGCTGTCGGGGGTGAGCTGGCGCGTCTCGCCCGTGCGCACATCCACCACATAGAGGTGGTATCGCTGGTTCAGAAACACGCCGTCGCCGTCCAGTCGCCAGTAGGCGCGAGTAATCACCAGCGGCGGGTTGGAAAGCCCCTTCTCCTTGCGCTCTTTGACCGCCTCCTCGCGCCACTCGGGCGCCTTCTCCCGAAACACAAACGCGATTTTCGAGCCGTCGGGCGACCACGCGAACTCGCCAATGGCGCCTTCTCCCAGATTCGTCAGCGGGCGCGCCTCACCCCCGTCCACGGGAATCAGGTAAATCTGGCTTTTCGGCTTCTGGCGGTTGCTTACGAACGCAATCCACTTGCCGTCGGGCGACCAGCGGGGCTGCGAATCGCTCCATTCGCCCACCGTGAATGGCTCCGGCTCGCCGCTGTCAAACCGCACACGCCACAAGTTGGAAAAATACTTGTTCTTCTCCACATCAATCCTCTTGTGAACAAACACCACCTGCGAACCGTCGGGCGCAATCTGCGGGCTACCGACCAGCCGAATCCGAAAGAGGTCGTCAATGGTGATACGTCGTTTCATAGCGTTCCTAAGTGTACCCCAAGATTTGCCAGAGGCAGCGGATATTCCGTGCCTCAGAGTGGGAGTGCGAAATCCCCCGCTCCCGCACTCCATAGACCGCTTCGGAAACCCGATAATCAATTACGCGGTATACTTATTCATGGGGGATAACCGTGAACGAACGCACACAGGGATACTGGCTCTCGACCGATTCGTGGGATTTGTATCGGCGAGCCGAGAAAGACCGCCTGCGCCATAACGAGAAGGTCAAGGAGGTCATCAAAGAGAATCTCGGCGAGATTATCAGCCAGCAGGACATTATTACGGCTGAGGACGGCAAGATTATCAAAATCCCCATTCGCGGGCTGGAGCTGCCCCACATCCGCTACGACCCGCACGGCAAAAAGGGCGTTGGGCAGGGCGATGGCAACAGTCAGCCGGGCGATGTGATCGGGCGCTCTGGTCAGCAGGGCCAGGGTGCAGGCAAGCAGGCAGGCACTGAGCCAGGTGCAGACTTCTATGAAGCGGAGTTTACCATCGAAGAGCTGGTGCAGATGGTGTTTGAGGACCTGCACCTGCCCAACCTGCGCGAGAAAGGCACAAAAGACATCCTCGCTGACCAAGTGCGGTTTGACACCATCTCGCGGCGCGGCGCCCAGTCGAATCTGGACAAGAAGCGCACCCTGATCGCCGCGTGGAAACGCAACGCTGCCGAGGGCAACCCCAGCTGGGAGATTCGCGAGGAAGACAAACGCTTCAAGAGCTGGGAGATTGTGCCCGAAAAACAGCGCAACGCTGTCGTGATTGCGATGCGCGATGTGTCGGGCAGCATGGGTGAGTTTGAGGCGTACATCGCGCGCAGCTTCTACTACTGGATGGTACGGTTCCTGCGCACGAAATACACCGCTACCGAAATTGTGTTCATCACCTGCCACACGGAGGCAAAAGAGGTGGACGAGACCACCTTCTTCGCGGCGGGCGATTCAGGTGGCACGCGCCTCTCCGCCGCCTACAAACTCGCGCTGGAGATTATCGAGAAGCGTTATAACCCGCGCGAGTGGAACATCTACCCGTTCATGTTCTCAGACGGCTACAACTGGGGCGACCACGAGGTGGTGGAGTATATGCGTCGCCTGGTGGAATACTCCAACCTGATTGGCTACGGCGAGATAGCCAACGACCTGTGGGGTAGCTCGGGCGGGCTGGCGCCACTGGGTCAGGCGCTCACCGAAGCGTTCGCCGATGACCCGCGCGTGGTGGTGGTCAAAATTACCTCGAAAGAGGATGTGTGGCCCGCGCTGAAGCGGTTCTTCAGCAAGCACCCTGAGGTCGCGGCGATGAGCTAAACCTGCCAGACCGCTGTTTCGGGCACCACCTCGCCCGCCTCAATCCGCTCCAGCAGAATCTCGGCGATATCTTTGACGGGCACGCGGTCGTCCTTCTGCTTCACGCTGTCCGAGACCATAATCATGCAGAAGGGGCAGCCGACGGCGACGGTGCGCGCGCCTGTTTTAAGCAGCTCTTCCGCCCGAATTAGCCCAGGACGCTCGTGAGGGAGTTCGTCCATCCACATGCGTCCGCCGCCTGCGCCGCAGCAGAAGGTGCGATCCCCATGGCGTTCGGGTTCGCGCAGTTCCGCGCCTGTCTGCTGTAGCACGGCGCGCGGTGCATCGGCGATGCGGTTCACCCGCGCCAGATAGCATGGGTCGTGGAATACTATCGCGCCATCATCCATCGGCGCAGGACGCGGCAGACGCCCCTGCTGAATCAGCTCCGCCAGCAGTTGTGAGTGATGCACCACTTCGTAACGCGCCCCAAATGCTTTGTATTCGTTTTTGATTGTGTGCAGGCAGTGGGGGCACATCGTGACGATTCGGCGCGGCTTATATTTTTCCAGCGTCTGCACATTCTGTTGCGCCAGCTCCTGAAACAGCAGGTCTTCGCCCAGTCGGCGCGGGGTGTCGCCCGTACACCGCTCTTCAGGCCCCAGTACCGCGAAGTTGACCCCTGCCCGCTGAAGCAGTTTCACAATCGCACGGGCAATCTGCTGACCACGCGAGTCATAGGCGCCTGCACAGCCCACCCAGAACAGCACTTCGAAGTCGGGGTTTTCGCGCGCGGTGGGCACATTCAGCCCCTCTGCCCACTTCATGCGCTCTGACAGCGGCAGTCCCCACGGGTTGGATTGGGTCATCAGGCGCTGGAGAGTGCTGGCAGGCGTGCCGCGCAGGTTGCCCTCCGCCACCCGATAGCGGCGCATCTCCATAATCAGCGTCGGATGCTCAATCAGCACGGGACACTCATTATTGCACGCGCCGCAGGTGGTGCAGGCGAACAGTTCCTCGTCGCTGATGACTTGCGTGAGGTCGTCGCCTTTGCCGTTTGCCATCGCGTCGCGGAGCTTTTCCACGATGCGCTTCGGGTTCAGCGGCTTGCCCGTCGCATGCGCGGGGCACACGCGCTCACAACGCCCACATCCCATGCAAGCGTCGAGGCTCATCAGGTGCCATCGCGAAAACTCCTGAACGGAGTTGACCCCCATCTTGCCCGTCTGCTCGATGCGCTCGATGCTCTCGATGCTGGGCACATTCGGCAGGTAGTTTGGCTTGTAAAACGCCACAATCGGCGCGAGGAACCAGTGGCGCACGCGTGTGAACGGCAGCACCACGAACCACGTGGCGATGGAGAGCGCGTGGAACCACCACCACAGCCGATAGGTGTTGATGCCGATATTCTCAAACAGGGGCGAGAGCGTATAGCCCACGAATGACCATACCTGGGCATATTGTGGGCGCGGCGGGTTCATAAACTCCGGGGTGCGCTCCAGCGCGATCCGGGCTGCCTCCAGCGCGTAGCCGTTCAGGCAAATCAGCAACAATAGCCACACCGCAACCCCATCGATGCGCTCCAGACTCACCGACTTCGGCTTCTGCACATGACGCCGATAGAGCGCCAGCAGGCAGCCAAAAATCACGCCCAGCCCGAACAGGTCCAGCGTCAGCTCGTACAGAATGTAATACAGCCCCTTGTGGAACCAGATGCCTTCCTGCAGGAAAATCCCCGTGCCGATTTCCGTCCATTCGGCGATTGCCAGCAGAGTCGTGCCGATGAACAGCATCACGAAGCCCGCATACAGGGGCAGATGAAAGACCGCGCCGAAACGATGACGCGGCACTTTCTTCTGCCCCAGCGCGTAGCCAAACATGTTGGCAAGGCGTACTTTGAGAGGCAACGGCTCCGCCTCGGGCTGCCCCTGACGCCACAACTGCAGGCGCTTCCAGTACCAGAAAACTCCAACACCCAGCGAACCGAAGATAATCGCATAAAAGACAACCTTCAACAACGGCGTAACGCCGATATAGGTGTGGCGCGTTATCAAATCCCAGTTCCATTCCATCGCTGCACCTCGTTGTTGCGCTATGCGTTTTCGAACGCCGAGTCAAATATACCCGCTCGAGGCGAAAATTCCTGCCGACATGGTACACTTTTAGTATGCACAGGATGCGACGCTGCTGGATGGTCTCTGCAGGTGCCCTCGTTTTGAGCCTGCTGGCAACAGGCGCCCCTCCAAAGCACTTTACCGAGCGAATCCCGGGCACCACCGTCCAGTTCGAGATGATTTACATCCCCCCAGGCACAATCGAACTGCCCGACCCCGAAGACCCCTCGAAAACGCGCGTGATAGAGATCAAAGGTTTCTGGATTGGCAAGACGGAAGTAACCTGGGACGAATACGGGACCTACGCCTTCAATCGGGATATTGCAGAGCAGGAGAAAGAACGCGGCGCGGATGCCATCGCGAAACCCAGCAAGCCTTACGGCGCAATTGACCGAGGCTTCGGCTATGAGGGCAACCCTGCGATTGGCATGACCTTCCCCGCGGCGCAACGCTACTGTGAATGGCTCAGCCGCATGACGGGCAAAAAATACCGCCTGCCCACCGAAGCCGAGTGGGGATACGCCTGCCGCGCAGGCGTATTGAAACGCGAGCCGCTTCCACCCGACCAGCTGGATAAAATCGCATGGTACGCAGGCAACGCGCAGGATAAACCCCATAAGGTCGCGCAGAAGCAGCCGAACGCATGGGGACTGTACGATACGCTCGGCAATGTGAAAGAGTGGTGCGTCTCGCTGGAGGGGAAGCCAGTGGCTTGCGGCGGTTCGTACAAAGACCCTGCGGAGCAAGTGCATCCGGGCGCGCGCTCGACGCAAACCCCGGAGTGGAACATGACCGATCCGCAGTACCCCAAGAGCCGCTGGTGGCTCTCGGATGCGCCGTTTGTGGGATTCCGTGTGGTGTGTGAGGAATAAATCTGCAGGAATTATCCCGTTTCTGCCAGAATCTTCAATAGCGTATGCGAGGGATCGCGCTCGTGGTGTGGCTGTGGGGGCTGCTATGCCTCTTCGGTCAGCCAGGGGGAGAAGAACTGAAGGAAGCGCGCCTGCAGGTGCGCGGCGAGACGCTGACGCTCACGCCGACTCCCCTGTGGGACGGGCGCGAACTCTGGCTCCCCGCGAAGCACCTTGAAGCGCTGGGGATCGTGGTGGAGCGCGAGGGCGAGCGCCTCCGTCTGCCGCAACTGCCGCCCGACTCGCCCAGCGCAACGCTCCTGCTTTCCACGAAGCAGCCCGCCCCGAACGCGCCCCCCGAACTGTATGTGCCCGTACGCGACCTCGTGCGTCGTGTAGGCGGCTACACCCGCTGGGACGAAGCCACCCAAACACTCACGGTGCTGGCGCATCTCAAATCGGCGCGCCTGCTGGAAAACCCGCTAACGCTCACACTCCAGACCAGCTTTACTGTGAAGTGGCGCATCTTTCCCCTTCAGGATCCGCCCCGCCTCGTGGTAGATCTGCAGGGGTGCGCCCTGCCCGAACAGCCCCCGCCACTGGAGGGAAGCCATCCTGCGGTCAAAACCGCGCGAATCGCCCAGTTTGACCCGCAAACTGTGCGACTGGTGCTGGAGCTGAACACCCCCAGTGAGCGCAAGGCGGAAGGGGTAGACTCGCACTGGGAAGTTGCGCTTGTTGAACCCAGCCCGTCGCCCCAGCCTGTAGCGCAGGAGACCCCCGCCGAGTCGTCCGCAAACGCAACTTCTCCTGTCGCCACTTTTCAGTTGCCCGCACTGGAGCGCGCGCCTGACGGCGTGAGCCTGCGGCTTCCTGTGCCCCCCAACACCCGTCCGCGCATGCTGTTTCTGGAAGACCCGCTCCGAATCGTGCTGGAAGTACCGGGCATTTTGCAGGGAACCCTCCAACAGCAGTTTGAGGACGAGAGTCTATTTGTTCGAGCCATCCGCGCGATACCTGCCGAAAACGGATTGGTGCGCCTCGTGCTGGAGCTGAGCCGTGCCGTGAGCGCAAACCTGATGCCCGGTAACGAGAGCCTCGCGCTGACCCTGCGCATCCCGCGAAACGCAGGCGGCGCGCTCAAGCAAAAAATTATTGTGATAGACCCCGGGCATGGCGGCGACCAAACGGGCGCCCGCTGGGTAGAGGGTAAGCGTGTCATCAACGAGAAGGCAATTACACTCGCAATTGCGCTCAAAGTCGCCGAAAAACTAACGCGCGAGGGCGCCAGCGTCATCCTCACCCGCGCCGAAGATAATCCTGTCGGTCTCTACGAGCGCACCACAATCGCAAATCAGGCGTCGGCGCATTTCTTTGTGAGCATTCACTGCGATTCGAACCCGCGCCCCAACTCGGTATCGGGAACCACAATCTACTACCACAAAGACAATGCCGATAGCCGCGCGCTGGGACAAGCGATTCTAAACGAGATAGTTAAGGTGAGCGGCTTGCCTTCACGGGGGGTGCGCTCCGATAGCATGCTCTATCAATCGGGGCTGGCGGTGTTGCGCACCAGCCAGATGCCCGCCGTGCTGATTGAGGTGGGCTATCTCAACCACGCCACCGACCGCGCGAAACTGCTGGACCCGAAGTTTCAGGAGCGGATTGCCGAAGCGATTGTGCGCGGTTTGAAAAAGTATGTGGAGGGGCAATAGCTCCGCTCAGCGAGTCACCCACCAGCGTAGCTCGCCCGCAGGCTGAATACGGCTCGCAGGCAAACTCATATCGCCCTGCCACACACGCTCCAGCACAGGGCGCTTGGACTCGCCCGCGACCAGAAACCAGACCCGCTGGCTCGCGTTCAACACAGGGAAAGTGAGCGTGAGACGGATGCGCGGCTCGTTGGGGGCATGCCCTACCGCAACCCATCGCTCCGTTTCATGAAGCGCGCGATCGCCCGGAAACAGCGAGGCGGTATGTCCATCCTCTCCCAGCCCCAGCAGGGTGAGGTCAAACACGGGCAGGGCGTCGCCCCAAATCTGGCGCAGTTCCACCTCATAGCGCTGGGCGCAGGCTTCTGGCTCGGCGCAATCGGTGGGCATCGGATGCCAGTTTTCAGGGGGGACGGCGCCGTGCGTGAGCCACGCTTCGTACGCCATCCGAAAGTTGGAGCGTGGATCAGTGTGGGGCACATAACGCTCGTCACCCCAGTAGAGATGCACACGCTCCCATGCGACAGCCTTCTGCATCGCTGGGGTAGCGAGATGGGCATAAAGCGCGCGCGGCGTCGTGCCCCCCGAAAGCACGAGGTGAAACCGCTCCTGGCCCTCCAGCGCCTGCTGAATGGTACTGACAAGCGCGCGTGCGACATGCTCGCACCAGTCTGACTGGGCTAACTCCACAATCTGCATCGGTTATAAGGGTACCTGAAGGCGCTTTGATGATTGTTCTGCTTCCTGGGGCAGCGAGTTTCCCTGTGGGGACGCGGCGACAGAGCTGATTAGCCCGCCCCAGGGCACGAAGCCAGCCTGCACTGGCTAAAGCTGCTCTGTCGCAAGGATTCGCATTCCACCGCGTGGCACGATTCATTTCGCCGCGCGGGGCACGGGAACCGCGCCCCTACATCTTGTTTGGCTCATGGGCACAGGAACCGTGCTCCTCCCCATGCCCGTACGGACGCGGTTTCCGCGTCCTGTTCCGCGAATCCCCTGTTCTTTGCGACAGAGCAGCTAAAGCGGCCAACGGAACGGGTATAATTTAGCCACGCTAACAATTGAGGAGGAAAATGCCCATGCCATCCCTGACGCGCGAGCAAGTGTTAGACGCCCTGCGAGCGATTGTAGACCCCGACCTGCACCGCGACATCGTTTCGCTCGGCTTTGTCAAAGAGGTTGCCATCTGTGACGGGGCGGTCAAAGTGGTGATTGAACTCACCACGCCCGCGTGCCCCGTCAGAGACCAGATGAAGGTTCAGGCAGAGCAGATTTTGTCGTCGCTGCCTGGGGTGCAGAGCGTGAATGTGCAGATGACAGCGCAGGTACGCTCTCGTGCGCTGGAACCGCAAGATTTATTGCCCGAAGTGAAGCACATTATCGCCATTGCAAGCGGCAAGGGGGGTGTCGGCAAGTCTACTGTTTCGGTGAATCTGGCGCTTGCCCTCGCCGAGACGGGGGCGAAGGTGGGACTGTTGGACGCTGATATTTACGGACCCAGCATCCCCAAGATGCTTGGCTGCCAGCACGAGAAGCCGCTGGTGGACGAGCAGAAGCTGGTGCCCATCCGGCGTTATGGCATCTCGGTGATGTCACTGGGGTTCCTGCTGGAGGAGGATCAGGCGGCGATGTGGCGTGGTCCGATTGTGGCGGGCACGGTACGCCAGCTGTTCGCCGATGTGCGCTGGGGCGCGCTGGACTATTTGCTAGTGGACCTGCCTCCGGGTACAGGCGACGCGCCGATGACCACTGCCCAAACCGTGCCCCTCACAGGCGTCGTGATTGTGATGACCCCCCAGGAGGTCGCTGCCACGATTGCAGGCAAGTCGGTCGCGCTGTTCCGACGGCTGAACACCCCCGTGCTGGGCATAGTGGAAAACATGGCAGAGTTTGTGTGCCCCCACTGTGGCGAGCGCACCGCGATCTTTCCAGGACCTGGCGCTCGCGTCTTCGCGGAACGACTGGGCGTGCCGTTCCTCGGCTCGGTGCCGTTAGACCCGCAGGTGAGCCGCTCCAGCGACGAGGGCAAACCCGCAATTGTGAGCGCTCCGGGTTCAGCCCAGGCGCAGGCGTTCCGCGAAATCGCAGGGAAACTCGCCGCGCAGGTGAGTATCATGAGCATGGGACGTGAGTGAGCATGCGCCGTGTCTATTTAGACCATGCCGCGACAACGCCAATAGACCCCCGCGTGCGCAAGGCGATGGAGCCGTATCTTGCGCGTGAGTTCGGCAACCCGTCCAGCCTGCATGCGTGGGGGCGTGCGGCGCGTCTGGCAATTGACGAAGCGCGGGAGACGCTCGCCGCCGCGCTGGGCTGCTTCCCCGACGAGATTTGCTTCGTCTCGTCGGGCACGGAATCGTGCAACCTTGCAATCATCGGCTGCGCCCTCAAAGCGCCTCCCAACCGACGCCATATCTTGCTCTCAGCGGTGGAGCATCACTGCGTGCGGGATGCGGGCGAGTGGCTGCGCCCGTTCGGTTTTGAAGTGGAACACCTGCCTGTGGATGGCTACGGGCAGGTCTTGCCCGACACAGTGCGCGAGCGCTTGCGCCCCGAAACCTGGCTCGTGTCGGTGATGCACGCCAATAATGAGATTGGTACACTCCAGCCTGTGGAAGCGATTGGCGCCCTGTGTCGCGAGCGGGGCGTGTGGTTCCATGTGGACGCCGTGCAGACCTTCGGACTACTGCCCGTGAAGGTGGACGCGCTCAACTGCGACCTGCTGAGTGTGTCGGCGCACAAGATTTACGGCCCCAAAGGAGTGGGAGCGCTCTATATTCGCGCGGGTACACCGCTCCAGCCGCTGATGGTGGGCGGTGGGCAGGAGCATGACCGCCGCGCGGGCACAGAAAATGTCGCAGGGATTGTGGGTTTCGCCGAAGCCGTGCGGATTGCCGAAAGCACACGCGAGATTGAAGCGCCCCGACTCGTTCAGCTGCGCGACACTTTCATTCGCACGGTGCTGGAGACCATCCCCGACGCCACGCTCACAGGACACCCCACCGAACGCCTGCCGAATAACGCCCACTTCCGGTTTGTCGGAGTGCCCTCCGACAGCCTGCTGATTGCGCTGGATCGGGCAGGAATAGGAGCCAGCAGCGGCGCGGCGTGTAGCGCTGGCTCGCTGGAACCCTCCCATGTGCTGATGGCGCTCGGCTGGGACGAAGCCTCCGCACAGGAAGGCGTGCGCTTCTCGCTCGGACGCCACACAACCCTTGAAGAGCTGGACTACACGGTGGAGGTACTTCAGAAGACCGTCGCCCAGATTCGGGCACGCCGCGCGAAATAGGTACAATCTCTACTATGCCCGAAAAGGTCACCACGCGCACATTATCGCAGATGAAGGCGCAGGGTCAGCGGATTGTCGCCATCACCGCCTACGACACCCCCTCTGCACGCCTTGCCGACGAGGCAGGGGTCGATGTGGTGCTGGTGGGCGATTCGGTGGGCAACACCATGCTGGGCTACGAGACGACCCTGCCCGTCTCGCTGGAGGAGATACTGCACCACCTGAAGGCGGTACGGCGGGGGCTGAAGCGCGCCCTGCTCGTGGCGGATATGCCGTTTTTGACCTATGGCGTGGATGTTGCCGATGCCGTCTATAACGCGGGCAGGCTGATGCAGGCGGGCGCGGAGGCGGTCAAAGTGGAGGGCGCGACCGAGCCGATTCTGGAAACAATCCGCGCGATGGCGGCGATTGGCATCCCCGTGATGGCGCATCTGGGGCTGACGCCACAGTCCATTCATAAGTTTGGCGGCTATCGGGTGCAGGGGCGTGGCGCAGAAGGCGAGCGGCTGCTGGAAGCGGCGCGCGCCGTGCAGGAAGCAGGTGCGTTCGCCGTCGTGCTGGAAGTCATCCCCAAAACGCTCGCCCAGCGTATCACCGAGAGCCTGACTATCCCCACCATCGGCATCGGCGCAGGACCGTTTTGCGACGGCGAGATTCAGGTATGGCACGATATTCTGGGACTGAGCGAACACCGATTCAAACACACGCGCGCCTATCTGAACCTTCGTGAGCAGATTCGAGAAGCGCTCCAGCAATATGCGAACGAAGTGCGCGAGCGACTCTTCCCCACCGAGGAGCAGAGCTTTGAGTGATTCGCTCCGGGAGCAGGTCTATGCGTTCGTGAGGCGCATCCCGGCAGGGCGCGTGGTGAGCTACGGGATGGTCGCCGAGGCGTGTCCTCCGCTGACGGCGCGGCAGGTCGGACGACTGATGGCGTTTGCGCCCGACGATGTGCCCTGGTGGCGTGTGGTGGGGGCGGACGGCACCCTCCGCATCCGACGACGCGACCCGATGCTGGCTCAACTTCAGCGGGTGCATCTGGAATTCGAAGGCGTGCCGTTTGATGAGTTGGGGCGCGTGCAGATGGCGTTGTGTCAGGCAGGAGAACTCCTGCTTGCGGCGAATCCCGATGGCTGATGAAGACAGCAGTTATTCTCTGTGCGGGGGCTGGTCAGCGTTTCTGGCCCTACAACGAGGTGCGCAATAAGACGGCGATTCCCGTGATGAATCGCCCTAATGTGCGCTGGCTGGCGGAAAGCCTCGTCGCCTGCGGTGTGGAGCGTTTGATTGTGGTGGTCGGCGCGTTTGAGGCGTCGGTACGCGCGGCGCTGCACGGACTCTCGGCGCCGATTGCCTTCATTCGGCAGAACCCGCCCAGCGGTACCGCCTATGCCGTGATGAGCGCGCTCCCGCTCATCGGGGAGGAGCCGTTTCTGGTAGCGTATGGCGACATCTGCACGCCGCCTGAAACCCTGCGCCGCCTGATAGAAACCCATCGGGCTTCGGGCGCCCTGGCGACGGCAGTCTTCCAGCCCTACCTGCCCGAGCATGACCCGCGCGACTGGATCGGCGCTCATGTGCGCAACGGCAGATTGCTCCACATGGAAGCCCATAGCGCCGATACGAGCCACCGCCTGGGGGGACTGTACGCCTTCGAACCCGCCATTCGGGACGCCCTGAACGCCCATAGCGGGCTGATGACCAGCGTGCCTGTTGGTGGCATGCCCCCTCTGGAAGCGGAGTTGGCGCAAACGCTCCAGACGCTGCTGGAGATGGGCTACGACATCCCCGCCGTAGAGCCTGGGGGCTTTCTGGTGGATATCGATAAGCCGTGGCATGTGTGGGAGGCGAACGCCCGCTGGCTGGACTGGCACGCCGCCCAGATCGAGCGCGACCAGATTGGCAAAGAGGCGCGCATCGACGACTCCGCCGAAATTGAGGGGAAACTGGTGGTGGAAGAGGGCGCGGAAATCGGCAAGCGCGTGGTGATTCGGGGGAACGCCTTTATTGGACGCCAGAGCCGAATCCTGAACGGCGCGATTCTGCAGGGGCATGTGGCGATTGGCGCGCGCTCCCACATCAAAGACTATTGCCTGGTTTCGGGCACAACGGTGATTGGCAACGGCTGTATCGTGGGGCACGACGCCGAGATGGATGGCGTGATGCTGGACGGCAGCTTTCTGTTCCACTACTGCGAGATTATGGGCGTGGTGGGGCAGAAGGTGGATATTGGCGCGGCGACGGTGTGCGGCACACTGCGCTTTGACGATGGCGACACCGTGCATACCGTGCGGGGACGGCGCGAGCACCCTGAGTTCGGCGCGAACGGCACCTACTTCGGCGACTTCTCCCGCACGGGCGTGAATGTGATTACCATGCCCGGCGTCAAAATCGGCGCCTACAGCTGTGTCAGCGCAGGGATTGTGGTGTATGAGGACATCCCAAGCCGTAAACTGGTGCTACTCAAGCAGGAACTCATCTTCAAAGACTGGGGTCCCGAGCGTTATGGATGGTGAGGTGAGAAAGGCTATCACCAGAACGTTCCTGATACTCCTCGAAAGCATCTTGCAAGAGCGCCCTTAGCCCTGCGGTGTTGCCGAAGAAAGACATGAAAGAATACTCTCTGCATCGCGCGCCTGCACCAGCGTGAAGAATTGCGCTCGCTCCTGCGGATTGAGGTCGAGATAGGGAAAAGTCCCTATCAGCGCCTTTACCTGCGTTAAGCCGAGATACTTGCGTGTGTAGCGGCTCTCGGAATATTTGTAGGTCGTCAAGAACTCGCTGTCCGTCTGGGACCGATAATATTCCAGCATCAAGTTGAAGTAGTCTTTGAGCAAATCTACGGCATCTTCTGGAAGCGCAGGCTCCAGAAAGACCTGTATCGGGTGCGTGCGATATGGCGCTTCAGAAACCAGAATCCCGTCCACCTGATATACATCCGCAATACGATAGAGTCCGACACGCCCCTCGTCAGAACCTGTATCCAGAGTGCGCACAAAGAGCGGATTGGCACGGATTGCCGAGTAGAGCGCCTCGTCCACCAGAATCTCACGACGCATATAGTTCCGATTTTCCCATGCATTCACATCGATGACGTGCACGCGAAAGTCCCCGCGATGATTGTTGACCATCTCAGCGGTCAGGTAAAAGCGCACTTGCAGGGGATGCTTCGCTCGACACTCCTGCACAAACATCTCGAACTCACTGCCTGCGCGGTAGTGGAAGCGCGGCAGGAGCCGATACCGTCGAGTATGCATTCTCGTGTTGACCTTCGTTCCTTCAAACTCCTGAGGTTCACGACAGGGCACAGCCTTGCGCTCAAAGAAGCAGATGGCAACATGCGTGCCCGTGTGTTCAAAAAGGTCTTTCTCGAAGATAATGGCTCTGCGTATCGAGTAAAAGGGCAGAAAATCGTCGCGAATCTGGTTCGACACGGCATACCCGAACAGGAAATTAGACGGAATGATGTAGACCATGCGGGAGATGTCGTGCCGCAGGTCGTTCATCAGGGCAATCTGGTAAAGGTCCTGGTAGCCGCTATTGGTGCCCTGAAAATAGCGGAGGTAGGCTCTGGTTTGAGGGTGCTTGACGATGTAGCCCAGGTAAAGATAAGGAGGGTTGGTCACATGGTATACGGGCAGTGAGGCGTCAAGAATTGCTTCTGGGTAGCACTCCAGCGTGTCTTGCTGACGGATATTCTGCCGCGCAAGCGTTTCGGGGATGCCCAGCTGAACGGCACGCTGCACACACCGCTCCACGAGCGAGGGCTGAATGTCGTAGAGGAAAATATGTTCCCTGAAGAACTCGGCGCGCTGGTGAAGCGGCACATGTTCCAGTAGAGGGAAAATCAGGTTCCCTTCGCCTGCAAAAAGGTCTACCCAGCGGTAAGCGTAAAGATGGGGCAAAAGCTCGGGCAGGATATACTCGCGAAACACAGTCTGGGGCGTGAGATGTTCGCCCAGCGCTCGCCTTCGCTTGCGTTCGGTAGAAACCGCCATCGTTTGGAGTATACCCCACTTCGCAGGAATCGCCCAGCAGTTTCCGAAAATTGGTCAGGGTATGAAGTGGGTCATGATTGTCCCCGATGGGATGGCGGATTGGGCGCTGCCTGAGCTGGAGGGGCAGACGCCATTAATGAAAGCGCGCACACCCGCGATGGATCGGCTTGCCCGCGAAGCGATTCTGGGCAAGGTATTGACCGTGCCCGAAGGGATGTATCCTGGTAGCGATGTGGCGAATATGGCGCTGCTGGGCTATGACCCGCGCCAGCACTATACAGGACGCGGTCCGATTGAAGCCGCTGCCATGGGCGTGGAGATGGAGCCGACCGATGTCGCCTTCCGTTGCTCGCTCATCAGCACCGACGGCGAACGCCTGCTGGACTACAGCGGCGGCAACATCTCCACAGAAGAAGCACGTACGCTCATTCAACTGCTACAAGAGAAACTGGGTACTTCAAAAATCGCCTTCTTCCCCGGCGTGGGCTATCGGCATGTGATGCGCTGGCGCAACGGACCTGTGGAGGTCGCCTGCGTGCCGCCCCACGAGATTGTGGGCAGCTACCTGCGCGATTATTACCCCCACGGCGACGGCGAGCAAACTCTGATTCAGTTGATGGAGGACTCTTACGAGATCCTCAGCGCCCATCCCATCAATCGCCGCCGGGAAGATGAGGGTAAGCTGCCTGCGAATATGATATGGCTTTGGGGTCAGGGGCGTGCGCCCAAACTGAAGCCGTTCGCTCTCCAGTGGGGCAAAACGGGCGCGGTGATTGCCGCCGTCGATGTGATTCGGGGACTGGGGCGACTCGTGGGGCTGGAAACCCCCACCGTGCCCGGCGCAACAGGCTATATCGACACGAACTACGCAGGCAAAGGTGAGTATGCTCTGCACATGCTCGAAAAGCACGACTTCGTGTATGTGCATATTGAAGCGCCCGACGAGGCGGGACATCACGGCAATGTGGAAGCCAAAATCTGGGCGATTGAACAGATAGACCAACACATCGTGGCGCAGATAGCCGAGGGGCTATTCGCCCGTAAAGAGCCGTTCCGAATGCTGATTGTGCCCGACCACTTCACCCCCGTCGCCAAACACACCCACGCGGAAGGCTTCGTGCCCTTTCTGCTCTACGACTCGCGCCAGCCTCACCCCAGCCGCTTTTTGTATGACGAATCTCTTTTAGAGGAGCCGAACCTGCCCACGATAGAGGAAGGCTATCGGCTGATTGAGACTCTGCTGGGGGCTTAGCCTGCTTCTTGCCGACACTGGCACGCCTGCAAATAGTGGCTAGGGGGGGTCGCGCGGTTCAGATGCGCCAGAATGTATTGCGCCGCCGCGACCACCTTCTCCAGCGACACGCCCGTTTCAATCCCCATCCCATGAAGCATGTAGAGCAGGTCTTCCGTTGCGAGGTTGCCTGATGC
Organism: Armatimonadota bacterium; assembly: GCA_037442385.1. Classification (GTDB taxonomy): domain Bacteria; phylum Armatimonadota; class Fimbriimonadia; order Fimbriimonadales; family GBS-DC; genus LDYB01. The sequence continues at coordinate 22,303 of JBBIQJ010000016.1, forward strand.
GCCGGGCGCGAAGGGGCACCCGCCCAGCCCTCCTGCTGAGGAATCAAAAATCGTGATTCCCCGCTGGAGCGCGGTCAACACATTCGCCAGCGCCGTGCCGTAGGTGTTATGAAAGTGATACGCCCAGCGCTCTTGAGGCAGGATCGGCTCCAGCGCATCGGTGAGTTGCGCTATCTGGGTGGGCGTCGCCGCGCCAATCGTATCGCCGAGGCTAATCTCGTCCACTCCCATCGCGAGCAGCCGCTCCACGATAGGTTTGACCGCTTCGGGCGCGATTCTCCCCTCGTAGGGGCACACGAACGCCGTGGAGATATACCCCCGCACCCACAACCCCACCGCTTTCGCCTGCGCCACGACCTGCTTGAACTCCTGAAGCGATTGTTCTATCGTGCGGTTCAGGTTGCGTTGGCAGAAGCTCTCGGAGGCGGCGGTGAAAATCGCAATCGCGTCGGCGCCCGCCTGAATCGCACGCTCCAGCCCCTTGAGGTTCGGCACCAGCACAGGATAGCGCACCCCCTCACGGCGCGAGAGACCCTGCATCACAGCTTCGGCGTCCGCCAGCTGGGGCACCCAGCGGGGACTGACGAAGGAGGTCGCCTCAATCACGGGCAGCCCCGCTTCCGCCAGCATTTCAATAAAGCGGATTTTCACTTCGGTCGGCACGGGCGCTGGCTCGTTTTGCAGCCCGTCCCGCGCGCCGACTTCCACCACACGCACCGTTGCGGGCAGGTTCATAACGGCTATTGTACCTCAACGAGTCGCGTCCACTCGGTGCGAAAGCGCTCCAGCCCCTCCAGAAAACGTGCATCGATGCGGTAGACCATCACTTCCTGCAGATAGCGCGCCACCAGAGGCAAGGGCATGCCCGTGCGTTCCGCTTCCATGCGAACGATACCCGGCAGGTTTCGCGCGCCCCACGCATACGCCTCGTGCATAACTTCGGTCAGCGCCTCCAGAGAGGCGTCCGGGTTGGTGAGCCACACCGCCCATACGAAGGGCAGCCCCGTCCCTTCGCGCCACGCCTGACCCAGGTCCAGCACATAGCCGTCGGGGAGCGCGGCGGTCATCCCCGCGTCGCCAATCAGCAAGCCTGCATCGCACTCGCGCAACATCGCCTGCAGGTTGGGCGGATGGGAGCGGTATTCGGGGCGGATGCCGTACTCACGCTCCAACAAAATGCGCGTCAGCGCCGACGAAGTGAGCGAACTGGTGTCCAGCGCCACCGTGCGAATCGCCTCAAACGGCGTTTTGCTGAACAGGCGCACGCTCAACACTTCGCCGTCGGACGCAATCGCCAGCCCGGGCACGAAGCGCGTTTCGGGGCGACGAAACCACTCCACCGACGACACCAGCGCCACATCCACCTCGCGCCGTTCTAACCAGCGCGCCAGTACCGACGGCGCGGCATAACGCACCTTCCCCCAGCGCCTGCCCGATTCGGTCTCGAACCAGCGCACCAGCGGCGCCGCGTTCACATAAGGCACACTGCCAATCACAAACGGTTTCATAAAACTTTGTCCAGCGCACTGAAGACGAACATACCGATACTCACATAGCCGTTCATCGTGAAAAACGCCATATCGAGTCGGCTGAGATCGTCGGGTTTCACCAGCGATTGCTCATAAGCCAGCATCGCGCCTGCGAACGCCACGCCCAGATAGTAAATCGCGCCTGCGCCCACCATCCAGCCAAACAGCGCAAACAGCGCTACACACAGCGCATGTGAGAGGCGCGACACCCCAATCGCACGCGCCTTGCCCAGAGTCTCTGGCAAACTGCGCAACCCGTGCGCTTTGTCGAACTCGTAGTCCTGCAGGCTGT
>JBBIQJ010000017.1:0-23862 GCA_037442385.1 Armatimonadota bacterium
CATTCGGTTGGATGAGAGCGGAGCTCCACACACAGGTCGCCGTGAACCGTTTCCATAATCAGCGAACCTTTACCCTCGCCGCAGACCCCCCGAAGACTTCGGGAGTCGCGCTCTACGGAGCGACATTCCAGGTCGCACTCAATATCGCCCGCAACGGTGCGCATAGCGACAGTGCAATCGTTATCGTCGGGCACGCGGAGAGTGATGTCGCCGCTGACGGCGTTGAGGTGAATCGTGTCCCGTATCGGTTTGGTGAGGTCTATTTCCATATCGCCCTTGACGGTTTCTGCCCTCAGCGTGGCAATTGCGGCATCCTCTATCAGGATGTCGCCGTGGGTGAGGTTTGCCTGCAGTTGCTCGATACGGATATGGCTGAGGTGGAGGTCGCCGTGTAAAGCGTGGAGTCGGGCGCGTGGCGCCTGCACATCAGCCAGTGTCAGGTCGCCGTGCAGGGTTTCTGCCTCAATTGCCCCCGTTGTGTGGCGGACGGCGATATCGCCATGTCGCGTCTTGAGCTGAACCGTACCGTCAATCTTCTCGATAGTGATGTCGCCGTGCGGGAGTTGAACCATGAGGTTAGTTTCACGGGGCAGGCGCAAGGTGAGGTTTACCTGTTGTGCAATTGAAGGTTCCAGTTCGGGAGCGCTCAGGCGAACCCCTTCGGGCGTCTGCTCCGCCAGCAGGCTATAAGCACGCAAAGCCTCCTGAAGCGCGTCGGGGTTCGCTCCCCGCAGGTGAATGGTGGCTTCGACCTGTCCCCCATCGAAACCGCCTGTGATGCGGAGATCCCCTGCGGGGAGCGTGATGGTGAGAGTCTGCCCTGCCGACAGGGGCAGCGCCATTTCCTGATGTGTTTCGGCGTGATGTTTCCCCCATTTCCCCAAGGACCAGTCGGTGCGTTCCAGCTCGGCGAGCGCTTTGCGCATCTCTTCGAGTCCGCGCTGGGTCTGGTGGCGAATGGTGTCGCCAATCGCGCGCCAGTCAATTTTGCGCACGGCTTCTGTGGCGCTCTGGGCCGCTTCCTCTACAGCGCGGGCAATTTTGTCGAACAGGCTCCGTGCCGTTTCAGTTTGCCCGTTTTCAGATGGTTCCTGAGCGGGCTTTTCCTCCGAGGTGTAGCCGCCTGTGTCGTAGAGCGCGTCAATCAGATCGGCCGCCTCTTCAGCAGTAATCACGCCCTGCTCCATGAGATGCAGAATTCGCTTCAGCGTTTCGTTTTTCATTGCATAACCTCCGTTCACCGCAACTGACGCAGTTTGCGCGCTGCTTCCTCGGCGGTAATCAGCCCCTGCTCCAGCATATCCAGAATCTCCTGTTGCTGGGCGGAGACTTGTCCGTTCTCTTGCTGGATGGTGGCGGGCATAATGCCCAGCGCCAGCAGGAGCGCGTCCAGCCTATTGCGCGCGGTGGGGTAGCTGATGCCCAGCTCCCGTTCCACGCCCGACAGCATCCCCCGATGACGCAGGAACACTTCCAGAAACTGGAGATGCTCTGGCTCCAGCTGGCAAAATCGGCAGGCGGCAAAATGCCCTGTCAGGCTGGTGCCGCACTCCGCGCATTCCAGCGTTTTTACCTGAAGCGCCCCGCTACACACAGGGCATCGCGTCGGTTGTGGATAGCGCTTTTGCATAACGCCCAGAGTATACCCCGTCGGAATCAAAAAAGTCAAGCCTAGAGCCGTCAAAAGGTGAAAATTTCTGAGCTTTGGGTGCAATTTTTTGATTGACTGGCAAGCCATAAAAAAAATCCCCTCCGCCGCAAGAGGGCGGTGGAGGGGAAGCGTGGTAAAATCGGGAATTTTCAGCACTCGCTGCCGAAGTTAAACAGCACGGTCAGCAGGTCGGTGTCATCCACAACCCCATCGGCGTTTACATCCGCCTGCAGCCCCGAACCCGACTGCCCGAAGGTGAACAGCACAGTCATCAGGTCGGTGTCGTCCACGCAACCGTCGGCGTTGAGGTCGCCGTTCGGGGCGTACTTAATCACGCCCAAACGCTCCCAGGTTTGCCAGTAGCCCCGTTCGTTTTGCTCCTCAATCCGCAGGATGCCTGCCGTGAGAAAGCTGCCCTCTGTTTCAGGGAAAAGCGCTTCAAGACTCATGGGCACGGTTTGTCGCCATAGAGGTTGCCCGCTGGTGTTGAGACGGGCAAAGTAGCTACTGTTCGGTCCCGAAGCGTGCGACACGCCGACATAACGCTCCCCGGCGGCGTTCAGGCGTAGCATCCCGGAGAGGGAAGACGTCCCATCAGGCACGAGTTCCGTATCCGAAAGCAGGGCGCCTTGAGGCGAGAAGGTTGCCAGACGCAGGGTATGCCGTTCGAACGGCTCGCCGCGCCACAGCACTGTCTTGACCAGCAGGTGCAGGTTTTCGCGGCTATCCAGCACCATATCTTCAGCATAATCGTCGTGGAGCTGATAGGAATATCGATAGCCCCAGCGCACAGCGGTTGGAATGCGGAAGTCCATCACAACGACATCTTCGCCCGTGACGCCGCCTTCGGACTGGATACCCACCCAGTAGTTGTCTATGGCGTTGCTGGTGGCGAGCATCGGCAGGTCCACGCCGCGCGCGGGTCCTGAGTAGCGGAATGGGAGCGCATCATAGAGATAGAGGAGCGCATCCACCGAGCCGAAAGATGCTGTTGTGCCCAGCATAAGAACAGAATAGGGGTTCGGGTCGGCGACGCCCCACGGACGCATATCGAGTAGCAAAATCGAGTAGCCCAGGCTATCGGCTTCACAGAACGCGAGCATGCTTCCGCCATTCTGAATAATTTCTGCGACGACAGCAGGTTGCCAGCTTTCGCCGAAGGTCAGCCGAAGGGGACGAAAGTGAGCATTCGGCATCTGGCTAAGCGCATAGACCTGGACGGGCTGCCCGCTTTGAGTGAGGCGATGAACCTGGGCATAGAGGTAGCCGTCGGCGTCGGTGAACTGCGCCAGCAGCCATATGTCGCCCCCCGCCTCTACAGCGTCCACAAAGGCGTCATCGAGGTTGGCGCCGTCCTGCTGGTAGACCCATGCTTCGGAACCGTCGGGGTTCACGCGAATCGCCAGTGCATCGTGTCCGTTCGTGGGCGTTTCTACCCAGCCCAGCAGAAGCAAACCACCATCTGCAAGGCGCGCCGCGCGATGGAGGTGAGCATACAGCTCAGGTTGTGGAGGCGTGTAGACATAGCGCCACACTTCCCGCATCTGCGCCGTCGCCAGCGCCGTGATGCTGAGCGCCAGAGCCGTGATTACCAGAGTTCTCATGGTGTCCCCTCCTTACTGTGGCGTGAAGAGCGGCAGGTGTCCACAGGCGTTCGTGCGGGCGACACCCGGCACGCCCTGCGTGTTGTAGCCGTCAAACGGGTCTATCAGCGGGTTCGTGCTGTCGGGGGCAATCCGTGCGCCCAGCCGACGGGTTACCAATTTGCCCTCGAGCATCACGAAATGCACGCCGCTTCGATGAATCCAGACCGACTGGCGAGGCAGGCGCACTTCGCCGAGCGGATAGGTCGTTGCGGGGTCGGTGCAGGGAGTAAACTCACACTTGTCCTCAGCCCGGTCGCATCGCAGGAGCGGGTTCACGGGCGCGAATCCCAGCCAGTGTTCGCGTCCCAGCCCCTCCCAGATAACAGGCAGGGTGCTGGGGTCTGCCGCCTGCGCCTTCGGATAGTTGTGTAGATACCCGTTGTAGGTATAGCTGATGGGCACAGGCGAGCGAACGCGCTGGCTGTAGTCTATGTTCGGCAGTTTCGCAGGCAGGGTAGCAGGACAGTAGAACGACTTGTAAAGCTGTCCCGCACTGCTTGTGTAGACGGCAAGCGCGTTCACCCATGTCCAGCCGCCGTGGGGGCTGCCGTCCTGCCAGTTGCGGGGCACCGCCACAGGGGTATCCCACTGCCAGGGCTGGCTGGGCGAGAGGCGTTGGTACGCCAGCGGGAGGCGCTCGTCGTAGTCGTTTAGGTACATTGCAAGCGCCAGCCAAAGTCGCTTCAGGTTCTGGGCGCAGTGTTTCTCATCGGGGTCAAAGTTATCGGCAACCGCGCGCATCAGGGAGGCGACTCCCAGCGCAGTTGCCATCAACACCCCAAACAGGAGCCATCTCCTTCGCACAAGGCACCTCCACGAGGTATTATACTCCATGTCCTGAGAGTTTGAGCGGTATAATTCTCTTATGCGTTCTCGATGGCGATGGATTTGGGCGGTACCGGGGGTAGTCTTGCTGGCAACTGTTGGAGGGATATATTTTCTTGCCAGGCAGAAAAGGGTTTATCAGCATACTTTTCCCGATAACAGTTATGTGCGCATTCTCCGGTTGGATTACGCCAGTCAAAGCCGCTTTGTGCGTTGGCGGTTCGATACGACTTTTCCGTTTATTCACCGCGATGTGTACGAGAGTATGCCTGCACCTGAACCGTGCTATCTGCTCTGGACGGAGCGTGCCTTTGGCGACTACCCGGTCGGATGGTGGGCGCGCGACTCGCACGGATGTGAGTATCCAGTCTCAAGCCAGCCTCGTTTCTTCTCCAGCTTTTACTGTGAGGAGCTTCACAACCTGCCCACTGAGGGGCAGAAAATCACGCTCCAGCTGCGCGCAAGTTTCACGAAACCTCCCCTGATGGAATACCCTGTGCAGTGTGTACGGAAACCAATCGCCTACCCTGCACCCGACCGTTTACCGATTACCCGAGAGCAAGGAGGTGTGCGCCTGACCTTGCGTTCCATACGCTGGAAGGCGACTCGCCAGAAGTGGTATCGCACCGATCAGAGTACGGCTGAAGCGCCTATCGTGGTTACACAGGTTATGGCTGTGCCCGAGCTGCACTTAGAAACGAAGGGGTGGCAGATAGTGGGTATGGATGTGGTGTCGGTTTACAACCGCATTCCGTGGTTGCCATCGCCTACCGAGGTGGCGCTGCTGAATGATTGTAGACATGAGCCTGTTTATCGGTTGCGCGTAGGTTTGAAAGAGCCGTCCAGTCAGAGGGAAATGGTTTTCGAATTTTTCATTCGCCCACCGCGCAAAGAGGAACTGCAGAACCCTCAAGAATTCATTATGTTTCACGATGAACCTCGGTGAGAGGTAATCTAGGAAAACCAGTCAGCCGCGCCATCAGAGGGCGTTTGGGACAGATGACTCAAGCTGCTCTGTTGCAACGAAGAGGGGAATTCGCAGAACAGGACGCGGGAACCGCGTCCGTACGGGCGGCATGGGTAGGGGCACGGTCCCCGTGCCCGCGATTCAAAAGGGGCGCAGTTTCCATGCCCCAAGCGGTGAAACCTGCCGTGCCACAGGTGGAATGCGTATCTTCGCAACAGAGCAGGTGAAGTCGTCTGGCATTGGCACAGATGCCCCCCTGATATCGCCCCCGAATCCCCTCAGGCAAGCGGGTATGCTTATAGATATGGAAACACCGCTGCGGGTTGAGGTTTCGGACGGGATTGCCCATGTGGTGCTGAACCGCCCGGAGGTGCATAACGCCTTCAACGAGTCGCTGATTCAGGCGCTTACCCAGACTTTTGAGGCGTTCCGCGAGGACGACTCAGTGCGGGTGGTTGTGTTGCGGGGCGAAGGAAAATCGTTCTGCGCGGGTGCGGACCTGAACTGGATGGGCAAGATGGCGAACTACAGTTTTCAGGAGAATTTGGAGGACGCGCGTGCGCTGGCGCGCATGTTTGAAACGATAGACCACTGCCCCAAGCCCGTGATCGGGCGCGTGCATGGCGCGGCGATGGGAGGCGGGACAGGCTTGGTAGCGGTGTGTGATGTCGCTATTGCCAGCACGGAGGCGCGCTTTGCCTTCAGTGAGGTGAAACTGGGGCTGATCCCGTCGGTGATTGCACCTTATGTGGTGCGCAAGCTTGGTTATGGACACGCCCGCCACCTCTTTATCACGGGTGAGCGGTTTGACGCCGAGACGGCGCTCCGAATCGGGCTGGTGCATCGCGTGGTGGCACCCGACGCGCTCGATGAGGCGGTGGACGCTGTGCTTCGGGAGTGCATGGCGAACGGTCCGAACGCGATGGCGGCGGCGAAGATGCTGCTCCACGCGACTCAGGCGCTGCCCCCTGATGAGTTGCGCTCGTTGACGATTGCTCGCATCGCCGAGTTGCGGGTCAGCCCCGAAGGACAGGAAGGAATCCGCGCCTTTCTGGAAAAACGCAAACCCAACTTTGGAGGCTCGGCATGAAGCCCATCCAGCGGATTGCGGTGATGACCAGCGGCGGCGACGCGCCCGGAATGAATGCCTGCATTCGTGCCGTCGTGCGGAGCGCGCTCTATCACGGGCTGGAGGTGTACGGCATCCGTCGCGGCTACGCGGGTCTCCTGCGAGAGGAAATCGAACCGATGACCAGCGTCTCGGTAGGGGGCATCATCAATCGGGGGGGCACGATTCTGCGCACGGCACGCAGCGAGGAGTTCAAGACGCCCGAAGGCGTGCGCAAAGGCGCGGAGATTTTGAGCCGCTACGGCATCGAAGGACTGGTGGTGATTGGGGGCGACGGCTCCATGCGCGGCGGCGTGGAACTGAGCCGTATCTGTGATGTGCGCATCATGGGCGTGCCCGGCACGATAGACAACGACATCCCCGGCACCGACTATGCGATTGGGTTCGACACAGCAGTGAACACCGCACTGGATGCCATCGACAAGGTTCGGGATACGGCGTACTCGCATGAGCGCGTGTTTGTGATTGAGGTGATGGGGCGCCATAACGGATTTATCGCGCTGGAGGTGGGACTGGCAGGCGGTGCGGAGGCGATTCTGATTCCCGAAGTGCCCTACGATCTGGTAGAGTTGCTGGACATGCTCCATCGCAGCTATGAGCGGGGCAAGCATTCCAGTATTATCGTGGTGGCGGAAGGGGCATGCCGCGCCGAGGATGTGAAAAGGTTCCTGCAGGAGCATACGCCTTACCATGTGCGGGCGCTGGTGCTGGGGCATATGCAGCGCGGCGGCTCGCCCACTGCGTTCGACAGAGTGCTGGCAACACAGCTGGGCGCTTACGCTGTGGAACGCCTGCTCAAAGGATACACCAACGAGATGGTCGGTGTGGAGGGCGGGCGGCTGGTCGCCGTGCCGATTGAATATATCCAGACCACCACGAAAACCGTGGATGTCCACAAGCTGGAACTGGCAGCGATGATGGCGATTTAGCGAAATTTCACAACCGTAACGCCCTCCCCACCTTCGTTCGGGCTGGCGAGCTGGAAAGAGCGCACATGGGGATGCTGGCTCAGATAGGCATGCACCACCTTGCGAAGCGTGCCCGTGCCGCGCCCGTGCATAATCCGCACACTGTCATAGCCTGCGAGAAGCGCATCGTCCAGATATTTTTCCAACAGGGGTTGCGCCTCTTCCACACGCATGCCGTGCAGGTCTAACTCCGGTGGCACATACACAGGCGGGCGCGGTTTTTTGCCAACCCTGACGGCAGGTTTTGGCGACTCCGGAATCGGCTCGATATCGCTGAGGGGGAACTCCGTGCGCAGCTTGCCCAGATAGACCTGCACCTTGCCCCCTTCGGGCAGAGCTGCCAGTGTGCCCCGCTGATTGAGACTGCGAATCCGCACGGGCATGCCGACATACCACTGCTGGGGCGCAGGTTCCGCAGACGCACGGCTGGCAGGAGGCGGCTGGGCAGCCTGAGCCGCCTGCTGGAGCCGGTGCTGGAACTGTTCGCGCAGCTGGACGGTCTGTTTGCTTTCGCGTCCTGCCTGGCGCAGTTGCTGAAAGATGGCGTTCGCCTCCAGCTGGAGGGCGCGGATAACCCCTTCCAGCTCCTGCTGGGCACGCTGATGGGCGGTGCGCCGCGCCTCTTCGAGCGCCTGACGCTCCTGCTCCAGCTGTTTTTGGAGCTGGGCAAGTTGCTGGCTTCGGGCGCGCCATTCGGCTTCCGCCTCTTCCGCGAGCCGACGCTGGCGCTCCAGCTCCTGAATCATGCGCATGAGGTCCACTTCCCGCACGCCCAGCGCCTCTAGCGCGCGCTGGATGATCGTGCGCGGCATGCCGAGCCGCTCGGCAATCTCGATCGCGTGGCTGGCGCCCGGAATGCCCATGTGCAGGCGGTAGGTGGGTTGGAGCGTCTCGGCGTCGAACTCCATCGCGGCGTTTTGAAACTGGGGATGCTCATACGCCAGCGCTTTCAAATCACCGTAGTGGGTCGTGGCGACCACGCGTGCCCCACGCTCCACGAGACTGGTCAGAATCGCACGCGCCAGCGCCGAGCCTTCCGTGGGGTCTGTGCCCGCGCCAATCTCGTCCAGCAGCACAAGGCTGTGTTGCCCCACCTCGTTCAGAAAGCGCACGATATGCTGGATATGCCCCGAAAAAGTGGAAAGCGATTGCTGGAGGCTCTGTTCATCGCCAATATCGGCGAACACGCCGTAGGGGATGGCAATCTGCGTGCCCTCATCGGCAGGGGGGTGCAAGCCGAGCAAGGTCATGAGCGTCAGCAAGCCGAGTGTTTTAAGCGTTACGGTCTTCCCGCCCGTATTGGGTCCTGTAATTAGCACGCAGAGCCAGTCGCGCCCGATTTCAAAATCGATTGGCACGACGCGCTCTTTTGGAATCATCGGGTGTCGCGCTTTGCGCAGTTTCCAGTAGCCGTCGGTGTTCACTTCGGGCAGACTCGCCTGCCAGTCGAGCGCGAGCCGCCCCGCCGCCAGAATCGCGTCCAGCTCGGAGAGCGACTCCGTCGTCTGCTCCAGCTCCTGTCCGTAAGCCCCAACAGCGCGGGAGAGAGCATAGAGAACGGCTTCGATCTCCTCCTGTTCGGCTCCCTGCAGTTCGCGCAGGCGATTGCCCAGCTCTACCAGTTCGAACGGCTCTATGAACACGGTCGCGCCACTCATACTGGTGTCGTGGACCATCCCCGGCGTTTTGCCCTTATGCTCAACCCGCACAGGAAGGCAGTAGCGCCCCGAGCGGAGGGTGTAGGTCGGCTCTTGAAGCCAGTCGCGCCATGCGTGAATGAGTTGCTGAAGCCGTTCGGTAATGCGTTTTTGCAGGCGTCGCTGGTCGGCGCGGATTCGGGCAAGATTCTCGCTGGCGCTGTCGCGGACTTCCCCGTTGGGGTCGATGCAGTCGTGAATCTGGCGCTCCAGCGGCTGGAGCGGGTGCAGCTGATGGGCGTAGTGAGCGAGGCGGGGGTAGTGCGCCGCGCGGGCAAGCAGGTGGGCTTTGTAAAGGCGTGCGCAGGCGAGCAGTTCCGCTAGGCTCAACAGTTCCGTGGGACTGAGCGTGCCCTCTTTGAGCGCTTTGGTGAGCGCAGGGCGTACCTCGCGCACTTTCATCGGGGGCGGCGGCTCGCGCAATAGCAGGCGCGCCGCCTCGTCAGTCTCCTGCAGACGCAGGCGCACCGTCTCTATATCGCGACTCAGGGGACGATGCAAAGCGCCCTCCTGACCCATCGGGGTGTCGGCGCGACGCGCCCACTCCTGACGCACCCACGCCAGATCCAAAACCTCAAGACTGTGAGAATCCCACACCATGCAGCGAAAAGTGTACCTCGAAACAGTTCAATCCCCGTAATCCTGCTGACGACTGTTGCCAGCAGTTATGGCAAAACCCCAGTAAGGCGGTGAGTGCCTATGACGACCGAGCTGACCGCGCTTCGACAGGATGCTCTTCGCGAGTTGGGCAACATCGGGCTGGGAAGCGCCGTAACTGCGCTTTCGGACATGACGGGCGTGTTGTTCGCGCTGGAGGTGCCCGAAGTGTACGAACTGGACACAACGCGCTTCTCCAGAGTGTGCCACAGCCCTGAGTGTCTGGTGGTGGGCACGGTGGCGCGTGTGGAAGGCGACTGGCCCGGCGAAGGCGCGTTTATCTTCCCCTGGGAGAGCGCCATCACGCTCTGGCAAGTTCTCGCAGGCAGCGCGCCCAGCGACCTCTCGGAGCTGAACGAGCTGTACGAGTCGGTGATTCGGGAGGTCTCCAACATTATGCTGGGCAGTTTTCTAAACGGTCTCTCCCAGATGACGGGGTTCACGCTCCACATGGAGCCGCCCGCTTTCGCTGCCGACATGGCGGCAGCACTGATGAGCTCGCTGATGGTAGAGGCGCTTTACGGCCAGCGCGAGCTGTTGGCAATCCAGACCACTTTTCGCGTGCCCGACCGGGAGTTTCAAGGGTTCTTTTTGTATCTGCCCGAAGTGGGCAGCCTTGAGAAATTGTTTCAGACGCTGGGAATTTAGGCAGGAGGTCAACCAATGGCGGTGGCAGGCAAAACGGAGGTGCTCCTCGCGGGCATGGGCGAGATCAAAATAGCACGCGGCGCTGGGGCGCTGGGCTGCATCGGGCTGGGGTCATGTGTGGGCACGCTGCTCTATGACCCTCACACAGGCGCTGGGGCGCTGGCGCATGTCATGCTCCCTGAACCGCACGGCGACGACGCACTCCGAATGCCGGGCAAGTACGCCGTCTCGGCGGTTCCCGCCCTCCTGAAGGAACTGGGGCTAACGCCCGCCACCGCCTCGCGACTTAAGGCGATTCTGATTGGCGGCGCAGAGGTGTTCCAGAACCGCGAATCCACCCTGCGAATCGGGGAGCGGAATGTGGAAACCCTTTCTCGGCTCCTGAAGGAGCTGCGAGTCGGCGTTGCCTTCAGCGACACAGGCGGCAATAAGGGGCGCTCCTTTGAGTTTGACCTGGCGACCGCAGAGCTGGTGATTCGTGTGGTGGGACAGCCTCCGCAGGTTCACCAGCTGAGCCGCGTGCTGGGGCGATTGCCAATCGCTGTATGATGGAGGACAAACATGAGCAAGATTCGTGTGCTGGTGGTGGACGACTCGCTGTTTATGCGGCGGATGATCACCGACATCCTTGCCGAAGACCTGGAGATTGAAGTGGTGGGCAGCGCCCGCAACGGGCAGGAGGGGCTTGAGATGGCGCGTCAGCTCCAGCCTGATGTGATTACGCTCGATGTGGAGATGCCCGTGATGGACGGCATCACGATGCTGGAGCGCCTGATGCAGGAACAGCCCACCGCGGTGGTGATGGTCAGCAGCCTCACAAAAGAGGGCGCCGAGGTTACCCTGCGCAGTCTGGAACGGGGCGCAGTGGACTTTGTGACCAAACCTTCTGGCTCCATCTCGCTGGATTTATATAAGGTCTCCTCGCAGATTCTGGAGAAGGTGAAGGCGGCGGCGCGCGTGCCCCGGTTCCGTCTGCGGGCACTCACCCAGCCCTTCGCCTCGCGTTCCGCGGCGGCGACTCCCGTTTCCATGCCACCTACCCCCCAGAAAACGCCTTCACAGGCGCAGAATGTGCTGGTAGTCGTAGGCTGCTCTACCGGCGGACCGCGTGCGCTGACCACCTTGATGAGCCAGCTCCCGCACGATTTTCACGCGCCAATGCTGATTGTGCAACACATGCCCGAAGGTTTCACGCGCAGTCTGGCGGAGCGGCTGGATCGCCAGTCGCCTATGAGCGTGCGTGAGGCAAATGCAGGCGATCGGTTGCAACCGGGCATGGCATATCTGGCGCCCGGCGGACGCCATCTGAAGCTCGCTCAAGACCGCACCCTCCAGCTTTCTCAAGACCCGCCTGTGCATGGCGTGCGACCTTCGGTGGATGTAACCCTGTTTTCTGTCGCCCAGCACTTCACGGGCAAGGTGGTGGTGGCGATTCTGACGGGGATGGGTTCCGATGGCGCGACGGGCGCCCGCACGCTCCATGCTAAAGGGGCGCGCGTGCTGGCGGAAGACGAATCGACCTGCGTGGTCTTCGGCATGCCTCGTGCGGTGATTCAGGCAGGCTGCGCCGACCGCGTGGTGCCGCTGGATCAAATGGCGCAAGCACTCTATGAGGAGGTTCAGACATTATGCAAAACCCAGGCAGCGTAAACATCCCGAAAACACCCGAACTGTTGCGCGACTTTGAGCAGTTCAAGCGCGAACTGAAACAGCGCACAGGCTTGGATCTGGAGCACTACAAGTTTGACCAGACCTACCGGCGCATCTGGACGATGGTGGAGCGCGCAGGGTTTGCCCGATTCACGGACTACCTGCGCTATCTCGCTCAGGATGAAGCGCGGATGCGGGCGTTCATCGATCGGCTCGCCATCAATGTGTCGGAAATGTTTCGAAACCCGGAGCAGTTCGAAATCCTGCAGAAAGAGATGTTGCCCAGCCTGCTCAAGAAGCGACATAGCTTGAAGGTGTGGAGCGCGGGTTGCTCTTACGGAGCAGAAGCGTATAGCATCGCGATACTGCTACACGAGCTGGCGCCCAATCGCGGGCATCAGATTCTGGGCACTGATATCGACACCGATGTGCTGGAGCGCGCCCAGCGCGGAGTCTTCGCGCCCAGCGATGTGCGTAATGTGCCCCCGCTCTACCTGCAGCGCTATTTTCGGGCGTTCGAAGAGAATGGACGCATGCTTTATGAGGCAGACCCCATTCTCAAGCGCTACCTGCGGTTCCAGAAGCATAACCTGCTTTCGGACCCCTATCCGCAGGGGTTCGACCTGATTGCGTGCCGCAATGTAATCATCTATTTCTCGGAGGAGGCGAAGGAGCGCATCTTCCGGGAGTTCTATCGTGCGCTCGCGCCAGGGGGCTACCTGTTCCTGGGCAATACCGAGCGCATCTTCCACTACCAGCAAATCGGGTACGAAAACCCGTTTGCCTTCTACTATCGCAAACCAGAACAGGAGGTGCAACAATGGCGAAACGCATCTTAGTGACGGACGATGCGCTGTTTATGCGCGTGACGCTCAAAAACATTCTCACACAGAACGGCTTCGAGGTGGTCGGCGAAGCCTCCAACGGGCGTGAGGCTGTGGAACTGTACGAACAACTCAAGCCCGACCTCGTGTTTATGGACATCACCATGCCAGAGATGGACGGTCTGGAGGCGCTCAAAGCCATCCGCGCCAAGGACCCCAACGCCAAGGTGGTGATGTGTACCGCGATGGGACAGAAACAGATTGTGCTGGAAGCCATTCAGGCAGGCGCGAAAGACTTTATCGTCAAGCCCTTCCAGCCCGACCGTATCGTCGAGGCAGTCAACAAAGTCGCCTGAGGAGGGAAATGCCATGAAAGCCGAATATATCAACCCGTTTGTCATTGCGGCGATTAATGTGTTCCAGATGATGCTGGGCATCACACCGCAGAAAGGGCAGTTGAGCGCCCGTAAGGGGATTTTCACCTCCCAGCAGTGCAATATCGTGCTGGGCGTAACGGGCAAGCTGGAGGGGCAGCTCATTTACGGGATGTCCATCTTCACTGCCGATAAGATAGCCTCCAAAATGCTGGGCACGACGATTCGCACTTTTGACGAGCTGGCGGCGAGCGCGATTGCCGAGTTAGGCAACATGATTTCGGGCGCCGCGCTGACCGAACTGGCGTCGCGCGGGATTCAGTGCAACCTCTCGCCGCCCAGCCTGATTCGGGGCACGAATGTGAAAATCAGCACCCTTGAGATTCCAGCGCTGGTAATCCCGCTCATCACAGAGCTGGGCGAGTTGGAAATCAATGTGGGGTTGCAGGAGCGTGTCAAGTAGCAGAACGCCCTTCTCTCCAGGGGGATGTGCAATTCAGGGTGCGGGCGCAACAAGCGTACCCGCACCCATAGACTGCTTTGACCGCTTTTGTATCGATGTATACTTTCTGTGAGAGAACCATGCCAGCGAAAACCTTGCTGGAGCGTGTCATCAGAGCGATCGGCGCATATTAGCAGGGCAGCCTGTGTTTCGGGGCACGCGCCTGAATGGGGCGTACATTCTGCGTCTGTTAGCCAGTAGGGCAACAATAGACGAGATCCTTCAGGAGTACGAGGGACTCACCCCAGAAGATATTCAGGCGTGCCTGTTGCTTGCTGCAGAAACCCTGGAAAACATTACCTTCGTGTCCCTTCCTCACGAATCGCTGTAAATGCACCTTCTGGTGGATGAGTGCGCAGGACCCTCTGTGGCTCGCTGGCTCCGCGCGCATGGACATGATGTCGTCTCAATCTATGGAAAAGCGCGTGGACTCGACGATGAGTCGGTAATACATCTTGCTCAGCAAGAAAACCGAATTATCATCATTTGGGATAAAGAGTTTGGCGCATGTGTCGTGCGCGACCAGCAGGTGGCTACCGGGGTGTTGCTGCTTCGCTTGCGGAATGAGCCTGATAAAACCGACCTATTCGCGCCAGATTTTCTCAAAAATCCACGCCGCGCCAGCACTCAGCATCAACCCATAGCCCAGAATCCCTTGAAGACTCTGCCCCACAGGACGCGCGTGCAAAATCTGCTCCGTCGCGGCAATCAGCATCAGCACCATCGGCAGCAGCAAGGGAAAAGTTACGACCGCC
Source organism: Armatimonadota bacterium (assembly GCA_037442385.1). Lineage (GTDB taxonomy): Bacteria > Armatimonadota > Fimbriimonadia > Fimbriimonadales > GBS-DC > LDYB01. Next base: position 14,294 of record JBBIQJ010000017.1, read on the forward strand.
AGCAACGCCCCACGCGACGCCGTGCCCGCAACCAGTGCGCCACACAGGGTTAAAACCGTTACCAGCCCAACGCCGCCCAGCCCCCACAACCCCAACCACGCCCACCACGCCCCCTCCAGCGGCGCAATCATCAGCATATAAAGCGGAACCAGCACCGCGCTCAATACGGCGTACAGCGTCATGTGGAACAACCACTTGCCCCAGAAGACGCATGAGGGACGCGCTCCCAGACGCAACAGATCGGCAGTGCCTAGCTCCTCTTCGCTGATGAATCCCCGCGCGAGCGCCGGAAACATCCCGAACAGCACCGCCAGCCACAACACCCCCGCCTGCAGCCGCACCGACAGGCTCACCCCCAGGCTGGCGAAGCTGAGCGCCGCCACCGTAACAACCCCCATCAGCAGCGAAGTAATCAGCCCCTGCCGCAGGCGCCACTCCTGAAGCAGGTCTTTGCGCCAGATGGCGAGCGTTTCACGCCCCCATCTCCAGAACGAGGTCGCCCCAGCGTGCGTGTTCGGCGCGATTGGTGGCGAACAGAGCCAGTCCGAAGGTTCGTTGCTCATAAAGGATTCGCTCCAGCAAAGCCAGTCCCGAACGATCCATGCCCGCGTCGGGTTCATCCAGCAACAGCAGGGGCGGTTGCCCCCAGGTGGCTAAGGCAAGCCGCAGGCGCTGACGCATGCCAGTGGAAAACGCTCGCACGCGCTCATGGGCGCGCTCTGCCAGCGCAAATCGCGCCAGCCATGCCAGCAGAGCCTCACGCGAGGGCGCCCCACCGCGCACCGTCGCCCACCAGGAGAGATGTTCGTAGGCAGTCAATTCGCGATAGAGCGCGCCATCGGTGGCGCACCAGCCCAGATAGTCCATCCGGGGCGCGACACGCTGCGCCCCATAGCGCAAAATCACCTGCCCCTCGGTCGGTGCGGTCAAACCCGCCACAATCCGCAACAGCGTGCTTTTGCCTGAGCCGTTGCCCCCCTGCACCACCACCACACTCCCCGATTCGGCTCGCAGGCTGAGACCCCGAAACACCCAGCGCATGCCGAACCGCTTGCCCAGCGAGTCGCATTCCAGTACCCAACGCACACGCCGAGTATACCTCACCGACGGCGCACCCGCCAGATGTAAATCAACAGAATCGCCAGCGAAACCGTGCCCCACAGGAACTTCAGCCAGTTCGGAAACGCATAAAACGAGAAGAACGCCTCCACCACGCCAGCAATCAATATCAACACCACCGAGCCAGCGACCAGATAGAACACATCGTGCCCCACGCGCCGAATCGCCTCGATGCGCGAATAGTCGCCCGGCATAATCACCGCACGCCCCAGCAGCAGCCCCGCGCCTGCACAAAAGAAAACCGCGCCCAGCTCGGGCACGCCGTGCGGATAGATCGAGACCAGAAAGAAGCCAAGCTTGCCCACCTGTGCCAGCTCCGCCGCGAAAACGCCCAGAATCACCCCGTTCGTCCAGAGCAAGTAAACCGTTGGGATGCCCGCGAAAAGGCCCAGCCCGAACGACAGCAGCGCCACCCGCGAGTTGTTCAGGAAATAGAACATCGACATGCTCGGCGCATGGCTCACATCGCCAAGGGCGTACTGCTTGCCCGTTTTCCACTGCTCCAGTGCCTGACGGAACTGCCCCTCCACCAGTCGTTTGCCCCATTCAGGGTCCGCCAGCACCATCAGGAAGGCGGCCAGGTTGGCAACGAGCGTGATGGCAATCGCCAGCAGGATTGCTTTCCAGTGGCGTCGCGCCGCGTCGGGAAAGCCATAGTAAAGGTTGCGCAATCCTTCCGTCCACTGCCCACGCCGCGTGCGGTACAGCACCCCGTGTGCCTGTGCCAGCAGGCTGTTGAGATAGTCCTGTACGGTGGAGTCGGCTCCCTGCTGACGGGCGTAGGCTAGATCGGCAGCGACTTGTCGGTAGAGGCGTCCCAGTTCGTTCAGCTCATCGGCGCTTAACTGTTTGGCGCCCGACCAGCGCATGGCTTCTATCATCTGTGCGAAGCGCTCCCAGCGCGCCCGACGCCGCTCTACGAACTGGCGCACATTCATGGCGCCAGAATTGTACCTGTTGCCTCATGCGGCTTGCTGAACAGGCTCCTCGTGCTGGAGCAGGCGCAGTTTGTTGCTCCCGTTCAGCGCCGCGACCTTGTAGCACTCCGCCAGCGTGGGATAGTTGAAAATCGCCTGCAGGAAGTAGTCCACCTTCGCGCGGAACGCGATTGCGAGCTGCCCGATGTGAATCAACTCTGTGGCGCCTGTGCCAATCGCATGCACGCCCAGTATCTCGCGGGTCTGCTCGTGAATAAGCATCTTCAGCATGCCGCGAGTATCGCCGAGCAGTTGCCCCCGCGCCACCTCCCGGTAGTGCGCCACGCCCACCTCGTAGGGCACGCCCTCGGCAGTGAGCTGCGCTTCCGTCTTGCCCACCATCGCAATCTCAGGGATGGTGTAAATCCCGTAGGGGAATAATGGGCAGCTGGGCGGCACAGGTTCACCACAGGCATAGCACGCCGCCACGCGCCCCTGCTCCATCGAAGTGCTGGCTAACGCAGGGAACCCCACCACATCGCCCACCGCGTAGATGTGAGGAATAGCGGTCTGGAACCGTTCGTTGACGGGGATTCGCCCCCGCGCATCGGTTTCCAGCCCGATTTGCTCCAGTCCCAGGGTTGCCGTCGCGCCCTGCCTGCCAATACAATACAGCAACGCTTCCGCCCGCAAGTGCTTGCCGCTTGCCAGAGTCGCCTCCACCAGCCCGTTGGAAAGCACGCGCACCTCGCTCACCTTCTCGCCCAGACGCAGGGTGATGTCCGCAGAGCGCATATGATATTGCAACGCTTCGCTGATTTCCTCGTCCACAAAATCCAGCAGGCGCGTACGCGCCTCCACCAGAATCACCCGTACCCCCAGCGTGTTCATCATGCAGGCATACTCGGTGCCAATCACGCCGCCGCCCACAATAATCAGACTCCGCGGCAGGCTCGGCATCCGCAAAAATGAATCACTATCTACCACACGATGGTCATCAAAAGGGATATGCGGCGGTCGCGCAGGAACCGTGCCTACCGCCAGAATGATGGCTTCGCGCGCCTGCACCAGTTCGCTCCCTGTGCTGTGCGCAACGCGCACCGTGTGCGGGTCCTCAAAAAAGGCGTTCCCCCACAGCATGGTGATTCCGTTCTTCTGGAAATGCTCCAGAATCACCATCTGCTCGGCGCGAATGATATGCTGACACTGCGACACCAGCTCCTGAATAGTGAAATTTGTGCTGGAGTTGGGCGCTGGCTCATAGTAAAAGCGCCCCCGCTTGCCCGTCAGTTGCAAAATGGCTTCCCGCAGGGCTTTGCTGGGAATCGTGCCCGTGTTGATGCACACGCCGCCCAGCATCGTGGTGCGTTCCACCACTGCCACCGAGCGCCCCAGTTTCGCGGCTTGAATCGCCGCGCGTTGACCTGCAGGTCCGCTCCCTATCACCAGCACGTCCACCTGACGCATCGCCAGCACCCACAGAGGTTGTTCCATATTTCGCGCAAAACCGCGAATTTTTTCGGGTACAATTCAGCCATCCGCACCCCTGTCGAGGACGACGGGGAGCCAATCTGAAATAAAGAGGAGTTGTATATGGCAACGATACGCGCATTCCGTGCAACACGCTATGCAAGAGTGATACCAGAAGTGGTCGCTCCACCTTATGATGTAATTAGCCCCGAACAGCGGGCAGAGTTAGTAGCCCAGTCACCTTACAATATCGTCCAGTTGACCCTGCCTGAAAACGGCGAGTCGCGCTACCAGCATGCGAACCAGATTCTTCAGCACTGGCTCCGCGAGGGCATTCTGCGCACCGACACCGAACCTGCCCTCTATCGCTACACCCAGAAATTTATAGACCCGCTGACCCAGCAAGAACGCGCCCGGACGGGCTACTTCGTGCTTCTCCACACGGAACCGTACGAGTCGGGCACGGTACTCCCCCACGAACATACTTTTCCCGGCGTGAAGGAAGACCGCTTCCGCCTGCTAGAAGCCACCCGCACTCACATGGAAGCCATCTTTGGGCTGTTTGAACCGACGCCCGCTTTTCAGGAGGCAGTTCAGGGCACGCTCTGGGAGCCGATTGCCCAACTGGAAGGGGCGAACCTGCCCGAAGGGCACTTCCACCTGCTGGAGCGTCTGAACGATCCCGTTGCGGTGAGCCGAATCGAGCGCGCCTTCGAGCCGATGCGCATCTGGATTGCCGACGGGCATCATCGCTACGAGACCGCTCTGCGCTTCGGTCTGCAGTATGGGCGCCCCGGCTCCCCAGAACGATTCCTGCCCATCTTGCTCGTGCCCATCGACGATCCGGGGCTGGTGATTCTGCCCACGCACCGCCTGTTGAGTGTTTTGCCCCCAGGCAGCCCCGAAGAGTGGCGCGCACGCCTGACGGAAGCGTTCGAGGTGGCGCCGTTTGAGCCGACCGATGTGGCGTCGCTTCAGGGCGCGATTGGCTTCGTGTGGCAGGACGGTGCATGGCGCATCACCCCGAAACACTACGCCCCCGTGGACGACCTGCCTGAAGCACTGGTGCGCTTTGACGCATGGCAACTTCACCACCGGGTGATGCCTGCGATGGGATTAGTGGAACCTGAGGCGCGCTATACCCGTTCTTTCAGTGAGGCGCTCAGCGCGGTGCGCAACGGACAAGCCGCCTGCGCCTTTCTGCTGAACCCGCCTCCACTGGCAACGCTGCAGGCAATCGCGGCTTCGGGCGGCAAAATGCCCCACAAGTCCACCTATTTCCATCCGAAGGTGCTGTCGGGGCTGATTACTTGGAGGCTGGCCCCATGAGCAGGGTGATCGGGGTCATCCCCGCGCGGTTGGCAGCCACGCGCCTGCCCGGCAAGCCGCTGCTGCCGATAGCGGGCAAGCCGATGGTGCAATGGGTCTGGGAGCGCGCTTCGCAGGCGCGCTCCCTGCACGAACTCTATATCGCCACGCCTGACCCAGAGATTATTCAAGCCGCGCAGGCGTTCGGGGCGCAGGCAATCCTTACCAGCCACGCCCATCGCACAGGCACCGACCGCCTCGCCGAAGTCGCGCGCCTCACTCAGGGCGAGATTTATGTGAACATTCAGGGCGACGAACCGTTGCTGCGCCCGGAAGCGATTGACCGCGCCGTTGCCCCCCTGCTGGAAGACCCCACCGTGATGATGAGCAGCCTCTACACCGAAGCCCAACCCCACGAATACGATCAGCCCAGCGTGGTGAAAGTCGTGCTGGATCAGCAGGGTAACGCGCTCTACTTCTCGCGCTCGCGTATCCCCTACCCCCGCGAAAGCACCGAGCTGCCCGTCTGGAAACATATCGGGCTTTATGTGTTCCGCCGTGAGCTGCTCCTCCAGTTCGCTGAATGGGCGCCCACACCGCTGGAACGCACCGAGTCGTTAGAGCAACTGCGCGTGCTGGAACACGGATACCGCATCCGCATGGTTTATTTTGAACACGCCCCGATTGCAGTAGACACGGAAACCGATCTCGCCCGCGTGCGCGCTATTCTGGAAAATTCACCCAATCCCTCTGCAAAGAATCGAACCAGCCCATAAAGAAATCCGTCAATAAGCCGATAATCTCCATCGAGCCGTGATTCATGGGCACGGCACACGACTCTGACGGAGGGATACGATGGCACGACGAAGCAAAAAGACAAAGATCCCGGTACAGCAGCGACCTGTGCCTATCAGCGTCGCCAGCTACCTCACGGGCGTGGAAACCCACACCATCCGCTACTGGGAACGTGAGTTCGCCGAGTTTCTGCAACCGGTGCGCACGGCGGGCGGACAGCGCCGCTATCGCCCTGAAGACATCGAGGTGCTGAAGGAAATCAAACGCCTGCTCAAAGACGAGATGTATACAATCGCAGGCGCGAAACGCAAGCTGCAGGAGCGATTCGGTGCGCCCCCAAAAGCCGAAACGATTAACGGCAAACACGACTCACCCAAACGCGCACGCGCCGCTAAGCGCTAACCCCACCCACGAAAGGGGGGAACCAGCTCATGCACGAAAACACTGTCCACAGCCTGCGCCAGCTCATCCAGAATGACCGCTGGGAAGAAGCGAAAAAACTGCTGGCAGAAGCGCTTCAGCAGAACCCCAACCCCACACCAGAACTTCGGGCGTGCCAGAGCTGGATTCTGCTCTACCACACTCAAGAGCTGGACGCCTACCCCATCGTCCTGGAACTGCTCGAGGCAGGCTATCGCGACTCCGACTGGCTCCGGGAAGTGGCGCTACCCCTGCGCAACTATTTCCTCTGTATCGCCAACGACCCGACCCTGAAGATTGCCTCAACCCGCAAGGGCAACCCCAAAGCGCAGGTGCTGGCGTTCGCCCGATCGATTGAAGAGTGGCTACAGAAATACGAGTTTCCCATCCCTGACGAGCCAGTGGGCACGCGAATCAGCCTCTGTATGATTGCCCGCGACGACGCCGACATGCTCGAAGAATGCCTCAAGAGCGTGCAGGGCGTTGTGGACGAGATTGTGCTAATAGATACAGGTTCGCAGGACGCCACCCCCCAGATTGCGGAACAGTTCGGCGCGAAGGTGATTCGTACCGAGTGGCGCCACGATTTCGCCTGGGCACGCAACTTCGCCCTGCAACATGCCACAGGCGACTGGGTGCTGGTGCTGGACGCCGATGAACGCCTGAACGGTCCGCAAACCCGACAGGCGCTGCTGGAAGCCGCACGCCACCCCCAGTTCGCAGGTTATCAAATTGAGATTGTCAACCTCACCGACTTCGAGCAGCCCGACCAGGTGTTCCTCCACAGGGCGGTGCGCCTGTTCCGCCGACTGTCTTATGCCCGCTGGGAAGGGGCGATTCACGAGCAGATAGCCCCCAGCCTCGCTCAGCACGGTGGCCGAATCGCGATCCTGGCAAACGCGCAAATTCTCCACCTCGGCTACGAGAAGAGCGTGATTGCGCGGAAAAACAAGGCTCAACGCAATATCCAGATTCTGGAGGCAACCCTCGCTCAGAACCCCGACGACCTGTTCCAGCTCTTTAACCTGGCGAATACTTACTACACCGACGGTGATTATGCGCGGGCGCTGCCGATGCTGGAGCGCGTTTGCGCAGAAACCGACCCGCGCCAAGACCACATGCCCCATGCGTGGTCACTCTGGATTGCGGCGTTGCGCCACACGGGACGCGCAGAAGACGCCGTCGCCGCGGCTCAGCAGGCGCTCCAGAAAGGCATAGACCATCCCGCGGTCTACTTCGAAATGGCGCAGGCATATCGGGCACTCCACCGCGATGAGCAAGCCTGTGAGGCTTTGCTGCAGGTTCCCGCAAGCGCCCAGCGAATCGGCTTGCTTGCAGAAGATGGGGAAACGATTCAAGCCAGTGGCAACTTCGTGGGCGACCTCACGATAGTTACTTATAAGTGGCGTCACCTGATGGCCGACACGCTGATGGCGCTCGGACGCCACGACGAGGCAGAACCCCATCTGCGCTACCTCGCTCAGCGCTATAGCCATAACCCCACCTTCCCACTGCTTTACGCGGAGTGGCTCCGAAACCAGGGCAGGCAGGAAGAAGCCAGTCAGGTTTTTGAACAACTGGCGCAAAACCCCACTTATGCCGAACTCGCCAACCGCGCGATTGCCGAACTCTGGTGGTCTCGAGGCGATTATGCCCGTGCGCTCCCTGCCCTCAAGCGTCTGTGCGAACTGCTCCCCGAAGACGAAAGCCTCTGGCATCGGTGGGTATATGCCTGCGAGCAGGCACACAACCCGGAGGCGCTGATCGAGGCGTTCGAGTGGCGCGCCCGCCAGCAGAAGTCCCTCTCCAGCGGAATCCACATCAATTGGGGTCGCGCCCTGTGGCAACTCCAGCGTTACGAGGAGGCACTCTATCACTTCGCGCTCGCGATTCAGATGGAACCCACCAACCCGAACGCCCTGCTGAATGCAGGCGACGCGCTCTATCAACTCGGCGCCTACGCCGAAGCCGCCGATGCCTATAGCGTCGCCCTCGAATTAGACCCTTACAACCCTCAGGCATGGTTTACCCTCGGCAACTGCTACGCTCGCATGGGAGTCTACGACGCCGCCCGAATCGCCTACCAGCAAACCCTCCAATTAGACCCCAAACACCCCCAGGCCCAGCACAATCTGGCGGTGATTCAGGAGAAAATCCGTCACACCGCCGCCTGAGACCCCCCTCAATTCGCCCTCGAAAAATCCCAAATTAGGACTTAAGTCCCTACCGCAGGGTAGGGTGAATGGTGTATGCTATGATCAAACAAATCCCACCGCGCTGTGGGAACGAATTCCCGATAGGGATGTGCAAAATTAGGACTTAAGTCCTATAAGAAAAGCGGCTCTGTATGGTATAATAGGATATGTATCAACTATCTGCCGCGCCGCAGAAACGGCTAAGCTAAGCCGCTTACCTCCTGAAACGGGGATTCGTCCCTGCCGTGCCTGCCACCCCGGGCGGCAACGCCCGGGGTTTTTTTCAGGCGCGGCTCCAGTCGGCATGCACTTCGAACTGGATTTGGTCGCTGAGGGAGTTGGATACGAGGCAGAAGGTCTTGGCGTCTCTCGCCAGTTTGAGGATGTTCTCAATCTGGGCGTCGGTCGCGTCGGGCGCAACGGTGAAGCGGAGGTCAATCTCGAATCGGGTGAAGCGCAGGCGTCGCGTTTGCGGGTCGCGCTCTACGAGGCCCTGCACCTGAATTGCCTGCTTCTGAAGCGGGAGCTTTTTGAGCTCCGCCATGTAGGCAATAGTAATCACATAGCATGATGCCAGCGCCGCCAGCAACATCTCTTCAGGGCTGGGGCACCCCCCAGGACCACCGAAATCGGTCGGCACAGCAAACTGGCAGTGTAGCCCACCGGGCGACTGTAGCAAACCGACGCTGTTGCTATCGCCTGTCCACTCGGCAGAAACAGAGAAAGTGTGCATCTTTTACCTCCTTCGGGTCAAGATTATACCGTGCGTGGACTACCGCTTATCCATCAGTCGCCACAACTCCATCCATGCGGAAAACGGGTCCAGCGGGTTGCGCTCCATCTCGTCGCGCACCTCCGTGATTCGCTGGTTGAGCATGCGTACACGCACCGCTGCCCGCCACGCCAGAATGGCGATAATTACCACACAGCCCACCACAAATCCCCAGTTCATCGTGTGCCTCCCGAGAGCCGCAGGAGCGATTCGTGTTGTGCATGGCAGATACAGAGCGCGAGCGCGTCAGCCGCATCGTCAGGGCGTGGGACGGTCTCCAGCCCCAGCAGTTTCTGCACCATGCGTTGAACCTGCGCTTTGTCCGCGCCGCCGTAGCCCGTTACGGCTTGTTTCACCTGAAGGGGCGTGTATTCGTACCATGGCAAGCCTGCTTGCGCAATTGCGAGCAGGGCAACGCCCGCCGCCCGTGCCACCTGCATCGCCGTGCGCCGATTCGTGCTGAACAACAACTGTTCCGTCACCGCCACATCGGGCTGGTAGTGGGCAATCAGGTTGCGAAGCCCCTGGTGCAGGCGCATCAATCGCTCGGGCAGCTCCAGCGACCGGGGGGTT
>JBBIQJ010000018.1:0-23101 GCA_037442385.1 Armatimonadota bacterium
TGGTTATATGTGCGTTTGATAGTGTTGGCGTTGCGTCGTTTATGTCAGTTGGGGGTGAGGCAAGTATGAAAACTTACTTCCCGTATACGCTCTCAAACCCAACTGCTTCGACTGCTGGATGAATCGCAACTGTTCCAGCTGCGCGGGCGCATAGAGGCGATACCCCGACTCGGCGCGCCGCGCCGGGCGCAACACCCCGCGTGCGTCGTAATAGCGCAGGGGGGAGAGCCCCTGACCCCCGCGCGCTTCGCCAACTCCCCTATCTGCCAGAGCCGGTCCATGGTACGGATAGTATACACCCTGCAGTCGTGTGGAGAGTCAAGGGGGGAACCGAGCCTCGCCCCACGAGAGACGGGTCCTCAGACAGGCGAAGGAGAGCGCTCAAGAACCCTGCCGCGCGGTATGCCGATAGGCTTGAAAAAGCAGGGTATACTGCAACCATGCGCATTGTGTCGCTGCTGCCGAGCGCCACCGAAATTGTGTGTGCGCTGGGACTGGAAGAGTGTCTGGTGGGGCGAAGCCACGAGTGCCTCTACCCGCCCACTATTTTAGACCGTCCCGTCGTCACGCGCAGCCTGATACCCCCCGACCTGCCCAGCCACGAGATAGACCGCCTCGTGTCGGAAACGCTGATGACTCACGCCACCCTCTACACGCTGGATCTGGAACTCCTGCAGGCGCTCCAGCCTGATCTGATTCTCACACAGGCGCTCTGTTCGGTGTGCGCCGTGCCTTACAACACCGTGCAGGAAGCGGTCGCCGCACTCCAGCCCAGAGCAAAGATTCTCAATCTGGAGCCGACCACGCTTCATGGGGTTGAGGAGACCTTTTTGCAGGTGGCGGAGGTGGCAGGTGTGCCAGAGCGCGGGCGTGCGCTCGCACAGCAGTTCTGGAGCCGGGTGGAGCGTGTTGCCGCGCGAACACAAGACAAACCGCGCGTCAAAGTCTCGTTTCTGGAGTGGATCGAGCCTCCTTTTGCCTGCGGACACTGGATCCCGGAGATGGTGGCGCTTGCGGGCGGTGTTGAGGGGCACGGCGAGTTGGGCAAGCCCTCGCGACGGCTCCACTGGGACGAAGTGCTGGCGTGGCAACCCGAAGCGATAGTGATTGCCTGTTGTGGCTACTCTGTAGAGCGCACACTTCAGGACATGCCCCTGCTGGAGGCGCGTCCAGGCTGGCATACGCTCCCTGCCGTGCGCGCGGGGCATGTTTTTATCACCGATGGCATCGCCTACTTCAGCTGCCCCAGTCCGCGCCTCGCCGACGCGCTGGAGTGGCTCGCGACATGTCTGGATGCCGTGCGCGACGCCGCCCCGCTTCAGCAGGGATAGCGGCGCAATCCGCGAATCACCGACGCTATGCGAGTAGACCTGCGTTCCGACACCGTAACCCAGCCAACGCCCGCCATGCGCCAGGCGATGGCGAACGCCGAGGTCGGCGACGATGTGTTCGGTGAAGACCCCACCGTCAACCGCTTGCAGGAACGCATCGCCGAAATGCTCGGACACGAGGCGGCGCTGTTCACCCCCACGGGCACGATGGCGAACGAGATTGCCGTCAAAGTCTGGACCCAGCCGATGGACGCTATCCTTGTGGACGAGGAGAGCCATATCCTGCACTACGAGCTGGCGGGTCCCGCAGTGCTTGCTGGCGTGCAAACGGATACCTACCCTATTCCGCGCGGGCGCATCGATCCCGAGGCGATTCGGCGACGAATCCGCATCGCCGACGACCACACCCCCGGCACGCGCCTGCTGTGCATAGAGAACACCCATAATCGCTGTGGGGGCACCATTTCGCCACCGGAGCAGATGCCCGTTCTGCGGCAGATAGCCGATTCGCACGGGTTGCGAATTCATCTGGATGGGGCGCGTCTGTTCAACGCGAGCGTCGCGCTGGGCGTTTCGCCGCAGGTATGGACACGCTATGTGGACTCGGTGATGGTGGCGTTCTCCAAAGGGCTGTGCTGTCCCGTTGGGTCGGCGCTTGTGGGGTCCAGGGCGTTTATTCAAGAGGCGCATCGCGTGCGCAAACTGTTCGGCGGGGGCATGCGTCAGGTAGGCGTGCTGGCGGCGGCGTGTCTGGTGGCGCTGGACACGATGATTGACCGCCTCGCCGAAGACCACCGACGCGCCCGACGCCTCGCCGAAGCGATTGCCGAAATGCGCGGCTTCCGCGTAGACCTTGAAACCGTCCACACCAATATGGTCTATGTGGAAACCGTTGCCCCTGCGCCCGAAGTGGAGCGTCGGCTGGCGGAGCATGGGGTGCTGTGCCTCGCTTTAGACCCTCACCGCCTACGCCTCGTAACACATCACGATGTAGATGACGCAGGCATCGAGCATGCCATCCGTGCGTTCCGTGCGGTTTCCGACGCGCTTGGGGTACACTAATCGGCGATGACTTTTCAGGAGCTGCTCTTTCGGCTGGAACGGTTCTGGGCGGATTACGGCTGTTTGATCCTGCAGCCCTACGATGTGGAGGTTGGCGCAGGCACGATGGCGCCCTACACCACTCTGCGGGCGCTGGGACCTGAGTCATGGTATGTCGCCTATGTGCAACCTTCGCGGCGCCCCGCCGACGGGCGCTACGCACGCAACCCGATGCGCCTCCAGCATTACTACCAGTATCAGGTGATTCTGAAGCCCTCGCCCGACGATGTGGTGGATGTCTATCTGGAAAGCCTGCGTGCGATTGGGATCGAACCCAGCGAACATGACATCCGCTTCGTCGAGGACGACTGGGAGGCGCCCACACTGGGGGCGTCGGGCGTTGGCTGGGAGGTGTGGCTCAACGGCACCGAAATCACCCAGTTCACCTACTTTCAGCAGGTAGGCGGTATCGAGTGCGACCCCGTGTGCGCCGAGATTACCTACGGTCCCGAACGACTCTGCATGCTGTTGCAAAAGAAAAACAGCGTATGGGAGCTGGAGTGGGGGCGCGGTATCACCTACGCTGATGTGGATTACCTTGCCGAGCTGGAGCATAACTATTACAACTTTGAAGAGGCGGATACCGAAATGCTGTTCCGCCTGTTCGAGATGTACGAAAAAGAGAGCGCCCGTATCGTGGAGCAGGGTTGGGTTCACCCGGCGTTTGACCTCGCCCTGAAATGCTCTCATATCTTCAATCTGCTGGACGCGCGTGGGAGCATTTCAGTTACGGAGCGCGCCAGTTATATTCAGCGCATTCGTACTCTGGCGCGCGCCTGTTGCCTCAAATATCTGGAGAAGCGCGAGGCGGAAGGCTTCCCCCTGCTCCAGAAAGAATGGCGCGTGGGACTACCCGCAACAAGACAGTAAAGCACGCCCTGCGAGCTAGCGCGCAGTGTATGAGTCCTGAAGGCTGAGCCTACTCTGTCGCAAAAACACCTGATGGAACACAGGGTGCTCCTTTCCTTCGGTTCCCCTGGCTTGCGCGGGATACCTACACCCCATTCCTTCAACGGAGCAGCTTCAGCCCCTGGTACACATATCTCCCAGAAACTGACTCACTTGTTTTCTTTTATATTTAAATCGGAATCAAGAAAAACACAAAAACAGGACTTAAAATCCTGTATTTCGCAGTGATTTTGATGTATAATACTCATGCAGGAGGCAAGCCTGCAAAGGAGATTCTTATGAACTACCATCCGATTTACCGGTTGCTTGGACGATGGGGAGCGAAGCTGCTTCTGGCAAGCTGCATGTCCATGAGGCTCCCGCATGCCGCCCCGGAAGGAACAGTTTCTTTAGCCCTAGAGAATTGTGTGCTGCCTGCGACCACGCAGGCGCTGGAGCAGCAGATGCGCGAGGCGTATCAGACGCGCAAAAGCTGCAAGCCCGAACCCCCAATTGAGGTTCGGCTTGACCTGTCCCACATGCCTGTGCGGGGTCAACCTGTAGAAGTCATCTTCTCCGTATTGCCGTTCGAGTTTTTGCACAATGCCGAGATTAGCTGGGATGTGTCCGCAGGGATTACTGTGCTGAGTCGCCCTCAGCCTCTTCAGAACCTTCAGATTGACACCAAGAGCGTGTCCCAATACCGGCTAACGGTGCAGTTCAACCGCACGGGCAAGTACGAGATTGCGGTGTCAGTGGTGGAGCGCGGGAACGGCTTCACGATGGGTCGGCGCGTACATCTTTATTTTGATGTGCGTCCCGACGGCACGATCGTGGTGAGCCGACTGCCCTTCTGGGAGCCGCTGAAGGAGCCGCCTGCGGCGCAGCGGGTGCCTCCGTCCGAACGGATTACCCCTCCTGACCCCGATTCGTTGGCGCATCTGGGCATCCCGCCTGCTCCCAGTTCCGAGCCAGTGAACGACGACGAGACCTTTTCGCCCCAGGGTCCCACAGGTACTGCGCGTGTACGCGGCTATTTTTACTATCGCCATCGCGACGGAACCCTGCATGGCGCGTACGGCGCCCTCGTGCAAATCTGGGACGACGACACATGGTCAGGCGATGACCTGCTGGCGGAAGCCATTTGCGGGAGCGACGGCTTCTTCGAAACACCTGACTTCGACAACGGCAACGATAGCGACCTATCCGACGACGCGATGCAGGAACCTTATGTGCGTTGGTATGCCCGCAACGGGCGCGTGAATGTGGTGCATTACACAGGCGGACATAACTTCCAGGTGAACGGACCCTCACGAACCGACCTGCCCGATGGCGTGTGGGATATCGGCGGCTGGTTCATCGACACCGACGGACCTGGCAGCTATCCCGATGACGGCGTAGAAGCTGCCTACGAAATCTGCGACGCACTCAGCCGCGCCTGGGCGAGCTATAACTACGGGCTGGGCTATGACCTCGCACTGGTCAACTGTCGGTGGCAGGAGGGCGGCTCCGATGGCGCTTACTATCAGGGTGGTTCCCAGCGCATCACCCTCGCCGATGGCGATCAGCAGGACGACTCGGTCATCTTCCATGAGTACGGGCACCATGTGATGCAGGTGGTCAAGGGCGGTTTCCCGCCCGGCTCTGGCGGCGCCCATAGCTGGTTCGGCTGCTACAACGGCGGACTCGCCTGGAGCGAAGGTTGGGCAACCTATTCTGGTCAAAGCTCGCTGAACAACACAACCTACTGCGACACGCCCGGCGTGGGCGATACAGCGAACTTCTGCGTGAATGTGGAGACGACCACGGGCAACTGCTTCGACGGCACCGTCGGCACGACAGGCGAAGCTTCCGTGCTGTCTTCGCTCTGGGATGTGTATGACAATCTGGCGGGCGACCCCCATCCTCGGGACCGCCTCGCGTTGGGGCGCAACGCCATCTGGGACACCTTCGTCAACGGCGGGACCCTCAACCACATGCTGGACTTTGTGAATGCGTGGTTTGCCCGAGGACAAGACTACGACTCCGCCTTTCGCGACATCATGCGCGACCACCGAATCCTTGCGGAAATCACCAACTTCGTGACGGTGGAGATCGACCACACCTATCGTGGCGACCTAGTGGTGGATGTGGGCGTGGGCAATCCCGACGCGCCGCTTTATTCCAAGCGTATCTGGAATCGCGCAGGGGGTGGTGCGGACAACCTCTACATTCAAGAAAGCGTGGCAGACGCGCCCAGCTTCTACCTGAACAACCCCGATGAGAGCGTGGTCTGGTTCTGCAAAGTGTACGACGCCGCAAGCGGCGATCAGGGCACCCTGCGCCGATTCAGCCTGACCACCAACAACACCTATGTGTCGGGCAATGTGCCCCAATCCGTAACGGACTTCAGCACGACCTACGCCTTCTATCCGACGCGCACCGCACGCCATGCCCTGATTGGACTGGATCACACATACAGGGGTGACCTGGTGGTGACGATAGGGGTTGGCAATCCGAGCAGTCCGCTCTGGAGCCGCGTGGTGGCGAACCGCACAGGTGGCTCGCTGGACAACATGTGGTGCCAGGTGGACCTTTCGAGCGCCGCCTCGTTCCTACCCCCTGACCCGCGCACCTGCGACATGCGCGGATGGTGGGTCAAAGTAGAAGACCAGGCAAGCGCCGATCAAGGTACACTGCACACCTTCCTCATTAATAACAACGGCAGTATCACCAACACGAACGATGCGGATCAGCCGATTGTGGATCTCGGTGTCAGCTACTTGCGCCAGTGGGGTGACGGCGTCTGGACCGCGATTGCGGGCGCAACAGGTGCCTATGGGCAGACCGTGCCGCTGAGTGTACGCATGAACCCCCTTACTCTGGGCGGCTGGATTTGCAATCGCACCATCACCTTCTACGTGGAGGGCAACCCTGCGGGCAGCGCGAACACCGATGTCAACGGCTGGGCAACCGTCAACTACACCATCCCCGAAAGCCTCTCCGTTGGCACGCATAATGTGACCTTCGCCTTCGCGGGCGACTTCTTCTTCAGCGCGCGTACCGCGACCGTCGCCGCGCTGACCGTGCAGAAGGCGAACACCAGCCTCAGTGTGGTGAGCCGCTCAGGCTTCATCGGGCAGACGGTTCAACTGCAGGCGACACTCCGTCGTACCACCGATAACGCGCCGCTAACGGGCAGAAGCGTGCAGTTCCGAATCGACGGCAGTCCCGTCGGTAGCGCGAACACCAACGCCTCGGGTGTCGCCACGCTCAACTACACCATCCCGAACATCAGCTGCGGTAGCCATACCATTCAGGCGGTCTTCGCGGGCGACAGCTGGTATAACACAGGCTCAGGCAACGCCACGCTGACCGTTCGCCTGCAGGGTGATGTGAATGGCGATCGCGTGGTGGATGACGCCGACCTGCTCGCAATCCTGTTCGCGTTCGGTCAGACAGGGAGCCGACCCGAAGATGTGAACGGCGATCGCGTGGTGGATGACGCCGACCTGCTGATCGTGCTGTTCAACTTCGGACAGAGCTGTTAAACTTATCCCTGGAGTGCGGAAGCCGTGCTTCCGCACTCCACCGCTCCAGAATCGCTACAACCCCTCCCGCCTGGGTACACTAATTGACAACTGCAACCGCAGGGTGAGACGATGCGTGCTGACGAGCCGAACGGATACGATGCCGTTGTTTTAGGGGCTGGCCTTGCAGGGCTTTATGCGGCGTATCTCCTTCAGAAGCAGGGATATTCGGTCTGTATTTTAGAGGCACGGGAGCGCGTTGGGGGGCGCGTGGCAACATGGCAGCCTCCCGATACGAGTCAGCATGGCGAGCTGGGCGCGGAGTTTATCGACTCCAATCATCACCGCCTGTTGAATCTGGCGCGCACGCTGGGGCTAACCACCGGCGAACGCCCCGATTTCTGGGGTCTCACTCCCTCTCGTGCTGTCGGGCGAGCCGCGCATCAGGCGTGGCGCCGATTCTGGGCAGGAGTTCTGAACAAGCTTGCGCCCCAGATTCCTGAACCCATTGCCCCCTGGAGGGCGCCCGAAACGGTGCGTGCGCTGGACTTTCGCACGATGCGCGACTGGGCAGAAGAGCAGGGTCTCTGGCAGGCAGGCGAGCCGCTGTTCCGCCGCTACACCCGCAACCTGGAGGCTGCCGAGCCAGAGCAGGTCTCTATGTGCAGCCTTGTGGCGCAGGAACGGTTCTATGGCAAGGGCGTGGAACTGGGCGCGTTCCGAATTGTGGAAGGCACAAAAAGCCTCCCGATGGCGCTGGCGCAGCACCTGATGGCGCACGGCGTCTCGCTGCAGCTGAGCGCGGTGGTGGAGAAAGTGGTTCAGGAGCCGTCGGGTGTGCGAGTTCACTATCGCCAGTCGGGGCAAGTGCGCACCGTTTATGCCCGTGATGCGGTCGTGGCGCTCCCCTTCCGCATCCTCTCCCAGATAGAGTGGGCGCCGCCGCTGAGCGCGGCGCGACAGGAGGCGCTCGCGCTGGCGGGCGCGGGGCAGGTCGTGCGCACGCTGATTCTGTTCCGCACCCGATTCTGGCGCCAGAACGCGCCGCGCCGAATCGCCCATAACCCCGACATCTCCGCTCTCTGGGAAGAGACCGATGGCATGCCAGGCAAAACGGGAATCCTCTCTTTCTGGGTAGGGGGCGACCCCGCCCGCAAATGGGCAGCGCGCCCCCCACAGGCGCGAATTGAAAGCTGCTTGCAGGTGCTGGAGATGATGTATCCCGGCTGTCGCTCCGAGTTTCTGCATGCCGTAAGTTATGCGTGGGGCGCTGACCCCTTTGCTCAGCACGCCTATGTCTATCACGCGCCGGGCTATCTCACGCAGGCGCTCCCCCTGCTACGCGAACCCGAAGGACGCCTCTACTTCGCAGGTGACTACCTTAGCCTCTTCGTGGGCTACATGGAAGGCGCTTTAGAAAGCGCAGAAAGCGCCGTTCATGCCCTGCTTGCAAGGTACAATTCCCCCTGATGGAAGCACGAACCCCAGCAGAAACCGAGGTCGTCCTGACCCAGATGATGAACCCCGAACACGCCAACCCTCTGGGGAATGTGCATGGCGGCTGGATTCTGAAGTTGATTGATGAAGCGGGCGGGATTGTCGCCTCGCGCCATGCGCGTGCCCCAGCCGTAACGGTTGAAATCGACTCTGTCAGTTTCTGTCAGCCCGTGCATGTGGGCAATCTGGTGCATGTGCGGGCACGGATTACCCGCTCATGGCGCACCTCGATGGAAATTGAGGCGGTGGTGGAGGCGGAGAACCTGCTCACAGGCGAGCGGCGCGTAACCTCGGTGGCGTACCTGGTGTATGTCGCGCTGGATTCTTCAGGGCGCCCAACGCCTGTGCCTCCCGTACTACCCCAGACCGAGGAGGAGCGCCTCAAGTGGGAGCAGGCAGACCAGCGCCGCGCCGAACGCCTCGCCCGCCGCGAAGAGGCGCGCCAGCAACTTGCCAACAAGGTATAATCTCCGCCGTGCAGGACGAACGCTGGCTCAGCATCGAGGTCATCGCCCCGCCTCAGGTGTGGGACACCGTGGCGGCAGTGATGATTGAGTCGGGTTGCACGGGCGTCCAGCTGTGCGACAAGCCGCCCCGCCTTGTGGGCTACCTGCCGGAAACGGAGGAGGATCGCGTCGTCGCCCTTCAAGAAAAGCTGAACCAGCTCCCGCAGTTTGACCTACCCCCCATCAGCGCGGTGCAAATTCAAGCCATCACCGAAAAAGATTGGCACACCCTCTGGCGACGCCACTTCCGCAGCCGCAAGTTCGGGCAACGCCTGCGCGTGCAACCCTCATGGAGTAAACGCAAACCCGCCCCCAACGAGCAAACGATCCTGTTAGACCCCGGGCTGGCGTTTGGCACAGGCGGACACCCCACCACGGCGCTGTGCCTGGAAATGATTGACCAATGGCTCCAGCCCGGCATGCATGTGCTGGACATGGGCACTGGGACGGGCATTCTGGCAATAGCCTGCGCCAAGCTCGGAGCCGCCCGCGTGCTGGCGATTGACAATGACCCGCTCTCGGTTCAGATTGCGCAGGAGAACGTGCAACGCAACGGGGTGAGCAACTCTGTTTCGGTACAACTGCACGACCACTGGAACGACCTGAACGAGACCTTCGATTTCATCGTGTGCAACATTATCAGCACCTTCCACATTGCGAACGCGCCGACCCTGCCGCCCCTGCTTGTGCCCGGAGGCTACTATCTGGCGTCTGGCGTGATTGGGCGCAACTGGCGCGAAGTGCGCGATGCGTTGCTTGCGGAAGGGCTGACTCTGGTGGAGTTTCGTAAGCGTCGCACATGGACTGCCAGCCTGTTCCAGAAACCCGCGAACTGAGCCCGCGCGCCCTGCCGCGATTTTTTGTATCGCCTGCCACCCTGCAGGAGGGCGCTTTACCCCCCGCCATAGCGCACCAGGTGGCTCATGTGCTACGCCTGCGACCGGGCGACCGAATCTGCCTGCTGGACGGCGCAGGCGACGCATGGATTGCCCAGCTGGGCGAGCACGGGCAGTTTCGGCTGCTTCAACGGTCTCCCCTCGCCACCGAGCCGCCGCTGGAGGTGGTGCTGTTGCAGGCGCTCGTGCGCAACGAGAAGCTGGAGCAGGCGATACGGCTGAGCGTCCAGGGCGGCGTCTCGGCAGTCTGGATTGCCCCCAGCCAGCGATCGGTGGTGAAGTTAGAGGCGTCTAAACAACGCGCCCGACAGGAACGCTGGCAAAAAATCGCCGCCGAAGAAGCGGAACTCGCCTGCCGGGCGCGGTTGCCTCGAATTCGCCTTTTTGAGCACTGGTGGGAGGCGTTTGAGGCGTTGCCCAGACCCATCCTCGTGCTGGACGAGTGGGAACACACGCCCCTGCTGAGCGCGCTCCTGCGCGAGTGGCAGGCAGGCGGTGGAACCTCGCTCCAGTCGCTGGCGCTGGTGGTCGGTCCCGAAGGCGGGTTCAGCCCCGAAGAGCGCGCTCGCATGGCGCAAAGCGAATCGGTTCACACGGTTTCCCTGGGAGCGCGGGTGCTGCGCACAGAGAGCGCGGGATTTTACGCGCTGGCACAGCTCTGGGCATGCTGGGAGGGCTAAACGAGACCCCACGCCCCCAACACTTTGGGCAGGGGTGGTTGCTCCCAGAGCCATGCCACCCCAATCCAGAATCGGGCAGCACCTGACTGCGATAAACACCCTGTGAGCCGCTGAAAACCACCTGATAGACCCCCTGCGCATTCAGCTGGGCGAACTCTGCCTGCTGGCGTTCGGGGTCTATAATCCAGTATTCGGGCACGCCCGCCGCCTCGTACTCATAAAACTTCTCGCCGCGATCGGTGGCGCGCCTGCCTGCGCTCACAATCTCCACCACCAAATCGGGCGCGCCCTCAAAATACTGCTCCTGCAAGCGTTCCCGATGCTCGTTCAGCACCGCAATCAGATCGGGTTCTCGCAAAACTGGCTCGCCCTCAGGGGTCGTCAGGCGAATCAGGAACGGGGGCGGCAACACCTCCCCAATCGGGTGATAGTCCAGCCACGACGCGATAATTCGGTAGAGGAACCCATTACATCGCTGATGCGCACGGGATGCAGGCATCTTCGGCACTACCTTGCCCCCCCCCACCCATTCGGCGTGGGTATCTTCATCCGCCTCTTTGAGGAACTCTTCGTGGCGAAGGGCTGCTTCTGAAAGCGCCATTTTGCCTTTGACACGCTCTGCCATGACGCTTGCCACCTGTTAGAAGGATACCCCACAGCGGCCTGTGAGGTATCCTCTTGAGCATATGGAACGAGCCGTTTCCACACGCGTGTTGTTCTGGCTATGGCTTCCCTTGGCGCTTAGTTTCACCTTGATGATGATGGAATCGCCCGCCACAAACGCGATTCTCAGCCGTTTTCCCGATTCGGCGACCCATCTCGCAGGGTTTGGCGCGGCGCTGGGGCTGTCGCTCCTGATAGAAAGCCCCGTAATTATGCTCCTTGCAACGGCGATTGCGCTGGTGCAGGGACGCGAGTCGTTTCTGATGTTGATGCGCTTCGTGCTATTGCTGATTGGCGGGTTGACCCTGCTCACCGCACTGATTGCGTTCACCCCCCTGTATGATGGGATTGCGTTCCACCTGATGGGACTGCCGCCCGCGGTAGGCGAGGCAGGACGGAGCGCGATGCGGGTCATGTTGCTCTGGACCGCCCTGATTGGCTGGCGTCGGTTTCTGCAGGGTGTGCTGGTACGCTCCGGCGGCGCCCGCTTCGTGACCTGGGGCACCGGGATACGGCTTTTGAGCATCCTGACCGTCGGTCTGGCGCTCCTGTGGTGGAACCACCTGCCCGGCGCAGTGGTGGGAGCGCTGATGGTGATGACGGGAGTCTTTGTGGAGGCGGTCGTTACGACGCTGTTCGCCTACCCCATACTACGCGAGCGCGTCCTGACCGTGCATGAAGAGACGCCCTCCCTGACGCTTCGCGCCATCTGGCGGTTTCACCTGCCGCTGGCGCTGACCACCTTGCTGACCCTGCTGGTGCATCCGATTACGGCGAGCGCGCTCGCGCGCATGCCCGAACCTAAAATTACGCTCGCGTCGTGGACGGTGGTGTTCGGCTCGTTGCTAATTGTACGCAGCTGGGGACTAGCGCTCCAGGAAGCAACGGTGGCAGCCCTGCAACAGGGCGTCCCGATGGATACGCTCAGGCGGTTTACGCTCTGGGTCGCGCTGGGCACGACGGGATTCCTCGCAGGGGTGGTGTTCACCCCGTTGCTCACCCTGTTCACCGACAAGGTGCTGGCGCTGGCGCCCGAGCTGACGCCCGTGCGCTATGGCATTCTGCTCTGCCTGCCCCTGCCTGCGCTGACCGCGATTGGCTCCACTCTGCGCGGCGTGCTGATCCTGCGCAGGCAAACGCCCACGGTTTATCGTGGCATGGCGCTGAACCTGCTGGTGAACGCAGGATTGTTGTTCGGGGGTGCATGGCTTACCGGGAGCTGGAGCCAGCACGGCGCGTATGTGGGACTCACCGTGGGCACGCTGGCTTTTCAGATAGCATCGCTCGCGGAAATTGCCTATCTGGGAGCGCACGCCACGCGGCGTGCGCCCCTCGGCGAAACGGTCCCCTGAAAAAACGGCTCTGCTACAGGGGCAGGGGTGCAGGCACTATACTCTAATCCTTCACCCCGCTCCTGTGCTGGATGATAAGGGGTACTCTCGCAGCCTACCTGTCCAGTATTCTCAGCTCGTACACTCCAGGCAGCCGCACGAACATCTCTTCAGTATCCAATCTGCGAGTAGCGGAAAACCATATTCGCCCGTCTGGAAACACCTCCAGCGTATCTCCTCCCCACCCCAAGCCGAAACTTAGCGACGAATCAAATCGCTCCAGCACCCCGCCCGACCCACTCAGGGGAATTATCCATCGGGTCTGATGACTATCCGTACACGCCAGCCACGAGCGGAGGCTTTCTGACTGCCGATACCAGTAAAAGTGTGTTTGACTGTCCACACCTACCAGGCGCCATGCAGGGCTTTTCATATCTTGCGGCGGTTTCACTTTCTGAAAGCTTGAGCCGCTCACCTCCCCACTCACATAGAGCCGCCTTTTTTCAGAATCAAAAGCAACCCCTGTTACCCCCTGCCATTTCCGCTTGAGCTGTCCCTGCAGCGAAAAAGCAAGCAGGTCACCCCGACCACCATAGGAATAAACCAGCAAGGTCTGTTCATCCAGCAGTCGCATCCAGAGCGGTGGCGCGGCGGGAACCCCCAGGGCTTTGCCCCCTTCTCTTCGCTCCCCAATAGCCGTCTCTTGCAAACGACGCCCCTCTGGAGAAAGTATCACAAGCCTGTCGCCTGACTCATGGGAAACTATCAGCAGAAGTCGCGACGCGCTCCCACGAGTGATACCTCTCACGGAGCCGTTGGTCTGGTAGATAACCGATGTTTTTTGAGCCGATAAGTCAATTTTGAGCAGGTACGCCTGTTCCGGGCGCGTGGAACGGGTGGCGAAGTAAAGGGTGTTCCGAATCGTTGTGAAGCAGGTGCCCACACCGTCGATCTCGATATAAACACGGTGAGGCGTCCTTCCCGTTTCTCCTTGCCAGACGGTTCGTATAACCGTCTTCGGCTGCTTCTCTGACATGATTCCACCAGGCACTGTGGTCCAGCGAGCTTGCAGGGCTGCGCTTCTTTCCGAAGCCTCCACCTCAATATACTGGAATGCTGGGGTCTACCTCCTGCGCGTAGCTGTTGACGCCGCCGACCAGGTTTTTGACCTTGCCGAATCCCATCGTCTGGAGCAGACGCGTAATCTGCGCGCTCCGCCCTCCTGACCGACAGACCACCACAATCTCATCGGCAGGGTTCAGCTCATGCACGCGCTCCAGCACCGCGCCCATGGGGATATGTCGAAACGGATATGGCAAACGACTGATTTCTAGCTCGAACGGCTCGCGCACATCCAGAATCACCAGCGGCTCGCCGCGCTCCAGTCGCTCCTTGAGCTGGACAGGCGTGATGCAGGGCAGCCCCTCCGTCTCCACAGGCGTCTCTTCCCCACGCACGCCACAAAACTCCGCGTAATCGATCAGCTCGCGCACGGTGGGGTTCTCGCCGCACACGGGGCAGTTGGGGTCCTTACGCAGTTTCAGCTCGCGCCACCGCATTTGCAAAGCGTCCAGCAGTAGCAGGCGTCCAATCAGCGGCTCGCCCACGCCCAGAATCAGCTTGATGGTCTCAGTCGCCTGCACCAGCCCAATCAAGCCGGGCAGGATTCCCAGCACGCCACCCTCCGCGCAGCTCGGCACAAGTCCAGGGGGCGGCGGCTCCGGATAGAGACAGCGGTAGCAGGGTCCATGCGACGCCCAGAACACCGACGCCTGCCCCTCAAAGCGGAAGATACTGCCGTACACATTCGGCTTCCCCAGCAGCACGCAGGCGTCGTTCACCAGATAGCGCGTCGGGAAGTTGTCCGTGCCGTCCACGATGACATCGAAATCGCGCATGATGTCCAATGCGTTCTCGGAGGTGAGGCGCGTCTCGAAGGGGATGACCGATACATGCGGGTTGATGTCTCGAATCTTCTCCATCGCCGACTGGAGCTTGGGCTTGCCCACATCGGAGGTGAAATGAATCACCTGCCGCTGGAGGTTGGAATAGTCCACCACATCGAAGTCCACCAGTCCAATCGTGCCCACACCGGCGGCGGCAAGGTAGAGCGCGAGGGGCGACCCCAACCCACCCGTGCCAATCAGCAGCACGCGCGCCGCTTTGAGGCGCTTCTGTCCCTCCATCGTGACTTCGGGCATAATCAGGTGGCGACTGTAGCGCAGAACCTCTTCTTGTGAGAGCGTAATGGCTTGCAGACGCGCGTCGTCGATAACGCTCCGCACGCGCTCCTGCGTGCCCACACCCCCTGCCACCGAGGGCACAATCATCAGTTCCGCCTCGGGCGCGAGGGGCGTCTCCAGCCCCTGGAGGTGGCGTACATCCTCCTCGCCCATGTAGAGGTTCACATAGCTGCGCAACTGCCCCTGCTCGTTGAACAGGTGCGGGTGCAGCTTGGGGTAGGTCTCCACCAGTTTCTGGATTGCCTCCCCCACGGTGCGGGCATCCACACTCAGTTTCGCCTGTTGATCCGTAAACACACGCAACGCTGTTGGGATAAAAATGGTTGGCATAGTCATTTCCTCCTGTTTTTATACTCCTGGATTAGCGCCTGAAATTCTGGCTGGTTTCGGATAGACTCGAAGTCGGTATCGCGCTCAGCGAGGCTCACAAGGCTGGAGTCCAGCTCCAGTGCGCGCTTGAGATGCGTGAGCGCCTGTTTGCCCTTCCCTGCGAGCGCGAGCATGCAGGCGTAGTTGTAGTGCGCGCTCGCATCGTCGGGCGTCTCCTTGAGAATCTGCTCAAAAACCTGCGCCGCCTCGCGATACTTTTTATCCTGATAGAGTCGGAACGCGCGGTCCTGGCGTCGGAAGGCGAGTTGCATGCGGAGCAGGCGTTTCAGTTCCTGCACGGGTTCGGGGTGGTCGTCCACGCGCAGGTCGATGTAGCGGTCATCGAAGCCTGCGTAGCCGCCGTTCTTGCGTGCGACGAGAATCGCTGCGGACTGCTTGCCGCGCGAGTCGCCCCCTGCTCGCTCGCCTGCCTCCAGCGCCGCCATCAGCTTCAGGGCAAGTTCGCCTTCGGTTTTCTGGAAAGCTTCCGCCATCGCTTTGACGACCTCTTCGCCCGTGAGGATGTTACCCTGCACGGCGAAGTTCTCACCTGCGATACCTCCCGCCCACGCGATGCACCGCTTGCCTGTGAAGGTCGCCGAGCGCCCACGCGCGTCCACAATCCCCACCTGACGCTGGTCCCTGTCTTTATCGCTGGCGGTCAGGCGGCGGATGACCTCCTGCGGATGGAGTTTTCGGGCGAGCAGCTCCAGCCCGCGCGGTCCGTAGGTCGTGTTGCCGAAAGCCTGAGTGGCAACAGCCCCCACGCCCGCTCTGGCATAGGGCACGACAGAACCCACCGCCAGGAACTTCGAAGCGACCGCCACACCCACATCGCCCGTCTTCGGGTCAGTGCCTACCACCGAAAAGGTTCCGAACGCCTCTCTCATCGTTGCACCCCGTGCCGAATACTTAGCGTGGCTAAAGTATACCCGATGCCGCGCGCATGGTGTATAATATCCCTGTGCATCGCCTGATTGGAATAGAGACGGAATACGGTCTCTATGTGGAAGGGCGCAGTGTGTCCGAACAGATGGGGGACGCAGTAAGCCTCCTGCGGTGTTGCCCGTTTCGTGCGGTCAAGAAGTGGGACTATCGCTTGGAAGACCCCCGTCGCGACATGCGCGGTTTCCGCGTAGAGCAGTTAGCGGTAGACCCCAGAGACGCTGAGATTGAGCGTGCGCACCCGATAAGCCTTTCGGAGCAGGAGGCGCGTGCCGACCATGTGTTAGCGAATGGCGCCCGATTTTACAACGACCACGCGCATCCCGAATACGCCACGCCCGAATGTCTGCGCCTGCTAGATTTAATCGCCCACGACAAAGCGGGCGAACGAATCGTGCTGGCGACCGCGCGCGCATTTGAGCGCGAAACGGGTCTGAAAGCGCACCTCTACAAAAACAATTCCGACCATCACGGCAGCAGCTACGGCTGCCACGAGAGCTATCTCTTGAGGCGCGAGATTGAGTTCAACGCCCTGCCCCTGACGCTGGTGCCGTTCCTAGTAACGCGCATGCTCTATGCAGGAGCAGGCAAAGTGGGTGTGGAGGTGAACCCCTACCCGCGCGTGCCCTATCAGATTTCTCAGCGCGCCGATTTTTACATGGATGTGATGAATGTGGAAACGCTTTACAGGCGTCCCATCTTCAACACGCGCGATGAGCCGCACGCCATCGCACGCCGCTACCGACGCCTGCATGTGATTTGCGGCGACGCGAACATGAGTGAGTACGCCACCGCGCTCAAAGTCGGCGCCACCGCACTGGTTATCGATCTCATCGAAGACAACTGGCTTCCCGACTTCGTGATGAAAGACCCCGTGCGCACCGCGCAACAGCTCTCGCGCGACCCCGACGGCAAGTGGCTCGTGGAAACCGAAGCGGGAACCCTCAGCGCGATAGACCTCCAGCGCCACTATCTCGCTGAAGCCCAGCGACGCTATGCAGGGCGCGACGCGGAAACCGACTGGATTTTGCGTGAATGGCAATGCGTGCTGGACACCCTCGAAACCGAACCCGAAGCGCTCGCCGACCGACTCGACTGGGTTGCCAAGCGCCAGCTTCTCCAGCTTTTCGTGGAATCCGAGGGGGTTTCGTGGGAAGACCCTGCGATTTTTGCCCTCGATCTGGAGTATCATCATGTAGACCCCCAGCGGGGGCTATACTATGCGCTTGTGGAACAGGGGCAGATGCAGACGCTGGTCTCCGAGGAGGCGATTGAACGCGCTATGACCACGCCTCCCGAAGACACACGCGCATGGATACGGGGTATGTGTGTGGCTCGCTTTGCAGAACAGATTCAGAGCCTCAACTGGGAGCAGATTATTCTGCGCTCAGAGGCGCAAACCGTTCGGCTGGACCTCAGCCGCATGGTGGGGAATCTCAAATCGCTCAACCGCCGTCTTACGGAGGTTGACACCATCACCACCTTTGTGCAGAAGGTACAGGAGGCATCTCATGATGTGGCAAGCTGAAGAGCGTCTACGGCGTCCGATACCGCAGGAGCCGATAACCCGTCCGGGGGGC
Organism: Armatimonadota bacterium; assembly: GCA_037442385.1. Taxonomy (GTDB): domain Bacteria; phylum Armatimonadota; class Fimbriimonadia; order Fimbriimonadales; family GBS-DC; genus LDYB01. Next base: position 17,540 of record JBBIQJ010000018.1, read on the forward strand.
GATGGCGACGGTCCGTCCCGTCCCGATGTGAAGCGCCCCGATGCTAACGAGCTGCTAAAGCGGATGCGCCGTATTGACCCGGATCAGGCACGGAAGTATCGACAGCGCAGTGGAGAGTAGCCCTATGCACCATGCAGGCGACTTCTTCGCGCTCCTGCAAGCGTATCAGGAGCGCACGGGTGTGCGCATTCCGCTTTTGAACACGCTCACGGGCGATACGCCCCCGCACGCTCCCCACGAGAGCGCCCTCGAAGTTCACGGCACTACCGTGATTGCACTCAAGTTTCGTGGGGGCGTGCTGAATGTGGGCGACCGCCGCGCCACCGCCGCCAACGCCGTGATGTACGACCGCGCGGATAAAATTATCCCTCTGGACGACTACACCCTGATAGCGATTGCAGGTGCTTACGGGCGTGCGATGGAGGTGGTGCGCTACCTGCGCCACGCCTTCAAATATTATGCCCGAAGCCAGCTCCAGCCCATGAGCCTCGACGGCAAACTGCAGGAGGTCAGCCGCGCGCTGGCAGCCAACCTGCCGAACGCCTTGAGCGGCATCGGCATCTTCGTGCCCATTCTCAGCGCGTACGACCCTGCCACCGACAGCGGGCGAATCTTCTTCTACGATGTGAGCGGCGCCCGATTCGAAACGCAGGAGTACGGCGCGGCAGGCTCTGGCGCGGAGCGCATCCGCGGCGTGTTCGATTACATCACCAAAACGAAAGGTCCCTTCAGTGCGCGCCCCCTCGAAGAGGTGCTGGAGGAGGCGCTGTTGATGCTCGATATCGCCGCCGACCTGGACGCCGCCACCGGGGGCATCGATAAGGTGCTGCCCACCGCCCGCTACGCCACGCGCGACGGTGTGTTCGAAGTGCCCGCCGACGCCATCCGCTCCATCGTCCAATCCCTGCGTACAAGGAGTCTGTAGCTTATGCTAACCCCTTACGATTTTCAGGAGAACCTGCAGCAGCGTGCGCAATACATTCGCAACCGTCTGCAGTCGGGCAGCCCGGTGATTGGGCTGAGCTACGAGAACGGCGTGATGCTACTTTCTGTCCGACGGCAGGCGCGCAAAGTGTACGAAATCTACGACCGCCTGATGCTCTCGGCAATCGGCAATCAGTCGGATGTGGAGACCGTGCGCCTTGCCGCGATTGACTTCGCGCATCAGGAAGGGTTCGTACGCAGTCCCGACGATGTCACGGTTCAGCGTGTGGTGGGCTTCGCGCTCAGCCCTGCCCTCAAAAAGGCGTTTGGCGACCCGCTGACCGCGCCGTTCGTGTTTCGCGGGCTATTCGCCGAACTGCATGACCGCCCCGAAGACGACCTCTTCTACATTCTCAGCTACGACGGCGACTTCCTTCCGATGAATCGGATGGCGGTGGTTGCAGGCACGACTTACGCCGAGGAGCAGGCGCTCCAGTATCTCAAGGAGCATGTCGGGGAGGCGCCGACACTGGAAGAGGCGATTCGGCACGCTCTGACGGCGTGGGGTCTCGCGCGGCGGCTGGCTACCCAGGAAGAGCGCGAGCAGGTGTCCGAGCGCGAGGCGCACGAAACCCTGCACGACATTCTGGACAGCGAAACCCATGTGGAGGCGGGCGTTCTGGAGCGCCAGACTCTGCGCGAAAACCGTTTCCGCCTACTCCGCCCCGAAGAGATTGCCGCGGCGATGCCATAGAAGTGTCCTGGCGGCGACACGAAGCTCCTACAGCGCGCGTTCCTTGAGCGACGCCACGAGGTCAACCCGGGCAAGGATTCGAAACGCGGGCAACTGCGCCAGCATGCCGATCATCCAGCCCCCCAGCCCTGCAATCAGGGAGGTGTGAGGATAGATGTGAACACGAAACGCAATCAGTTCCATTTGCTCTGGCGAGGCGACAATCGCGATAAAAAGAGCGACCATCCCCCGCCCCAGAAGCAACCCCAAAAGCGTGCCCACCGTCAAAAGAAGCGTGTTCTCCGCCAGAACCAGCCCGTGCGCCTGCCGGCGGCTAAAGCCAATTGTTAGCAAAGTCGCCACCTCGTTGCGACGCTCCAGCACGCTCACCGTGACAATGCTGACAATCACACTAAATGCCAGCACCCACCCGAACACCATCATAAACGTAAGGAATCGGCGAGCGACAGCATTCAGCGCCTCCATGCGGCTCACCAGGTCGCTCCGCACCGCCACCGCGCCGACCTCCGGCAGCTGCTCCAGCCGCTGAATAACCTCTCGCCGATATTCGGGCGCGACCCAGACCCGCAGGCTGTTGATAGCGTCAGGCGGGAGCAATAACTCACGGCGAAACAGCTGGCGCACACGCAAGCGCGGCATGTAGACCATCGTACCAATCGTCTCCCAGACCAGCCCCGTCACCCGAACGGGATGCTCGTGTGTGTCGGCGTCGCTGAATTCAGCAGGCAGACTCAACACCACGCTATCACCGACCTCAAGCCCCAGCTTTTGCTGCACCACCTGCCCGCAGAGAAAGCCGTTTGGGGAAAGCGCCACAGGTTCACCCTGCTCGTTATGGAGTTGCAAATGGGGGCTGTCAGCCTCCACTCCTTTCAGGAGGGCATCGTATTCTGCCGTGCCCCGCTGCAGCCGAACAGGCAGCTCCAGCGCACCCTCCGCCTTCAGCACGCCCCGCCAGCCGCGAACCCGCTCCACAACGCCCGCCCCCTGAAAATGGGTGAACCCTACACGCAAATCTTCGCTCAGCGCCTGATCCACGTACTCTGCAATCACCGTTTCGCGTGAATCGATTATCCCCCGTGCCAGCATCGCCAGCATGACGCCAACAGCGGTGCCAAGGATTCCCACCAGCGTACGACGGGGGGCACGAGCAAGGTTGCGCACGGGCAGCCGGTAGACAAGACGGGCATGTCGCAGGAAGGGTATCCACTGATCCAGCATCAACACACGCCCCATCGGCGGTGGCGGAGGGCGCAAAGCCTGTGCAGGGGGAACGCGCGACGCCTGCCACGCAGGTAGCACACCCCCTGCAAGAGTCGCTCCCAGCGCCAGCAGCATCCCTCCCAGAGCGGACACCAGCGGCGGCTCCACACGCTCCACAGGCAACGCCAGAAACCCCATGTAGCCACGGGAAAGCCAGCCCGAAAGACCCGCGCCAGCCCCACACCCAGCACCCCCCCAACAAATCCCGGCACAAGCGCCATGCTCAGATAGTGCCCCAGCACCTGACGCCGTGTGTAGCCCAGCGCCCGCAGTAACCCGATAACCGCACGCTGTTGAAGCACCACCCGCATCTGCAAGGTGTAGAGCGTCAACACGCTCACACCCAAAAAGAGCATCGGGAACAACACCGAGTAGGTGCGCAAGATTCGCGCGGAACTCTCCAGCAGGAAGTAGCTGGGTTGGTCTTCACGCATAACGGGCTTTTCAGGGTCGTAAACGCGCAACAGATGCTCCACCTCACGGGCAACCAGCTCCCGATTGAAGCCCGGTTTTACCACCACCCGCACCTCATTAATCTGTTCGCTCTGCCCCGTGATTTCGCCCACGACCTCCAGCGGCGCGAACATCACGCCGAATACATCTTCGGAGGGGAGAACCTGCTGCTTGCTCTGAATAACATAGATATATTCCGGGCTACGCACCAGCCCAGCAATCGTAAAACGCACACGCTCGCCGTGCCACAGCACTGTGATGGTGTCGTGTGGGCGCAGGCGATGATAGCGGGCGAACTTACTTTCCAACAGGATGGCATAGTCGCGCCCACCCCGCAAAAATCGCCCCTCCATCAGACGCAGCTGGTTCACCTGAAGGGGTTGACCTGGCTCGATCCCTATTAGTCGCCCCATCAGTCGGCGCGGGTTTTGCGATCCGATCTCGATGGCAACAGTTTTCACCAGTCGTCCCTCGGCGCCCGCCACCCCTGGCAGCCGTCGGATGCGCACCACCACAGTGCGCGGCGCGGAGCGTACCTGCACCCCGAAATCCTCCAGACAGTAGCGTGCGAAGGACTCTGTATAGGAGAGATGCATATCCCGATACAAACTGCTGGCGATAGCGAACAGCATGACACCCAGCGCCACCATCGCGGCAATCGCGCCGTAGAGCCAGCGCGTCTGCCACATCTCGCGCCGAATCTTGCGCCATAGAACGCCCCCTACCATTCCAGACTTTCCACCTCCCCAGGCTGGGGCGAGTAAACTTCGCTTTCAATCTGTCCGTCGCGCAAACGAATTACATGGTCAGCCATCGCCGCAATCGCCGCGTTGTGGGTCACCAGCACGATGGTCTGCCCCTCCTGGCGATTGAGGGTGTGCAGGAGTTTCAGGATTCGTTTGCCCGTGGCGGAGTCCAGCTCGCCCGTTGGTTCATCACACAACAGGATGGGGGGACGGGTTACGAGCGCGCGGGCAATCGCAACACGCTGCTGTTCGCCGCCGCTCAGCTCACCCGGAAAGTGATTCGCGCGCTCGTACAAGCCGACGGCGTGCAACAGTTCGTCAATGGGGCGCGGGTTGGCAACCAGCTCCGCCGCCAGCTCGATATTTTCCCGCGCGGTCAGCGTCGGCACCAGATTGAAAAACTGAAACACGAACCCTATCTTGTGGCGGCGATACGCGCTCAACTGCGCCTCGTTGTAACGACTGATGTCCTCGCTATCCACAATCACGCTCCCGCTGGTGGGGGTGTCTAACCCTCCTATCAGATTCAGCATAGTGCTTTTGCCACACCCACTGGGTCCCAGGACTACCGCAAACTCACCCTGGGTAATTTGCAGATTGACCCGGTTCAGGGCACGCACTTCGAAGCGATCGCGCCTGTATATCTTGCTGACCTCGCGCAGTTCGATCAGGGGGTGGGGCTTCATTGCCGACGGATTCTAACGCGCATCCCTTCGGAGAGACCTTCTTTGCGAGCCACGACAACCAGCTCGCCCTCCCGCAGTCCCTCCGTAATCTCGGTGTCCTTGTAGGTGAAATAGCCTGTGCGCACGGTGCGTTTCTGAACAATGCCCTCCTGCACAACCCACACCCAGCTGTGGTCTGGCTCTTCATGTACGGCGTCGCTGGGTACCAGCAGGGTGGCGTCGCCCAACCGCCCCTCGCCTTCCACGGTAATCTCCATATCGGGGCGCAGTTCAGGGGGCGGGTTTGTCATCTCGATGCGGAGGCGCAGGATTCGCACGCGCCGGGCGGAGTCGGACTTGCGCTCGAAGGCAGGCATAATCCGGGTGATGCGTCCCTGCCAGGAGTGTCCGGGTAGAGCAGGCGCACTGATTTGCACGACGTCGCCCACGCGCACTTTGCCTGCGTCTTCCTGCGCCACTTCCGCTTCACCCCACAGCGTTTTCCGATCCACCAGCGTCAGCAGAGGCATGCCGGGCGCGACGCTTTCGCCTGGCTCTACTTCGCATCGGTTGACCCAAGCGGAGCGGGGAGCGGTCAGGGTACGCAGTTTCTGCTGGCTGCGCGCCTGCTGGAGCATGGCGAGCGCTTCGCGTACCGCGGCGCGTGCACTTTGCAGACGCGCTTGAAGCGCTTTCAGGTTGCCCTGCTGGCTTTGCGCCAGCTCCAGCGCGGCCCGTGCGCTTTCTATACGCGCAC
>JBBIQJ010000019.1:0-22667 GCA_037442385.1 Armatimonadota bacterium
GGGCCGCGCCCGCGCCAGCAAAATCAACCCCAGCGTTAGCCACGCCCCCGCCGCCTGCTCATTCAAAAACGGGAAACCGCGATTCTCTGCGCTGTCCCAGCCCATCGTCGCGCCGAACACCTGAAACAGCTTGCGCATCACAAAAAAGAACCACGCCGAAAACCCCAGATCGGGCGGCATCAGATACACCAGCCCAATCGCAAACGGGTAGGTCGCAATCCGGATGGGGTTCATCACGCTCCATGGGCGGTCGGGGAACAGGAAACTGATGTCGTACTGCTTAATCCATGGCAAGCTCGGCAGAGAGGGGAACAACACATGCAGTCCGTTCAAGCCGCTGACGGTCAGCGCGGTTGCAAACCCCGCCCACATCGCCTTGCTGTGCCAGAACGCGCCCGACGGCTCCACCATCGCCAGCGGGAGCTGCACCAGCGGAAACGCGAGCCGCTCCTCGCGCGTCCACCGATCCAAAACCAGATAGTTCAAGCACAGGAGCATCCCCACTAGCGTGAGAATGAACCCAGCCCACAGCATCAGGGGCAGCATCCACGCCTGAAGCCACTCCCATCGGTACGGCAGGCTCCCCCCATAGTAGTAGGGGCGCAGGGCGTCCATGTCCCACACAAAGAGCGGTTTGGGGATATACTCAAAGAACCGTTCGCGCCAGCCCGTTTCCACCTGCGAGCGCCACTGGGCATGCCCAATCGCTCCAAAGAGATTCTGGAGCATGTCGTGCCCTGCGAACACCGCGCCCGTGACCATCGCGATATAGAGCAACACCAGCTCGGCAGGGCGGAGCGCCCACGCAGGACGCACCCGACTCACCCAGCGGTTCACCCCCACAGCCACCATCAAGCAGAAAATCGGCGTGATGAAGAGGGGCAGGCTCGTAACATCCAGCGAGTACCAGCGCACCTCTATCACGGTAATCCAGAAGATGTTAGCCCCCATCAGCAGCAGGCAGAGCGCGAGCGTCCGCGCCCGCACCGGAAACCCCTCCTTTGGGGGCATCTTCATCGTGCTTATCTGCCCACCCCGCCTCGCGAACACACCCCGCTTGATTCCCCCCGCATGGCGCGACTCCTGCCTCATCAGGTATAATCCTTGCGGAGGCGCGTATGAATGTAGAGTTCATTCTGGGGCGCGAGCTGATGCCCCTGTATGAAAAAGTCGTTAACGGCGAACGCCTGAGTTATGAAGATGGTTTATTGCTCTATCGCACGCCGAACCTGACAGGCGTGGGCTATCTCGCCAATCTTGTGCGCGAGCGCCTGCACGGCAACCGCACCTACTATATCCGCAATCAGCATATCAACTACACCAACATCTGCAACAAGGGCTGCAAGTTCTGCTCCTTCTATGCGAAAAAGGGCGGGCCGAAACCCTACACCCTCACGATGGACGAGGTGCGCGAGCGCCTACGCGCCTATAAGCATGTGCCCATCACTGAAGTGCATATCGTGGGGGGCGTGAACCCGCGCCTGCCCTACAGCTACTACCTAGACCTCATTCGCACGGTCAAAGAGGAGCGCCCTGAGGTTCACATCAAAGCGTTCACCGCTGTGGAGTGGGAAGAGATTGCCCGCGTGGCGCGGAAGCCGCTCGCCGAGGTGCTGGCGGAGATGAAAGCGTTAGGGCTGGGCAGTGTGCCCGGCGGCGGAATTGAGGTGCTGAGCGACCGCATCCACGCCGAACTGTTCCCCAAAAAGATAAATGGCGCCCGCTGGATGGAGATTGCTCGCGAGATTGCCCGCGCCGGGTTGAAGCAATACGCCACACTACTCTACGGCATGGGCGAAACCGTTGAAGAGCGCGTGGAGCATTTCATCCGCCTGCGCGAGCTGCAGGATGAGACGAGGCACTTTCTCGCCATGACCCCGCTGGCGTTCCACCCCGAAGGTACGGAGCTGGAACACCTACCCCACACCTCTGGCGACGATGACCTGCGCAATATCGCTGTCGCCCGCCTGATGCTGGATAACTTCCCGCACATCAAATCGTTCTGGATTATGAACACCCCCGCCGTTACCCAGATCGCGCTCTGGTATGGCGCCGACGATGTGGACGGCACGGTGCATGAGTATGAGATTGTCTATCAGGACGATGCGCCGGGCGTGCGCCAGCAGGTGCTGACCCGCAAAGCGCTGATTCGGCTGATTCGAGAGGCGGGGCGTGAACCTGTGGAGCGCGATAGCCTCTATCAGATTGTTCACCGCCCCGACGAGGAACCCGAAACACCCCACTCCCTGCGCCTGCTGCCTGTGGTGGGCTGAGCGCCGCATCGGCTGGGGGGATGCGATGGGCGAATACCTGCTTTCCCCCTTGCAATTGCCGTCAAGAATGGGGTATAATTTCTACATCCGTGCGCCCGTAGCTCAGGGGATAGAGCGCAAGGTTGCGGACCTTGAGGTCGGGGGTTCGAATCCCTCCGGGCGCGCCAGAAAACCTCCGAAGTTGCGCCCTCGTAGCTCAGTGGATAGAGCGCCTCCGTCCTAAGGAGGGCGTCGGGGGTTCGAATCCCTCCGAGGGCGCCATTCCCATTTTAAAAAAGCGAGGGAGCCTATGAAAACCGTCTACCTGCTTGTCGGGATGCTCGCCGCTGGAGTGTGCTTTGCGCAACCCCCTGTTCAGATTGTCCCCGTAGATCCCGCGCCGAAACGGAACCTCGTGCGCAACAGCAGCTTCGAGGAGGTTCAGAACGACCTTCCCATCGGCTGGAGCTGGGATGTGCGCAACACGCAGGCGACGATTGCCGTCGTTTCCGAGCCGGGCGCCGTTGGAGCGCGATGCCTGAAGTTCACCAATACGACCCCCTTCGCGCCAGAACAGTACGCTCTGCTCCGCTACGAGGGCGGCGTGCCGGTGAAACCCGGCACGGTCTACACGCTCAGTTGCCGCTACAAGACTCGCTCCAGCTTTGTGGGGTTTATCGGCGGCGGGCAGAACTGGCGCGTGCGTTTGCTGCTGGAAAATACGAACGGTCAGTGGCAGACCGCCTCGCTCACCTTTGCCACGCGCGAGAACGAAACCCAGTTTGACCTCGTGATTGTGATCGAAGCACCCACCGATGCGCTCTGGATCGACGCGGTGAAGCTGGAGGAAAACCGCACCGCCACGCCTTATGTGCCCGCCGAGGCGATGAGCCAGCCGTTGATGGCGTTCGCGCCCTTGCCCCCTCGCTTGTACTTTGCCGAACGCCGCTGGCAGGCGGAAGTGGAGTTTTACGCGCCCCAGCCCCTGCCAAACGCCGAACTGACCGTGCAGCTGGGGCGTCAGCGCGTCCGCCAGCGCGTAGACCTGCCCGCGGGCGCTTCGAAAGCCGTGATTCGGCTCCCCGAACCGCGTAAGAGCCAGACAACTCTGCAGGTCAGCCTGCGCACGAACAAGCAGACCCTCACGATAGAGCATCCGCTTATCGTGTTCACGCGACGCCAGGCGGAGTCGCGCCTTAGAACCATCCAAAATCGGCTCCCGCGCTGGCAACAGCAACTGGAGCAGGTGCGGCGCAGGGGTCAGGATGTCGCCTACCCGCAAGCCAGCCTCACGATTCTGCAGGAGTTCGTGGGCTATGTGGCGGACGACCTGCGCAAAGGTCAAATCGAACGCGCCTTCGCTCAACTGGACGAGATGGAGGCGATTGCCAATCGCCTTGAAAACACCCTTCGCGAGTGCCTGCAGGGCGCCCGCACGCTCCCTACAGTGCCGCGCTATACCACCTCGCGCGTAGCCATCCAGAACGCCTCGCTGATTGCCGAGACCGAAGACCCCCTCACCCGAGAGCGCCAGCGACGCCCCGTCTTCTTCGTCGGGTTCGGACACTTCGGGCAGGTGCGCCGCGATATCGAGAAGTTCCCCCTGATGGGTTTCAACCTGATTCAGATCGAGCGCGGCGTGTGGGACTTCCTGCCCGAGCCAAACAAGGTGAGCCGTCAGGCGCTGGAGGTGGACATCCTGCCCACTTTTGAGCGCGCCGCCCGCGCGAATGTGAAAATAGACTTCCTCATCAGCCCTCACTACATGCCCGAAAGGGTCTATCAGGTCTACCCCCACCTCAAGCAGCCGCGTGAGGGGTTTATCAAATACAGCCTCTTCGCGCCCGAAAGCCTGACGGTTTTACGGGAGTATCTTGCGGTGTTATTGCCCGCGTTGAGTCGTCAGCCCGCGCTACTCAGCCTCTGTCTCTCCAACGAGCCGGTGAACCGTGAGTCGCCCGAATCGCCGCTGCACCAGCAGGCATGGCGGCGGTGGCTCCAGAACCGCCATAAAACGCTGATTACGCTCAACAGCCGCTGGCAGACCCGCTATCAGAGCTGGGACGAAATCCCCATCCCCACCGAGGGCATCCCGTACACCGAGTGGCTGGAGTTCAACGCCGATGCGCTGGCAGACTGGCATCGCCAGCTGGCAGGGATTGTCACCGAGTTCATGCCCCATATCCCCAAACACGCCAAGCTGATGAGCTGGACCTTCCTGAACGACCGCGAGCTTTATCAGGGCGTGAACCCCGAACGCTTCGCCGATTTTTGCGAGCTGAACGGCAACGATTCCTTTAACAGCTATGTCCATGACCAGAATGCGCCGTGGGCGTTTGAATGGATCCGCAACTGGATGGCGTACGATTTTCAGCGCTCCCTGAAAGACGCGCCGATTATTAACTCGGAGAATCATATTATTCCCGACGGGGAGCGCCGCAGGGTGCCGCCGGCGCACGCGCGCGCCGTGCTGTGGGAAGGCGCTATCCGCGGCATGTCGGCGACCACCTTCTGGGTGTGGGAGCGCACCGACGACCCACAAAGCGACTTCGCGGGGAGCCTGCTCCATCGCCCTGCGATTGTGGAAGCGCTGGCGCACACGGCGCTGGATCTAAACCGCCTCGCGCCCTATGTCGCCGCCCTGCAAAACCAGCCCTTTGAGGTGCATATCCTGCACGCCCGTACCGACCTCGCCGTGCAGGGACCGGAGCAGATTATCCCGCGTGATAACCTGTATATCGCGCTCTCGATGCTGGGCGTCAAAGTGGGGTTCATCACGGAGCGCCAGCTCATCACAGGGCGCGTGCCCGAAACGGTGAAGCGTATTCTCATCCCGAATGTGCAATATCTTTCGGACGAGGCGGTTTTCGCGCTGGATCAGTTGCGTCAGCGTCGGGGCGTGATTCTGATTGGGGTCGGCGAGCCTCTGCTGAACTTTGACCTCTACGGCAGGCGTCGCTCCACACGCCCGCCCATCCAGACGCTGGAGCGCAACATTGAGCTGGATGCGGTTCTGCTGGCTCGCAAGCTGGAGTCGCAACTGCAAACATGGGGTGTGGCGCGCCCCCTGCGCCTGCTCAAGCTCGACGCCAATCAGCCCGCGTGGGGCGTCGCCTATCGCACGGCTCCTTACGAGAACGGATTCCTCGCCAACCTGTGCAACTACACCCATCAGCCCATCACGGTGCGCCTCGTAGACTCACAGGGCAACCCGATTAAGGCGACCAACCTGCTGGACGGCAGCCCGGTGGACGGCTCGCTCACCCTCCAGCCGCTGGAGCCAGTGCTGCTGAAATGGTGAGCGGTGTGCTATACTATGCATATGCAGGAGCTGCTGGCAGGCGCGAGCCGTGTGGATATCACGCCCGATATCCAGAAGATTCGGATTCAGCTGGGAGGCTACGGGGCACGCCTCAACATGCCGCCCACGGGCGTGCATGACCCCCTCTACGCGCGGGCATTAGCGCTTCAGGCAGGTGAGCAGCAGGTGATGCTGGTCGCGCTGGATCAGTTGCTGGTGCCCGCCAGCCTGACGGAGGCGGTTTTGCGCGAAGCGAGGTTGCGCCCGGCGCAGCTGTTTATGGGGGCGAGCCACACCCACTGTGCGCCTGACTCGATGGGCTTGAACGCGCGCGCCCGTTTCGCCCTGCCAGGAGTGGGCCGCTTTTTGCCAGAGTTTTTGAAGTTCGCCACCGAGCGGATTGGGGAGGCGGTGCATCAGGCGCGTGCCCGCATGCGCCCCGCGCGGCTCGGTGTGGCTGCCGAAGCGTTGCCAAACCTCAACCGCAACCGAAGGGGCGCGAAAATCACCGACCCCACGATGACCGTGGTGCGTGTGGAGGAGGCTACTCGCCAGCGCCCGATTGCCGCGCTGGTAGTCTACGCCGCGCATCCCACCATCTACCCCCACACGATGATGCAGGTCTCCGCTGAGTTTCCGGGCGTGCTTCAGAGCCGTCTGGAGGCGGCGCTGGGCGCGGGCGCCGTCGCGCTCTATATGAACGGAGCGCAGGGAGATGTGTCGCCCGTCGCCGATGAGGGCAAAGACGATCACGAGCGCGTGCGCCTCTACGGGGAGAAGCTGGCGACCCATGCCCTGCGCCTGCTCCGCAACACGAAGCCGTTAGCCCCCAAACTGCGTACAGCCCAGATCAGCGTCGCGTTGCCCGAAGCGCGCCCCCATCCGCAGTTTTACGAATCGGCAGGGCGCGAATACAAAGTGCCCGAATCGCTCCTGAATCAGCTGGTGAAGCAGCTGATCCCCCCGACCACATCCGTAAGCCTTGTGGGGTTGGGTGCGCTGGCGCTGGTGGGATTTCCAGGCGAGCCGATTACCGCGCTGGGTCAGGAAGCGCGCGCAATCGGGCAAAAGCATGGCTTTCCATATATTGCCCCCGTCGCGCTGGTCAACGACTGGATTGGCTATATCCTCACCCGCGAGGAGTACGAAAAGGGCGGCTACGAGGCGACAGTCTCGTTCAACGGTCCCGAGGCAGGCGAGGCGGTGATGAAAGCCGCGCGGGAAGGGTTTGCACGACTCTGATTCTTCGCAGCTCCCTGTTGCGCACAAGACCCTCTGATGCCCTTTGCTTGGGGGGATTTCGTGTGCTTCCATCGGGATGGCATCCGCATGAGGGCCAGCGTGCGTTTCTGGAGGCGCAGGCGCCGATTCGTGTGCTGGCGTGTGGCAGGCGCTGGGGCAAAACTGAGGTGGTGGCGGTGGAGTGCTGGCGCGCCCTGTTGACGCCTGCGCCCCGCACTGTCCTGCTGGTCGCGCCTTCCCTGGATCAGGCGACGCTGGCGTTTCTGCGTGTGCGGGATTTGCTGGAGCGCAACGGCATCACCCCGCAGGTGCGCCAGACGCCCACACCGTCCATACGGCTCAACCGCTCCATGCTTCAGGTCAAAAGCGTCGCGCGTGAGGGGATGTACCTGCGCGGGCGCAAGGCGCACCTGATAATCGTGGATGAGGCTGCCTATGTGCCCGAAGCGGTGGTCTACGAGGTGCTGATGCCGATGCTGGCAGACACAGGCGGACGGCTCGCGCTGGTCTCCACGCCGCGCGGACAGAACTACTTTTATCGCCTCTATCAGCAGGGTCAGTCGGGCGACTCTTCGGTCTGGAGTCTGCGCAGCCCCTCATGGGCGAACCCGATGCTCTCGCCCGCCACGCTCCGCATGCAGGCGCAGATGATGACTGCCCGCCAGTATCGCGTGGAATACGGCGCGGAGTTTTTAGACCCCGCCGGGCAGGTGTTTCGCACCGAGTGGGTGGATCGGGCGCTCATGCCCCAGCCTGGCACCGTGTACGGGATGGCGGTGGCGGGCGTGGACTGGGCGCGCTATCGCGACTGGACGGCGGCGGTGGTGCTGTACGGCTCGCGCGAGGGAGCGCAGATGCTGGGCGCGAAACGCTGGCAGGGGCTGGCCTGGACGCAGCAGGTTCAGCAGGTGGCGCAGTTTCTTCGGGGGTTTGGGGTTCAGCGCGTGCTGTGCGACCGTACGGGCGTCGGCGACCCGCTCGTGGAAGCGCTCCAGCACGCAGGGATGCCCTTCGCCGAAGGAGTCGCCTTCACGCAGGGGTTCAAGCAGAGCCTGGTGGAGACGCTCGCGCTGATGCTGGAGCAGGGGCGACTGGCGCTGCTGCCTGAGCCGACCCTGCTCCAGGAACTGTATCACTTTGAAGCGCTGCCCACGCCGTCGGGGGTGCGTTTCACCACCAGCACAGGCGTGCATGACGACATGGTAATGGCGCTTGCGCTGGCGGTGTGGGCGCTACCGCCCGCGCCCGCTGGCGAGATGATTCAAACCAGCGGACGCGGACGCTTTCAGTAGCGCCGTCGGCGCGTGGGTCTCGGTGGTTCAGGAACCTGAGCCGAAAGCCAGCGGATCATTCCAAACACGGCGCCGCCCCCCAGCAGGAAAAACCCTGCAAACAGCGCCAGCGGACGCCAGAAGGGCGCGGAGCTTTGTTTCAAATCGCACGAGGCGGTCTGAATCACCTGCGCGCCGTCAATCGCTTTCGGGATGCCCTGCGTGCCCGTTGCGCCTTCGGGCGCAATCACCAGCTGTTCGGGCACGCCTGTACCGCTGGAGCGCGTGGCAGCCTCTTCAATCACCGCAGGCGGCGCTCCCGAAGGCGGTGCTACTTCGGGGGCGACTTCAATCGGCGCCGCATTCTCGTAGGCTTTCCACCAGTCGGGGCGCTCATGCGGACTGCGCCCCTCCGTGCCAATCCCAAAGGCACGGACTACCAAGCCAAGCGTCAAAAGACCTCCCCATAGCCAGAGTTTCCTCATTTGCAACCTCCCCTGTTGCTGGCTTCTTGAAAGGCGATGTGGCTTCAGCGCGCGCGTTGCCACACCACCCGCCGCGCCGAAGCCACACGCGGCAGCTCGATATTGATCAACGGGTTATCGTCCAGACTGCGCTCGCGGATACGCCAGTCGTAGTTGAAGCGCAACGGCAGGCTGTACAGCACCATCGCCTCGTCTTTGGCAATAATCGTGCCGTTGACGGTCAGTCCCAGTCCGTCGGTGGCGAGGTTCCCCCCGCCCACGAAGTTTGTGAACATAATCGCGTCGATTCGAGAGATGCCCCTCTCATCGGCGGTGATAGTGCCGTTGCGGTCGATGTCCACATTGACGGAGAGCTGTTCGATAGTGCTTTGGTCAGCGTTGCCGTAGGCGGACTGGTAGCGCATGCGCCCTGTGTAGTCGCGTTCGAGCGCATTGAAGGGCGGAATCCAGTTGCCGTTCTCGTCGTAGCGGCCGCGCGTGAAGGGCGGTGTCATGTAGCGTAGAGGGTAGGGGTCGCTGAATCGGCGCGTATTGCCCATCATGATGCTTCCGCGCGCCGCCAGTCCCAGCGCGTCCTTGCGCTCGTTGGTATTCCAGATGGTGTTCAGGTTCGTGCCGCGAAAATCGGGCGGGTTGGTGTAAATAATGTCCCCTACGATATGCACATTCCGTCCGGCGTAAATCGTGCCCTGCCCCTGCACATAGCCGCGGATCACCACATCTTGTGTTACGGTGATGGGACCGCGAATGCGAATGGGTTTATCGCGGTAACCGATCAGCGCGACGCTCCCGTTGACGACACCGTTGGTATCCACGCGCTCGTAGCGATTGCGCCGGGGGTTCCATACCTCAATCGAGGCGGGCTGGTTGTAGCTCGGATTGGGAGTACCGTCGCTGAAGGTGGGGCGCGGGTCGCGCCAGGTTTGCGACAGCGTGAGATAATAGCTCAGGTCATTCAGGTCAGGTAGTACCAGCTCACTGGTAGGACGGTTATCCAGCACTGTGCCGTCAAAGCGTCGTGTGCCGTTCACATCTGCCAGCACGGCGCCGAACGGCATATTATTGAGCATCGTGCCCTGCGCATGGTACAGATAATCACGCCACAGGTTGAATGTGCTGCTCCCGAACGCCCCGTGCAAGCTAGAGTTATACGCCTGGCGCATAAACTGGTTCTGGCGGCTGGCGTAGGTCGCATTACCCCACTGGCGTGGAGCCGTTCCTCCCTGCACAATGATGCGCCCTTCGGCACGCGGAGTGAGCTTCTCGTTGCGCGAGGCGATGATGGAACCATTGATGACGGGGCGTCCGCCTCGGAACTCAAAATCGCCGTTGGAGCGCGCATCGCCGTTCATCACCAGCTGCTCGTTGTCAAAGCCGTACATCCAGCCATAGTTGTTCACGAAGTAAGCGTAGTCAAACACAGCGGAGCGGGTGAGCGCGAGGTCTATCGTCTGATCCAGCACCTGTCGCGGCTCGTTGGCGTCCAGGGCGCCGTTATTATTGCGGTCCTGCCACCCAACAGAACGCAAGGTAAGCCGTCGGGTATAGGTGTCTACCTGCTGATAGCCAATGACCGAGGCGGTATAATTGCCCACACCGACCAGCACGCCGTTCATCACACGGCGCGGGTTCGTGGGCGATGCTCCCGTAAGCGCGCTGTCCAGATTGGTGAAGCGCTGATTGATTTTGAATTCGCGCCAGAGATCCTGACTGAGCGCGTTCAAACCGGCTTCGGCAAGGTTCATCGTGGCGACCTCGCGCAGTCGAGCCGAAGCAGTACGCAAATCCTGAGTCGCCATCTCCAGATATGAAGTGGCGGTTAGAATCGCCAACCCGCTCATGACGAGCGTAGTTACCAGCGTGCTACCCCGATTACTCCGTCGCTTGCCCTTCATAGCCTACCCCTCCTAATTCTCGGTGGCGTTCCGCAGGAGAATGGTCTCCTCATACCAGATCTGGCTCTCCCCCTGTTGTACGCTAAGGCGCACCTGCAGCGCCTGCACGCCTGGCGCGTATTGTTGCACGGAAAAAGGCGCATAGCTTCCCCCTTGCGGGCGTGTGGAGCGTACCCCTGTCAGGAGCGTGGTCGTGGCGCCGTTCTGGGTCAGTGTGAGCGTGCCCGATGCGTAGTTCACCTGCACAATAATGGGGTTTGCACTATCGGGCTGGACAGGAGTGAGAATGTTGCCCATGTTATCACGGCGTGGGGGGAAGAGTCGCACCTCCGTGCCGCCGCCGAAGACCAGCGCCTGCACTGCCCCTTGCGCCTGCTCACGCACGCTACGAAGTGCGTTATAGGCTGTGCGGTTGGCAGTGTTCTCGTTGAGAGCGCGCTGAAAATCGCGCAAAACCTGAATCTGCACGCTGACCAGTAGTAGAACCACCATCGCCATCAGCGTGCTGGCGATGGCGACCTCCACCAGAGTCATCCCGCGTTGAAAACGCGTTCGTTTTCGCATCGTCGCTCCCTCCCCTGAGCGAATGTTTGGGTGTTATCGCAGACTGGCAATCGTTGTTGCAAGCTGCACCTGCTGGGGACGCCCTGTTCGGGGTTCCTCCCAGCGAATTGTTACATACACCGTCTTCAGCCCGATAGAGATGTTATTGTTTGTGGTCAGGTTGAAGACCTCGATGGTGCCCTGCGCGTTGCGCAGCTGGCTGTTCAGGTTCAGCGTATCACCGCCTGGCGTGGTTATCTGAGTGAAGCGCACGCGCCAGTAGTTGGCATCGTTCACCTCCAGAGTTTGTCCCAATCCTGCCTGAAGCAGCCCGTTGCCGTCTATCCGCAGGAAGTCCAGCGTGCGGATTCGCTCCAGCACGCTCTGGGCGACCTGTGTGGCATAGGTGTACTGACGCGCTTGCGCCTGCAGGCGTGAAGTCATCGGCGATACCGCTGTGATGCTCAACACCAGCAGCACCACGATAAACAGCGCAATCATGATTTCCACAAACGCCGAACCGCGCTGGGTGTAGCGCGCCAACGCTAATCACCTCCCCAGTGAAGCGTATGGTTGCTCAGCCCGGTGGGGCAGGTTGGATCGGCGCCGATGGGATTCAGCGTGTAGGGGGCGCCTCCCGCGGCTGGGCAGAACGGCTCCGCCTGCAAAAAATCAGGCACCAGGTCGGTCATCTGCACGGGCGTGCCGTCGCTGAGCCGGTTTGCCAGCGCGTACATCTCTTTTGCCTGATGCAGCTGGCGCAGGTTGGCAGAACATGTGCGGGCTTGTGCGCGCGTGCGGGCGTTCATCCAGCTGGGGATGGCAACCGCCACCAGAACCCCCAGGATGAACACTACCACCATAATCTCCAGCAAAGTAAACCCGTATCGGTTCCTCATCACAGCCCCCTTGAGCGTGCCTCACATAGCCCGCCTGAACCGATTGTTCCACTTCGGACGCACACGCTCCCTGTAAGAGATGGCAGATTTGGGGTATAATTCTTCACCCATTTGAGGGCAAGGGTGGAATAACCCCTTTACCAGCAGGCGTCCCCAGCGGTCTGGCACGACGCCATTTTGAAGGAGGCTGAGCATGTTCGAACAGGACAAGATTTACCTGACCGAAGAGGGTTACCGCCATCTGGAGGCGGAACTCCGGCGGCTCCAGACCGTGGAGCGCGCTCGAATCGCGGAAGAATTTCGCGCCCACAAGGAGCATGGCGAGTTCAGCCCTGAAGACACCGAACTCGAAACCCTCAAAAACGAGCAAGCCTACATCGAATCGCGTATTCAAGAGATTCGGGGATTGCTCCAGAGCGCCACAATTGTCCGCAACGAGGATATCCCCACCGACTATGTGGGGATCGGCTCCACAGTGGAGGTGGAGGAGGTTGAGACGGGCGAGCGCAAGCAGTTCCGCATCGTGGGCGCCATGGAAGCCGACCCGGAACACGGCAAGCTCTCCTATCTCGCGCCGTTAGCCAGCGCCCTAATCGGCTACAAAGTCGGCGACACGGTAACGGTTCATCTGCCGAAGGGGGAAGCACACTATAAAATTCTGCGCATCTTCAAGTGAGCATGCGGTTCCTTACCTGTATCCCACAAGGCGAGTCGTTGCCCTGTCTTGCCGTCTGGCGGGATGAGGCATGGTATCGGGTTGAGGGGTGCCGTGATTTTCGCGACTGGCTCCTGCTGGACACGGAGGCGCGTGAAGCACGCCTCAAGGGCGCCCACCCCATCACACCCGCGCGCTACTGCCCTCCAATCCTGCAGCCGCCCAGCGTGCGCGACTTCTACGCCTTCGAAGCGCATGTGCGCAACGCACGCCAAAAGCGCGGATTGGCGGTACCCCCCGAATGGTATCAGATCCCCGCTTTCTATTTCTCCAACCCAGCGTGCCTCGTGGGGCACGAGGAGCCAGTGCGCAAGCCGCCCGATACCGAGCAGCTGGACTACGAGCTGGAACTGGCAATAGTTATTGGGCGCGCTGGCGGCGACTGGACGCCCCTCGAAGCAGAATCGGCAATTGCGGGCTTCACGCTGATGAACGACTGGAGCGCTCGCGACCTGCAGCAACGGGAGATGAAAATCGGGCTGGGTCCCGCCAAAGGCAAAGATTTTGCCACCTCGCTGGGCCCGATTGTCGTCACGCCCGATGAATTGGAGGCGTGGCGCGAGACCGATTCTCAGCGCGGCAGCCGCTGGCGTCTGCGCATGCAGGCACGGGTGAACGGCAAGACCCTCTCCGATAACTACGCCCACACGATGTACTGGACCTTCGGCGAACTGATTGCCCACGCCGCACGCAATACCCACCTCCAGATTGGCGATGTGATTGGCTCTGGCACCGTCGGCTTCGGATGCCTGCTGGAGTTCCCTGACGGCACGCACCCCTGGCTCCAGCCCGGCGATGTGGTGGAGCTGGAGGCGGAGGGGATTGGTGTCCTGCGCAACCCGATTGTGGCGACGCCTCAACCGTAAACGGGGATGGCTGCGCCGTGTATCGCCCGCGCCGCAGACGAGCAGAGAAATAGAATAACCTCCCCAATCGCCTCTGGAGGCACCCACTGGCTGAAATCGGCGTCGGGGCGCGCCGCACGGTTCGCAGGGGTATCGATCGTACCTGGCAACACACAGTTCACATTCACGCCGTGCGGTTTCAGCTCCGCCGAAAGCACCTCCACCAGCCGAATCAGCGCGCTCTTGGAGGCGCAGTAGCCCGCCGCGCCTGCGAACCCCATCAAACCCGCGCGTCCGCCTACATGCACCATCGCGCCCCCGCCTGTGTCGATGAGCAACGGCGCCGTTGCCCGCGCCACCAGAAACGCCGAGCGTACATTTAAGTTCATCATGCGATCCCAGGCTTCTACAGGGGTCTCATGCACGGGCGGTCCTGCCTCATAGCCGCCAATCGTGTTGACCACGATATGGAGTTGTCCGAACCGCCGACGGAGCTGTTCGCCCAGATGTTCGGCGTCTTCAGGGCGCGTGAGGTCCATGTCGCCTATCAGCAGATGGTCGGGGTTCAGCGCGATGTCGGCAAACAGTGCATGGAGCGCTTCGCTGTTGCGCGCTGCGAGCGCCAGCGTCGCGCCTGCCTGCTGGAACTGGCGCGCCACCACCTGCCCTAGCGCACCCGTCGCGCCCGTTACCAGCACAATCTTGCCCGAAAAATCAAAAGTGACCATCGTTCACTCCTCGCCAGAAGCTTTTGCGGTATGGGCGATTTCCTCGCCCAGGTGCATCTGGTTTACCATCCGCACAGTGGGGTGGTTCCAGTTGATAATCGCTACGGAATAAGGATAGGGGTTGCCTTCGCGCTTTTCCACGCGAATGGCCCCCAGCGACACCAAGTTGCTGATTAACGCCTGACGCTCATAGTTCGCCAGCAACGGAAACTCCTCGTTAAGGCGCCGCAAAAACGGCGTCAACCACACCTCATGGTAGGCTCCAAATTCGTTCACCAGAATGGCGAGGCAGCGGTAAGTGTCGGGGTCTTCCACGGGGAGGGGCGGATTGAAGGCGGTGGGAGTGGCAGGCGCTATCGAAGGCTTCGCGCGCGTGCTGGCACGCGCATGCAACAGGCGCGCGACCGACTCGCTCACTAACTGCTCTGCGTCCACGAAGTTCGATTCCCCTACAATATGGAGCAAATCGCCCGACAGATTCCCACGAAAAGAGACAATCAACACCTGCCGCGCCTGACGCTGAAGATGCTGCACCAGCGGAATATAATCTCTGTCGCCTGCAATCAGCACAAAAGTCTGTATATCGGGGCGCGTGTAGAGGACCTCCAGCGCATCGATGCACAGGCGCATATCGGCAGCGTTTTTATGCTCCGTACTAACGACAGTGCGCGGCTCCAGCCCCATCAAATACAGGTCGCCCAGCGAAACATCTAACTGATCAAAGTCAGCATATCCGATCATAATAATGCACGGCTCCTGCCACTCGCGCTGGAGCCAGTTGCGTGTTTCCCGAATCAGCTCCCCTGTTACCTGTTCAGGATTGGGAACGCCATTATTTTTGAGATAGTAATAAATGTTCTCAAGGTCGGCAAAAAGCGCTGAATAGCGTGCGCCAGCACCTGGCGCCGAAAGGGTTGCCATCGTAGTCGCCTCCTGCCCCTAGGATACCCCAAGGGAAGTGTGAATCGTTTGGCACAAAAGTTGCTGTTGTATCCTCTTGCCGACCAAGTGAAGGCGGGGGTTCACTTAGCATGCATACACAAAGTGAGTATCTGGATCTGGAGTTTTATGATGATTTTGTGAGTGAGGAGACTCCTGAAGCCGAGCCGGAGCTGGAACAGGGTTTGAGCGGTACTGCTCTGGAAAGCATCTTCGGTCATCTGCTGCGACGCCCCCTGCTGACCCCCGAAGAGGAGATGGAGTTGCTAGCGCGCGCCAAGGCAGGCGACGAGGAGGCGCAGGCACGACTGGTGGAGTCGAATCTGCGCCTGGTGGTCAGTATCGCGCGACGCTATGTGCGTCCTGGAATTCCTCTGGAAGACCTCGTGCAGGAAGGCGCTCTGGGCTTGATTAAGGCGATCCAGCACTTTGACACTTCGCGCGGGCTGCGCTTCAGCACCTATGCGGTTCACTGGATTCGCCAGTGTGTGGGGCGCGCCGCCGATGCGCAAACCAACATGATTCGCCTGCCCAACCATGCGATCGACTCGTTGCGCAAGATTGAGCGCACGCGCAACGAACTGCGCGCACTCAACGGGCGCGAGCCAACCGATGAGGAGATTGCCCAGGTGTTGGGCATGCCTATCAACAAAGTGCAGCGCCTCGCCCGTTTCGCGAAGGGCAACTATTCTCTGGACTACCGCACGCACGACGGGCAATCACTCTACGAGAATCTGCTGGTACGCCCGGAAGAAGCCGACCCTGAGGCAGTTGCTATCGAGCGCGTATGGCTTTCGCAACTATTTGACCTGATGGAAAAGGAGCTTACCCCGCGCGAGCGCTGGGCTATCTACCGCTTGCTGGGCTTTGATGTGAGCGATACACCCCCTGGCAGCATCAAACGGCTCTCGCGCGAACGCATGAGCCAGCTGGAGCGTCAGGCGCTTACAAAACTGCGCGCTTTAGCCCGCGAGCACCTGATGGTGGATAAATAACGCTATGGCACGGCAATAATCGTCGCAGGAAAGCCCTGACTTTCCAGCTTCTGTTTCGCCTGCTCGGCTCTGGCACGGTCGCGTGTTACCAGCGTTTGTACCCGATAGAGCGTGTGCCCATCCCGCTGAAAGGGCACGATGCTTGCCTCAAAACCGCTGGCGATCAGGGTTTGAAGCACTTGATTCGCGTTCTCGCGTGATTCATAGACGCCGACCTGCACGCGATACAGGCGCGCCTGGGGCGACGGAGCTTCGGATTTGTTTTCTCTCCCCTCAGGCGGGGCAGCAGGCGACGGCTCAGGCGTTGTAGGGGGCGGTTCGGGTTCCGCTGGGGATGTTGCAGGCAGTTCGGGTTCCGTTGGGGATGTCGCAGGTTCTTCGTGCGCAGGCGCAGGGGATTCTGACTCTTCTTCGGGTACCAGCACCAGCGGCTCTTCGGGGTCGGAGGGGGGTGCTTCGGCGGGGCGTTTCTGGGCTTTGCGCTTGCGGTCAAACTCTTCGTAGTCAAAAGGCGCCACCTCGCGAGAGCCGATTATCGTGCCCGTGGCGGCGGTGATGTCGCTGGGGAGCTTCTCGTAGATTTCTACTTTCGGTGGGGGCGTTTGCAACGCTCTTTGCTCGGTTGGAGCCGTCGGCGCGCTTTGCGTGCGGAAAAGCAACGGCGCCACCCCGTAATGCCCTACCACCAGAAACACCAAAAAGACCCCAATCCCCGTGCCCAGCCGCGCCAGAAGCCGCCTCCAGCTGAACCCCTCTTCCTCCTCAACCGTGCGGAAATCTAACGGCATCGTTACCACCGCCCCTGATTATACCTGTTGTAATTTTCGTCGCGATTCCCGATAATTAGGGGGGATGGACGAGGAGCGTACCGAACAGGCGACGCCGCGGCGGCGGCAGGAGGCGCGGCGTAAGGGGCAAGTAGCGCGTTCCACAGAGGTCAATAGCGCGTGCCTGTTTCTGGCGTTTGTGCTGGTACTGCCCAGTGTGCTGGAATGGGGTGGGGTACGCTTTCTGCAGGCATTTCAACAGGGGCTATGGCAGGCGGGCGCGATGCGTCTCTCACGCGACTTGCTGCTGGGCGGGCTGGGGCTGGTCGTGCCTGTTCTGGGCGTTTTGCTTCTAACGGGCATCCTTAGCAATGCGCTTCAGGTCGGGTTTGAGGTGAGTGCGTATCCGCTGAAACCCGACCTGAAGCGGATTGACCCCCTCAAGGGGTTTCAGCGGCTTTTTTCACGGCGGGCGCTGCTGGAACTGCTCAAGGCTCTCGCGAAGTTCGGCGCAATTGCCTATGTCGCATGGCGCACCATTCAGGCGGAAATCCCGAATCTGATTATGGCATCGCAGCGCCCTTTTCCCGACGCGCTGACCCCTATGAGCCACACGCTCTATCAGGTGGGACTGCGCGTGGGTGTCCTCTGGCTTGTGCTGGCACTGCTGGATTACCTCTATCAACGGTACGAGTTCGAGAAAAGCATCCGCATGTCGCGCTATGAACTCAAAGAGGAATACAAGCAAACGGAGGGCGACCCGTATGTCCGCCAGCGTCAGCGCCAGCGCATGATAGAAATGGCGCGCCGCCGCATGCTCCAGGAGGTCCGCAAAGCCGATGTGGTGGTCACCAACCCCGTTACATACGCGGTGGCATTGCGCTATGACCGCACCCGAATGAACGCGCCCCGTGTGGTCGCCAAAGGGAAGGGCTGGCTGGCACAGCGAATCCGTGAAGAAGCGCTCCGCTGGCATGTGCCCATTGTGACCAACCCGCCCCTTGCCCGCAGCCTCTACGCCGAAGTAGAAGTCGGGCACGAAATTCCCACCACCCTCTATCAGGCGGTCGCCGAAGTGCTGGCGTATGTCTACCGCCTGCGGCGCGGGCGACGCCCATAACTCAATTGGTGTATACTATCGAGGTATGGGCTACGCGAAAGGGTTCGCATGGGTCTGGGTTTTGTTGCTATGGGGCACGCCATGGGCGCAATCGGTGTCGCTTTCGCTGCGTTTTCACGACGCCGTAACGGGGCGCGCGCTCCCCGCAGAGGTGCAGATTCTCGGCGAGGTTGCGGCAACCTATCGCGCAGGCGCGGATGGACGCCTTGCCCTGGTTCTCCCTGAAGGCGAATATACCCTCTACGCCACCGCCGAAGGCTATCAGTCTGTGGGCATCCCGCTCCATGTCGCCGAGCCGATGCTCCCCATCCAGTTCTATATGGACCCCCTCCAGCCGCCCCGAGAGGCGCAAACAGAGTTCCTCTGGAGCCTGCGCAAAGCGGGCATGATGACCATCGTCGGCTGGGTGATGGACGAAGTGAGCGGTCAACCTGTAGAAGGGGTGCAGATCTCCGTGATGGGCGCAAAGGAGACGACCTACACCGACTCGCGGGGTTTTTTCCTGATTCAGTTTCCCGGGGGCAAACAACCCTACGCGACACTGATTCTGGAAAAAACGGGCTATCGCACACGCCTGCTGGAGCAGATTCCGGTCTGGAGCGGTGGGGACTGGATTTACCGGCTCACGATGGAGCCAGGCACGGGCGTGGAGCAGACCGATATGCGCTCGCCGCGCCACCGCGAAACGCCCACGCCCCAGCCCTGCGATGCGTGTGAACCGGCTCCTACACCCGAACCTGATGTCAGGGGGGATTTTGCCCCTGCCGCGCCTGCGCCAATTGTATTACCCAAATATATCCGCGTGGGACGCAACTGCACCTCCCGAACAAACTGCCAGCGCGTGGAAGTCTACACCCTGGAGACCTACTGCAAAGGTGTTATCACCAGCGAGTGGTACGCCTGCTGGGGCAATGTGTCGGGCGGAATGGAGTCGCTCAAAGCGGGCGCGGTCGCCGTGCGCAGTTATGGGGTCTCGTTTGTCTATTCCCCTGCCACCAGCAGTTATGATATTTGCGACAGCACTTCTTGTCAGGTGTTCACGGGCAACCAGACCAGCAACGGCAACGCGGCGGTGGACGCCACCACGCGCTATGTGCTGCTCACTTCCACAGGCGCGATTGCCCGCGCCGAATACTCCGCCGAGAACAATAACGCAGGCTGTGGGGACGGCTATTCAGGCACAGGCAGCAGCTGGCCCTGTATTTATGACCCTGTATGTACGGGCTTTGCGACCAACGGACACGGGCGCGGGATGTGCCAGTGGGGTTCGGCGCGCTGGGCAACAGGACGACGGCTCTCCAGTTCGCAAGCCTGCACCAGCGCCGCGCCCCTGCACGGCTACGGAACCAAAAACTGGCAGCAGATTCTGAGCCACTACTACGGCCCCGCAGGCTACCAGCTGGTGCAGGGGGGTGTTGCGACCATCGCCCATCTCACCCCCTCGCCGAACCCCATCGCCACAGGAGCGCAGGGCACGCTCACCTACACCATAGACGCCACCCACGACTTCTCTGTGATGCTGGGCGCCTCCATTCGCACAGGGAGCAGCGACTGGCTCAGCGACCCCACGCGCGACCTGAAGGTCACTATCACCGAAGGCACGACAAACCGGGTGCGCTTCTTCCAGATTCCTCCCGATGCTGCCGCCGGCATGTACGATGTGCTGACCGCGCTCTGGTACGACCGCAACAACAGCAACAGCATCAACACGGGCGATTTTATGGTGGACGACCACCTCTTTACGAGCCTGTGGCAGGTGCGGCGCGCCACGAACCTCACGGTTTCGCCTGCTTCAGGCAGGCGCGGTGCCAACATCCTGCTTCAGGCAACTCTGCGCCAGTCGCTGGATAACGCCCCAATTGGGGGACAGCTGCTCTCCTTCAAAGTTGGCACGACCTCCATCGGCACTGCCACCACGAACGCCAGCGGGATTGCCACCTTACCCTACACCCTGCCGCTCACGCTGGGGCTGGGCAACCACATCCTGCGTGTGGAGTATGCGGGCAACACGACTTACCACAACACCGTCGGCACGAATATCCTGACGGTGCAACCCGTGCTGGTGCAGGGCGTTGTGGCGCTGGAAGGGGTCAGCAATTCAGCAGGTATGCAGGTGCGCTTCACCGTTCAGCAGGGCAGCAGCCAGGAGGTGTTCACGCTCACGCTGGGCGCGGGCGGCGCCTATCAGTTTGAGACCAGCCTTGCGGGCAACGCCATGCTCACCGTTAGCACACTGGAGGGCAGCTGGCTCTGTCAGCAAGCCTCTGTTTTATTGAGCCACACCGTGAACCGGAACTTCAGCCTGCCAGCGGGCGACATTAACCGCGACGGCGTGATTGACGATGCGGACCTGCTGGCGGTGTTGTTTGCGTTCGGGCAAACGGGCAGCAGCCTTGCAGAAGACCTGAATCGGGATGGCGCTGTGGATGACGCCGATCTGCTAACGGTGTTGTTTAACTTCGGACAGGCGTGTGGTGGGTAGCAGAGCGCCTTACGCGCCCTGACCCTCCACCTCCACTGTCAATTCCGCTTCGATTCCTGGCTCCCAGCGGATATGCACGGTATGCGTGCCCACCGTGCGGATGGGGTCATCGAGGTGAATTTTGCGCTTGTCGATTTTTATCCCGAAATGCTCCTGAATGGCATCGGCGATATGGTCTGCCGTTACCGCACCGAACAGTTTCGTGGAGTTGGGCGCTGTGCGTCCGATAATCGTAACCCGTTGTCCGTTGAGGCGCTCCGCATATTCGCGGGCTTTCTGGCGGAGCTGTTCCGCCTTTTGCTGGAGCACGCGCTGTTTCTCCTGCCATGCTTTGAGGTTGCCTTCGGTCGCAGGTACTGCCAGACCACGCGGGATCAGATAGTTGCGTGCGTAGCCGCCTGCTACCTTCTTGCGTTCGCCTTCTTTCCCCAGATTGGGCACATCGCGTACGAGAATCACTTCCATAGTGTTTCGCCTCCTTATAACGATTGCGCCCCGTAAGTATACCCTATTTGAGAAAATGGCTTCCGTTTCTGTTAGCACGGCGGGGTCTTTCACTCGATGTTTGCAAGAATGGCAAGCGGCACCTGCTGCTACAGCGCGGTTCTCCTTGCTACCAGAAGTCCCCTATGGACAAAATTGGTACTTTTGGACACTTGACAAATGCCCCCGATTACCCGCATTAATATTAGCGCAAGCGTTGCTTGCATACCGTACAGGAGGTAAAGGATGATGCGGCATTCACTGTGGAGTCTTGCTCTGGCTGTTTCGGTCGTATCCTCGGTTGTTGCGCAGCAGTCTGCAAACCCGTCCCCGTTCCAACCAGTTCCTGCGGGACCACCGATTACCTTTGAACCGTTCCCAATGGTGGACCCAACAACGGGGAAACCCGTTACTCCTGAAACCGTGTTGGTGTTTCCCGATGGGACTAAGGTAACCGCGAAGGAGTTCTACGCCAGTCTCAACGCGCTGGAACGATACTTGAACATGCTGGGCTACTCGCTAAAGAAGTCGCGCCATGTGTATGTGCCTTCCAAACGGATGTACGATCCGCAGGAGCTGGCGCGTCAGCAAGCGGCTTTTGCGTCTCAGGTCTACCCCGACGATGTGCCCACTCCGGGACCTGAAGATTCGCTCTTCAACCCAGCAGGGGGCTTTAACTTGCCCTGGAGTTGGGACAGCGGTTGGCTGGGCAACTGGTATATCGGTGCGCGTGCTCAGGTGCAGACAGGGCTTTCTGGCGACATCGCGCCCGTGAACTTCCGCGCCTATGCGGAGGGCAAGAGCATGGTACGTCTTTGGGGGCAGGAGCGCGAGGTCGTTCGCGGTGTCGCTGATGCACGCTTGGAGCCGACCTCTCCAACCAACCTGCGGTTCACTGCTTCCATAGAAGCGTATGTCAATGGACAGCGACGCTGGGGCTGGCCCGAAAACGGTCCCTTCACCCATGACTTTACCACAGGTGTCTCCGAGGAGTTCAGCGGGGCTCGTGCGCTGGAACTGTGGAACTTCAATCCCGACCCTGCTCGGTTCGAGTTTTGGGTATGGGTTATCCGTGTTACGGGTGAACTGGGCGCCCGCGGTTCTGCGTATCTGGACTATCGATACAGCGCTGGCTTGAACGCCATCAACAACTCGCCCGCGATTGAGGCCGGCATTACCCCGCGTGTGGATCTCTCTGGGTATGGTAACGCCCGGGCAGAAGCCAGCATTTGGGTTGCAGGCGTGTGGGCAGAACTCCGCGCCCAGATTAATGTCGCTACATGGCGGCTGCCCACGGTTGCTGGGGTCCAGGTCGGTCAGGAGAACGGGCGCTACTATGCCGAACGGTATATCCGCTCCCGAAGCGAGGCACAAAATGTGCTGCGCGGAAGTGTTACATGGGCAGCAGGAGTGTGGGCTTTCTTATGGTCGTGGAGCACAGGCGGCGAACTGTTCAACTGGCCTGGCTTCAACCACAGCGGCTGGCTGATTAACTGGAGCAGTCGCCACTACTTTAACTAAGCTGCCTTTGGCGTGGGGCGCTTGCCCCACGCCTATCGCCTGAGCCGATGAAGCCTTCAACGCCCTCGCTTCGCCCTCCTCTTCGACGCGGTGAAAGCGCCTCGTACCGCGTTCGGTATCAGGTGCAAACGCGCAGTGAGCTTACTCTCGTCGGGATGCCCCAGGCATTCGGGGTCACGCTGGC